>CAYRXS010000454.1:0-3547 GCA_964428225.1 uncultured Planctomycetaceae bacterium
TCCGAGATCGACGTAAGTCCAGAAACGGAATTCTGAACCCTTCAGGTTGGGCTAGTACCGGTAGTGGTTCGGCTTGTAGGGGCCGTCCACCGGGATCCCGATGTAGTCCGCCTGCTCCTGGGTGAGCACCGTGAGCTTCGCGCCGAGCTTGCCGAGGTGCAGGCGGGCGACCTTCTCGTCGAGGTGCTTGGGCAGGACGTAGACCGCCTTGTCGTAGTCCTCGGGGTGGTTGAAGAGCTCGATCTGGGCGATCACCTGGTTCGAGAAGCTGTTCGACATCACGAAGCTCGGGTGGCCCGTCGCACAGCCGAGGTTCAGGAGACGCCCCTCGGCGAGCACGATCACCCCGTGGCCGTCCGGGAACTCCCAGCGATCGACCTGGGGCTTGATTACCTGCTTCTGGATGCCGTCGATCTTCGCGAGCCCCGCCATGTCGATCTCGTTGTCGAAGTGGCCGATGTTGCCGACGATCGCGTTGTTCTTCATCCGCGACATGTGGTCGGCGGTGATCACGTTGTAGTTGCCGGTCGCGGTCACGAAGATGTCCGCCTCCTCGACGACGTCTTCCATCCGCAGGACCTCGTAGCCCTCCATCAGGGCCTGCAGGGCGCAGATCGGGTCGATCTCGGTGACGATGACGCGCGCACCCTGGCCGCGCAGGGATTGGGCGCAACCCTTGCCGACGTCGCCGTAGCCGCACACCACCGCGACCTTGCCGGAGATCATCACGTCCGTGGCGCGCATGATCCCGTCCACGAGCGAGTGACGACAGCCGTAGATGTTGTCGAACTTGCTCTTGGTGACCGAGTCGTTCACGTTCATCGCGGGGAAGATGAGCTCGCCGCTCTCCTGCATCTGGTAGAGCCGGTGCACCCCCGTGGTCGTCTCCTCGGTGACCCCGCGGATCTCCTTGGCGATCTCCGTCCACTTCGTGGGATCGGCGGCGAAGGCGTTCTGCAGAGCCTTGAGCAGCTCGGCCCAGTCCTCGGGATCGTCGGCGGTCGGCGCGGGCACGGCGCCCGCCACCTCGAACTCGCGGCCCTTCATGACCATCAAGGTCGCGTCGCCGCCGTCGTCGAGGATCATGTTCGGCTTGGTCCCGTTCGGCCAGGTGAGCGCCTGCTCGGTGCACCACCAGTACTCCTCGAGCGACTCGCCCTTCCAGGCGAAGACGGGGACGCCCTGCGGACGATCGGGCGTGCCCGCGGGACCGACGGCCACCGCGGCCGCCGCGTGGTCCTGGGTGGAGAAGATGTTGCAGGAGGCCCAGCGCACCTCGGCGCCGAGCTCGAGCAGGGTCTCGATCAGGACCGCGGTCTGGATGGTCATGTGGAGCGAGCCCGTGATGCGCGCGCCGGCGAGCGGCTTGGCGTCACGGTACTGCTCGCGCAGGGCCATGAGCCCGGGCATCTCGTGCTCGGCGAGATCCATCTCCTTGCGGCCCCAGTCGGCGAGGGAAAGGTCGGCGACCTTGAACTCGAGAGCGTTCGTCGTGGCGGATGATGTCATCGTTCTAGGGCGTGGTCGGCGGCGCGTGGCCGCGAAGGACGTAGAGGGTGAGGTTCGGATCTTCGTCGCCCGGAGCTGCGTCCGCGCGACGTGGTCGGTACGAGTCCTCGACCGGATCGAGGACGATGTCTCGGAATCCCGCGCGCTCGAGAGCGGCGATCACGTCGGCCGCCTCTAGCCCGAGGTGGAGGTCGCCGAGCTCCTGGCGCATCCAGGCCTCCCCGTGGGGAGCGAGCTCGAGGATCGCGAGGGTGCCTCCGGGCCGGAGGATCCTGGCCATCTCCGCGATCCCCGCGTCGAGCTCGGGCAGGTGGTGGAGGACGAGACCCGCGAGCGCGGCATCGACCTCGCCGTCCGCGATCGGCAGCGCGTCGAGCTCGCCCTGGCGAAACTCGATCCGCGTGGAGCGGAGCGTGCTCCCCAGCCGCCGGCGCGCCTCCTCGAGCATCCCCGGCGAGCGGTCGACGCAGATCAGCCGGGAGGTGATGCCGAGCAGGGCGGAGCCCATGTACCCGGTGCCGCAGCCGAGGTCGGCCACCACGAGGTCGCGGGGCAGCAGGTGCGTGGCGGCGCACAGGCGGGCGCGGCCGGTGGCGAAGGCGCCGGCGAGCTTGTCCCAGTCCTGGGCGATGCGGTCGAAGAGCTCGTCGGCGGCGCCGCGGCGCTCGGCGAGCACGCGGTCGAGGCGAACGAGATCCGCCTCGTGCTCGGGGAAGGCCCCCAGCTCGGCCCCCAGGGTCGCCCAGAGGCGGTGGGGGAGCGAGTTGCCCTCGACGGGCGGGGCGAGGCGCAGGAAGGTGCTCGTGCCCACGTGGCGCTCGGAGAGCAGGTGGGCCTCCCGCAGGCGCCGCAGGTGGTTCGAGACGCGGCTCTGGGAGAGGTCGAGGGCCCGGGAGAGCTCGCCCACGCTGAGCTCCTCGCGGTCGAGCAGCCCCAGGATGCGCAGGCGGAGCGGCTCGGCGAGCAGCTTCAGCAGGGCGGCCGGAGAGGCGGGCGGGCTGGAGGGAAAGACCATGGGCTCGTTCCAGGCGCAAAAATCATAATATCATGAAGATATGATGCAATGACAAATCGGCCGGAATCCGGCCCACCTGAACCAAAAAGGGCCGGAAACCTCGAAAACCGAGGATTCCGGCCCGAGGCGCCCTCAGGAGGATCCCGAGGAATCCTCAGAGTGATCGTGCAGGGCCCGCATGCGGGCGAAGCGCCGGTAGCGCGAAGGGCGCTCGGGGCGCGGTCCCCGCAGCCTCCAGGCGAAGAATCCGGCCAGGAGGTAACCGAGGACGAGGGCCGGCAGCGGGGGCAGGACCCGGCCGCCCGCGTCCACGAGGAAGAGCACGAGCCAGAAGCCCGCGAAGAAGGCCCCGGCCGCGCCGAGGGCCACGAGGGGGAGGCGCGGGGGCCGCCAGCGCGACAGCAGGCCTGCCAGCCCGAGCCCGCCGATGGCCGCGGAGACGAGCAGGTGCATCCAGTTGGGGAGCACGAGCCCGTAGAGGGTCAGCCGCCCGTCGAGGACGTTGACGTACATCGTCACCGACCCCGGGAAGATCGTCGTCCCGGGGCCGCCGTCGATGGACATGGTGGGGGCTCCGGAGATCGTCCCCCAGGGGAGGAAGGAGACGACGAGGATCGCGAATCCGACGACCGCGAGGTTGCGGTACAGGCGGCGCAGGCGCCCGAGGGTCTCGGGGTCGTCGGTCGGCACCGCCGCGGGAGCCGCGTACCGTTCCGGGGGAACCGCTCCGCCCGCGGGGGCGGCCCGGACGGATCGAGGCGCGCTCGCGGGCTCGGATCCCAGCCGCTCCACGTCGCCCCGCATCTCCGCGGCGCGCTGGTAGCGCTCGTCCGGCTCGTGCTCGAGGCTCTTCAGCACGACGTGGTCGACGCCGGGATCGCACTCGACCTTCTCCGAGGGAGAGGGGAACCGGCCCAGGGGAAGGCGTCCCGTGAGCATCTCGTAGAACACGACTCCGAGCGAGTAGATGTACCCGTCCGGCGGATCCATGGCGCGGGGACGACCGTCCCTGCACGGTGGAAT
>CAYRXS010000455.1:0-3531 GCA_964428225.1 uncultured Planctomycetaceae bacterium
TACCCGCGCTCTACCCCGCTCTCGTGAACGCGGACGATGCCGGGATGGTCGAGTTCCCCCGCAATCTCCGCCTCCCGGAGAATGAGTTCCCTGCGCTCCGGTGCCGCCGCCAGAAGGGGGTTGAGGATTTTGAGAGCTACCGTCTCCCCATCTCCCCCCGGGCGCAGATCCGTGGCGCGAAAGACGATTCCGGAGGTTCCGTGCCCGAGCTCTTCCTCCAGCCGGAAGCCCGCGAACCGTGGTCGTCCGTCCTCGGGGCTGATCTCGCCGGTCAGCAGATTCACGAGGGAGGGAGGAGGCGCCTGCTCCCGCACGTCGAGGGCGACCTCGAGGAGCGCCTGGACGTCCGCCGCCTCGTCTCCGAAGCGCGAGGCGAACTCCGCCGGCGTCAAGCTCGCATCCTGCTCGCTGGCCTTCGACCAGAGATCCCAGACGTGATCCGGCTCAATCGTCGACATCGTCTCGCACGCTCGCCCGCAGCTTCCTCAAGCAGCGGCTGAAGGTCACCCGCGCGTGCCCCTCGTCCATGCCCAGGCGATCTCCGACCGCCTTGAATGGAAGTCCCTCCACGATGCGAAGCGTTACGACTTTCCGGTCTCTCTTCGAGAGCGATGCGGAAAGGCGGCGCCAGCGGTGCCGCGCATCCTCACGGTGAAGTCCGGCGGAAGGGGTGCTTCCCGCACCCGGAATCCGACTCCAGCTATCTTGCTCCCCAGGGACTGGTGGCGGTCGCCGCATCGCTTTGGCCGCCAGATTGCGCACCACGACCCGCATCCACGCCCGAAACGAGCCCTCGCTCGAAAACTCACAAGCGCCGGCCTCGCGCAGAGCGGCGTGCTGGGCCTCCTGGGCGAGGTCCTGGCTGTCCATCACCGACCGAGCCCGCCCGCCCAGGGTTCGTCGCGCCTGGCGGCGGATCCAGGACTGTTGAGCGGGAAGAGATGGTTTGTAGGGTGGAC
This sequence comes from uncultured Planctomycetaceae bacterium, assembly GCA_964428225.1. GTDB lineage: Bacteria > Planctomycetota > UBA1135 > UBA1135 > JBFMCU01. The sequence continues at coordinate 960 of CAYRXS010000455.1, forward strand.
GAGAACGCGCAGTCATGGATCCGAAGGGGAGAATGACGAGTCAAGCTCGCTCGGTGCCGATTCCGGCGGGCGGCCTCGTGAGCAGGGGCAAGGCACACACCATCATACCGACGGGGGCCGGATCGGTGGGGGTCGGCCAGTCCCAGGCCCTGATCGCGGGCATGGTCGACATCGTCTGCGTCCTGATACCCCCCCGCTGCCCTCGAGGCGATCCGTGTCGACTCCGCCGCCCTCTCCTATGCCCGCCCCCGTCGCGGCTCCGGCCCCCCACGCCCTCCTGTGCTACGACCTCAGTGCGAACGCGCCTCCATGGCCGCCATCATCAGAAGCCGCACGCTTTCGAGGTCGGCGGCGCCGTGCACTGGATACGCCGTCCATGTGTCCTCTGGATTGTATGTAGAGATTATGAAGTACTTGCGTCGGGTCTCCAGGTAGGCGAACACGTGTCCGTCCACCTTCATGGAGATCGCGTACTTGATGGCATCCAGAACGACGCGATCCGGTGCCCACTCTCTGACCTCGTCCAGCAACCCGGAAACCAGCGAACGGGCATCGGCGTCTGTTATGTACTCGAGATGGTCACTCAACTGGTGGACCTCAACCGTATCCGGAGGGGAGGGGATCGCCTGCTCGGAGAATACGGGGAGGATTCCGTCCATTCCCTCGATCGTCAGACACTCGAACGTGAAGAGCGAGATCGGCACATCAATCCACTTGCATCGGTTGACGAGTGTCTGTGAGAAGCTGGGCGCGATCAGGAAAAGGCGCGCGGGCTGGGTCGGATCAGGTCTCTGCTCCTTGTATAGCCGGGCGAATGCTTCGACGTGTGACGCTACGTAGTCGTAGTAGTCCAGGGCTTGCAGGAGCATTCCGTCCTCTTCGACCACCTTGAGCTCCGCGACAACGAAGGCACGGCCGCTATCCACCATGAAGACGTCCAGCCGCCCGCCTGCCGCCGTCCAGTTCTGGTGATCGATATAGACCAGGCCCTCTTCGATCTCGCCCGCGTACTGGCGCACCAAGTCTTCGAGTTGTTGCTCAGAAACGTTCACCTTCTCGTAGGTCGGCATCCTGTTCACCGTATCAAGGTTCTTGGAACTCCGTGGGCATCAGCGTGGTCGCGAGGCGACCGTCCGTTGCATCGGCCTCCCCCAGGATGACTGCACACATCACCAGGGAACGGGAGAACAGCTTTCGCAGTAGTAGGCCTTGCCGTGCTTCGTGTACCCGTCCTCACCGAGGCGTATGACCGTGCGGCATTGCTTGCAGCGCGTAGGTTCGTAGCTTGGTGGATTCTCGAGCTTGACGAAGTTGTACTCGTTCGTCCCGTAGTAGACGTACATCTCCATCTCGAACTCCTCGCGGCACGCCGGACAATCGCGCCAGTCGCCAGCGTGCTCCTCCGTGTGATGGTGGCCGCAGAGGGTGTAGCGTCGGTGATTCCGGAGGCAACTGTTCCGGGCGTAGGAGAACATGACATACGTGTCCTCGTCGTCACATACCCACTGTCCACAGCATTCGGTCCGCGTGAGCTTCCCGGACTTCCCGCATATCCCGCACCGACGAGGGCTCTGCCTCTTTCCACGCGTGCGCGTCGCCTTGCGCTTCTTGCTGCTTGTCATGATGCTTCCACCTCGGGGCTGTTGTCGTCCGCTTAGCGTCTTGCCGATCAGTACGGCGGAAGCCGTCTGCAGAGCGGTGGATCAGCCAGCCGTGCCGAAGTACTTGTCGAACAGCTTCCGTGCTTTAGCCTCTCCCTCCTCGGTAACGACGACAGACTTGGCCTTGCCCTTCGGATCGTGGATCCAGCCGCGCTGGAACAGTGCATCCATCACGTCCCAATCCTGACCCTTCCACGCGCGGACGACACCGTGATCCTCGAACATCGTCAAGGTCAGCAAGGCCATGACGACTTCCTCCACTTTGTCGCGATCGTATTTCATGCGAGGATGCCCGATTCGAGTGTATCGGGCACGCCCAGCCTCCACCACCTCTCGTGCCTGATCGGACACGGGGCATGCGAAATCTGGGTAACTCCACCCCGATTCCTGCTGCCGCAGTGGGAATCGTGGTGGAGCCACCCTAGCGCGGCATGTGCGCGCCTCACCGAGGTTCGGACTCGGCCGGACAGTCCGGCGGCCCGCTCCGCGCTCGGCAGCAGCACGAGGCAGCCCGCCACCACGGCGACGAGCGCGCCGCACTTCACGTAGCCGATTCGCGCGTACTCGGTGAGCAGCCCGACCGACTTCCACGGCGGCTCCGGCCAGTAGAAGGAGACGAGGTAGACCGCGTTCAGGGCGAACGCGCCCCAGAGAAGCCCTCGGGCCCCGGCTCCGAGCCCCCGGCTCGCGGCGTGATAGCGGGACGCCACATCGGGCTCGGAGACGGGAGCACGCTCGGCTCCCGTGGCGCCGACCAGGAACGATGCGCCGGCCAGGATTCCCCTCCACCCGCCGAGGATCACGGCCGCGCCGACCGCCGCGAGCAGCACGAGTGGATCTGTGAAGTCGAGCACCAGCTTCTCGAGGTGGTTGCTCTCCGCCCCGTCCGAGACGGGATGGCGATAGCCCGG
>CAYRXS010000456.1:0-3529 GCA_964428225.1 uncultured Planctomycetaceae bacterium
CGAAGGGGGTGCTGCCACGGAGAAGGGTGATGGCTCGCATGATCGGGCTTCCTTCCGCAATCGTCTTGTGGAGTGTAGGGGAGTCGGCGGGATCGAAGGGGTGACAACAATTCCCGTACCGCCCGGGAGGAGCCGTCGGTGCCCTCCGAATCCCCGAGGATGTGGACCTCCGCACGGGAGTGTGCGAGATCGCCCATTCCCCAGACAGGGACTGCAGCGCTCCCCGAGACCCCGAAGGGTCCAACCACTCGGCCGACCCGCAACCCCTTGTCTCGGCGGAGGTTGCGGCATGGTGATCATCGGTGGATGACGGCCGATATCTACCCGATCCAGTTCGTCTTGTGGTGTTTCCCCGGGATCCGCCCTGAGAGGGCCGCAAAGGTCGGTGGACCACTTCACCAGCGCGCTTCTACTTCAACACCTCATCCACCATGTAGAGCTTGCCGTCCCGCAGCGAGATGTAGTGCAGCTCGTCGGGGGAATCGAAGACCACCGGGCCGCCCGGCAAGAGGTTACGGGGCAGCTGGTCGTACCGTTTCCCCTCCTTGCCGTCGACGACCACGAAGCACTGGTCCTGCCAGCGGGCCCAGCAGGCGAGGTGCTCGCCGTCAGGGCTGAACCGAAGACCACGGATCCCGTGGTATCGCTTGCCGGCCTTGCCATCGACGACTACGTACTCCCCACCGTTCACGCCACGGACCCGGTAGGCCAGGCGCGAGCCGTCCGGGCTGAACGTGATGTCGAGGATGTTGGAATCGGAGTGCCGCTCGCCCACTTTGCCGTCCACGACCACGCAGTGTTCGAATTGCCGGTAGGTGCCGACGTAGGCAAAGCGACGGCTATCGGGGCTGAAGGTCAGGCAGCGCACACCGTTCTCCTTCCTGAACCTCGCGCCGGGCTTCTCGTCGAGGACCACGAAGGAACCCTTCTCGTCCACGGACTGATAGGCGAGCCGTGAGCTGTCCGGACTGAAGACAGGTGAGTGATTCGAGTAGCCTGGGTACTCCTCGTCGTCGACGACCAGCACGAAGTTCCCGCGTTCCTTGGCCTTGTAGGCCACGCGCTTGCCGTTCGGACTGATCCGCACGCGGAGCACTTCCGGATACCGCTTGCTGACCTGCTCCCCGTCGACGAAGACCGCATGCCCGTCGGTGTACGCCACGTGCCTGCCATCCGCACTGAAGGACGGCATCTCGGAGCACTCCCCATACTCCCTGCCATCCAGGACGAGGAAGCTCTTCCCCCCGAACTCCTCGGCCAGGTACGCCAGTCTCCTGCCGTCGGGACTGAAGAGGAGCGAGCCACGGATCAGGTCGATGCGGTCGTATCTCTTGCCGGCCTTGCCATCGACCACGACGCATGGCTTCCCGTCCACGGCGTAGAATGCCAAGCGCTTGCCATCCGGGCTGAAGGTCAGGCGTCCGATCGAGTCGAAGTCGATACTCGTTTCCGAGCCAAACCCGGCGACTTCCTTGCCGTCCAGGACCACGTGCCACTTCGCGCCACGCCTGGCGCCGTATGCAAGTCGGCCGTCGGGACTGAACCCGACGGTTTCCCAATTGATGTCGTCGAAGTGCTCTTGCTCCTCACCATCGAGAACAAGGCAGTGGCTCGTGTACCGGATCTTCGTCCAATCCGGATCGGACAAGGAGAATACCCTCCGACCCTTGCCGTGGTCGTGAGCCACGTGTCGGCCGTCTGGACTGCACCAGAAGAACCGCGGCTTCTCCGGCCTCGTAGGGATCTCGCTGATGAGGGTCTCGGTCGTATTCGACACGCGGGACTCGTGCTGCGCGACCGCCGGGGTCAGGAAGAACGAGACGCAGAGCAGCACCGATAGGAGCGAGATGCAGTCGATGCATCGTTGATCGGATGTGATTGCCTCGCGCATCCTTCCTCGGCTCCGCCTCGGTGGTACGCCGGTTGTAGCCGTCGGGCAAGGACAAACGGGAGGAGCGGCCGCGGAGGCCCCGGAGATGGCGCTGGTGAGCAGCTATCGCCGTTCTCCGCCCCTAGGGTGCAGAGACTCGGCCGGCCCGCAACTCCTTGACTCGGCGAGGGTTGCGGCATGGCGATCATGGGCAGAGGGGGGATGTCGTCTCCACGCAGCGCCTTGGCGGCCTGCTGCGCTATTACCACCGGGCAGCCTGAGTCGGGGCCGGACAGCGGAGGCCGGGGATGGTGGGGGACGTGTGCCCGAAGTGGGCCGTCGTGAGGCACGCGCCCTGGCCGTAGCCCACGGGCCGAGCTAGGGTTGAGGTCGGCTGAGTTTCCGTACCCTACGGGCTCGAACAGCCCCGGGTCAATCAAGAGGATGAGACATGCAACTCGGATTCTGCATTGCACTTTGCCTGAGCGTTCATTCCCAGCAAGAGCGCCTTCCCGAAGTTGAATTCAAGGAGTCTGAACCGCAGGCCTATCGCTTTGTCTGCGAGTACCAACAGACTGATGCGGATGACCACTTCGTTGGCAAGCAGCGCATACAGGCCACCTACGTGCGAGGGTTGCCCGCCGGACGAGTCGAATGGAGTGATGTGTCCATCGCTAGCGCGGGAGAACTTGAAGCAGACTTTCCGACGCCAGGAAAGGCTCTCGACTACATGTCGGGCTTCGGCTACGACGGTCGCCATAGCTACAAGATGTTCTTGCCCGATTTCTTCACGGGATTTCCCGGCACGACTGCGGCAACCTACGCCAAGAATCTCGTCTGGGATACACACATGCTCGAACAGTTCGCGCGCTCCTACTTTGCTCAGCTGCGCCTGAATGAACCCTATGTCGCACCCAAGGTCTCGGACTCGAGCGTGCCACTGGCCGGCATGGGCGCCTTCAAAAATGGGTCTCCTCATACTTGAGTGGGTGGTCTGGAGGGCGGATGGGCCGCCATGGGCCGAGAGCCCCCCGGAATCGGCAAGGAACGGGCTCCGGGGGCCTGCCGAGACGGTGGACAGGTCTCAGGAGGAGCCCCGGGGCGTCGCTCCCGTGCTCCAGCCGGGCCTGATCTCGGCTCTGCAACGGGCGCGAACGAGCTCCAAACGCCCCTTGCATGGCCGTTTCTCTTCCGGCCCCTCCCCTCACCCGCGAGGGGGAGGGGCCGGGAGAGCGCCCGAATCGACCCACTCAAGTATGAGGAGACCCTCAAAAATCGCCGGATCGAGTTGACCTGGATCGGTCACTCCGAGCGCAACGGGGAGGAGTGCGCGCTGATTCGCTACGAGGCCTTCTTCAATCGCTTCGACATGCAGCTGGGCGAGTCTAGCATCGACGGCCTGAGCCACTATTGGGGGCTGATCTGGGTTTCCCTCACGGACAAGCAGGTCGAGCACGCCACCCTCAACGAGCACGTCTCCCTGCGTGTGCACGGCGAGAGCGCACCTACCTCGCACCATCGTGTTTTACGCGTGGCCACCCTGAGGAAGGTCGCGACGAAGAACTGAGGACCTTTGCGGCGTTGGCGCATGAATTCCACGGCCTGTACTCCCCGTAGTTGCATAGATCCAAGGCCCTATCTGCGCGAATCAGCGGATGC
>CAYRXS010000457.1:0-3520 GCA_964428225.1 uncultured Planctomycetaceae bacterium
GCAACGGCCCTCGGGCTGATCGATGCTGTCCCGGAGGATATTTCCAACTTTGCGGCCGATGCTGCCTACGACACGATCGCGATATACGATGCCGCGGAGGCGCGCGGCGCGAACGTCGTTGTCCCACCGACGAGGACGGCGGTAGTGTCGCGACGCCGACCACGGTCGGCTGCTCGGGACAGAACAATCAGGAAAGTGCAGAAGGTCGGACGCCGACGGTGGAAGAAGGAGTCGGGATATCATCGTCAGGGCACAGCGAGAACGCCTTCTTCAGGTACAAGTCGACCATGGGGGATCGGCTGCGGACTCGTCATCCGAAAGCGCAGGAAACCGAAGCTCTTCTCGGCTGCAACATTCTGAACCGGATGCTCGCGATCGGTCGGCCGGTCTCGATTCCGATCGGCCCCTGAAACCGTGGGGATGGTGGATCTGGCGGCCCAGTCCGATCCGTGCACTAACGTCCCGCGAAGGGCTCCGCATCCACCGAGGACGGGGCGAGAAAGGCGGGGAGGGGAGGAGCGAGCGTTGGGGCTTGCCGTAAACGAGAGCGAGGCGTACCACGCCGCCTTAAAGGCGGAGGTTCCTATGAAGCGCTCTTCGGTTGCTTATCCCTCTTTTTCTTGTCCTTTAACTCCTGCTTGTGCGTCTTTTGCTTTTTCGCTTTCTGCTTGTCCTTTTTCCCACCTTTGTCTCCCATTGTGACATCTCCGTCTTCTGACTTGCACCTGGCGGGAATCCCGCACGGTCCAGGAAACAGGGGTCCCGTCCGCTGAGAGCAGCATACGCAGGTGTGCCGCTTGAGCCAAGGCTGGTGCTTGCGCCACTGCGTGTTGGCCAACGCACCGTCCTCCCGCTCTCGTTCGCCGCCCCTCTGACGACCGAAACGCTTGGGGTCGCCTTGACTCCTTGCGTCCCCTCGCCCGTGCCGAGAAGGGCTCCGCATCGACCGAGGACGGCCGAGAAGGGCGGGGGAGGGGCGGATTCGGCGCTACGGCTGTGGAAGGCGGGTACACCATATCGGGACTGCACAGGGCTCATGGGATCGACAGTGAGATCGGCCACGATCGCGAGCTCAATCGGGCTTCACGGCCCAGACGAAGACACACTGACCGACCTCGTTCCGTAGCCGTTCCCGCTCCTCGAAGTAGTCCGAGAGGGATCCCTCGTCACGCATCGTGCAGATCCGGTCGAGGGCAGCGTGGAGCTCATCCGCGGTCAGGAGCGCCCAAGTGGAGTCTCCATCGCGAAATCCCTCGTCCAAGGGTGCCTCGGGGTCGAGATAACGCTCCCCCTGAAGGATCGCGTCTGTCGGGACGATCCGTCCTCGCACCTCGAAACCGGTTCGCTCGAGAATGTGGGTAAGCGAATCGAGCGGGCAGTAGCGACGCGCCATCCGTTCGATCGCCGGCCGAATCAGCTCACCCCACCAGTACCCGTCGAAGAGCTGACGCTGACTACACGTGTTCAGGACGAGGACGCCGCCCGGCAGCAGCACGCGGTACGCCTCACGCAGCATGGCCCGAAGAGCGGGAAAGTCCCCCGTCGACCGTGACGGATCGAGGTGGTGGATCACCTGGTTGCACATGAATCCGTCCATCGAGTCGTCTTCATAGGGCAGATCGAGCAGGTTCCCTCGACGGATCTCAGTCGCAGATTCGCCGACGAACTTCCTTCTTGCCTTGGCGATCATCCCCTCGTTGCGCTCCAGCCCGTGGAGGTGGCCTACCCTGCCGCGAAGTCCGTCGAGGTAGTTGCCCGTGCCGCAGCCTCCGTCGAGCACGTGCTGCTCGGTGAGTGGGACCGAGCCGGCGGTGAAGCAGCCGAGGATGATCTCGAGCCCAACCGGAACCCGGGTCTGATCGTACCGCTTCGATGTGCGTGAGTAGTCCTCGAATTCTGCCTCGGGAGGGTCGTCCATCGCGCCAGTCATCCTTCTCCACGTTGAGTCCAGAGAGTCGCGGTCACACCTGTGCAGGCCACGATCATGCCGATCAGCACGTACAGTACCGGAGTCCATCCCCACGTGGTAGCGATCCACCCGATGACGAACCCCTGCACGGCGGCACCAATCGATCCCATGCCGTTCACGAAGCCCGCGACACGCGCCGCTGCATGTTCACTACCAAAATCCATGGCAGCCGTGCCCGCCACGAGCATGTCGGGACCGTAGAGGAAGAATCCGATCATCCCGAGCAGCGCGAAGACGATCCAGTACGATCCCGGCACGACGAGAAGCGCGAGGAGGCCTGCGGTTAGCCCGATGAGCATGAGCACCGCAATCGGAGCGCGCCGGGCGTTGGAGAATCGGTCCGAGATCCAACCGCTCGCGATGACTCCGGCGACTCCGAAGAGCGGGATGGGAACCTGAAGGTAGCCGGCCTCCCGCACGGGGAAGGCGAGGTGCTCGACGAGGAAGAAGCCGAGCCAGAAGATGAAGGTGTACCGCACGAACTTGAGCGCGAAGTAGGCCATCCCGAGGCCCAGGACGGCCGGCCGCGTGATCTGCTGGAGGCTGTTCCGAACGGTTATCGCCGGTTTCGGTGGAGACGGAAGGGCGTCCCGGTTCCGTGGTGCCTCGTCGGGATCAACAGGCCTGGTTGAACCGCTGGCGTGCGATGGGAGCCCGACATCATGCGGACGGTTTCGGACCATGAGGCCTATGACGACGGCGAGACCGAGCACGAGTCCGGCCGGGATCCAGAATCCGAAGCGCCAGTGAAGGCCGAGATCGAAGAGCAAGAACGTGGCCAACGCGGTCGAAACCGCATCACCGACCGGGTAGCTCGTTCCCCACCAGCCCATGATGCGCCCGCGCGACTCGATGGGATTCCACGCGGTCATTGCCTTGGCGACCGCAGGCCATCCCGCCGACTGCGCGTAGCCGTTGATCCCGAAGAAGATCGCCATGGCCGGAATGGAGGACGAGAAGCCCAGGCACGCGCTCATGGCCCCCGTGAGCACGAGCCCGAACACGAGCATCCTCCGGGCCCCGAGGAGATCTCCGAGCACCCCGTTCGCAAACTGCCCGATGGCGTAGGCCGTGAGGTAGGAGGTGGTGATGATGCCGACCTGCTCCTTGAGCAGGTTCAAGTCGACCGTGAACTCGAGCTGCGCAATCGCGTAGTTCTTGCGGGTGAGGTAGAAGCCGGCGTAGGCCAGCCACGTGCCCGCGAAGATCACGCAGCGCCAGAAGCGCAGCCGTGAGGCCACGGTGGAGGTTCCCATCCGGCTAGGGTAGGGAACTGGAGCTGGATTCGTGCATGTGCAGCCAGCCCCCCCCCTAATCCCGGCCCGCTCGCCCTGGCCGAGAAGGGCGGGGAAGGAGAATGATCTACGCGCCTCCCTCTGCATGGACCGACGGGAGCTCGTCACCGGAAGTGCGGAATGTCGGCGCTGGTAGCTCGGCACCCGATCGTGATTCCGGATCCTCCCCTGCGCCGGACCCTACCGGTATCCGGCCGTGGGGAGCGTCGAAGTCCGAGGCTATTGAAGACCAATGCGCGTCTCGTAGGCGCACGTG
>CAYRXS010000458.1:0-3487 GCA_964428225.1 uncultured Planctomycetaceae bacterium
TGCTGTCTCCCCGGTTCTTCGCGCACGGCTTCAACAACCCCAAGGACATCCCCGAGGCCTTCCTCTACGCCGCGACGTGCCTCGTGGTCTATCGAGCGTGGCGTACGGGAGGGAGGCGCTGGTGGTTGCTCGCGGGATTCGTCGGAGCGATCGCCCTCGTGCAGAAGGCGAACGCGCTCTTCGTGCCGATCCACGTGGGTACGTTCCTCCTGGCAAGCCTTGCCCTCCGGGGAGCGGACGCCCGGCGCAAGGCAGGCGCCGCCCTTCGCGGTCTGCCCTTCGTGGCGATCGGCTTCGTCGTCGGGCACCTCGCCCCGTTCCCGCCGTTCTGGACGGATCCCCTCGGCGGACCGTGGGAGGCCCTGAAGCCCGTCGTGACGGCGGGCAACACCTTCGTGGGGATGGGAGCGAGCGAGGGCTCGCTCGTCTCGGGCTTCGGCTGGGGCGGGATTCCCTACCTGCTCACGACCACGCCGCCGGTCCTCCTGGCGCTGGGGCTCGCCGGCCTCTTCTCCCGCTCGCTGTCGCGTCCGCTGCGGTTGTTCCTGCTCGTGGGTTTCCTGGTGCCGGTCCTCCGCGTGACCCTGCCGGGGATGCGCGACTTCGACGGCGTTCGGCACTACCTGGAGTTCTACCCCTTCCTGTGCATCCTGGCCGGCGCGGGATTCCACGGGTGCTGGCGCGCGGTGGCGAGCCGGTGCCGATGGCCGGAGGGTGGAACGCCGCACGCTCTCGCCGGGATCGGCGGATGTCTGCTCGTCGTGGGAACGTGTCTCGTCCCGGTGGTGAGGACCCACCCGAACGGCATCTGCTACCGCAACTTCCTGGGCGCGAACGTCTCCGAGGCCGCGGGCGGGAACATCGCGGGCGCGACCGACTACTGGGGCAACAGCCTCTGGCAGGGTTTACAGTGGCTGAGCGCGCACGCCGAGCCGAACGCGGCGGTGCTCACCCCCACGAGGTGGCGGGTCGCGAACTGCGCGGCTCCTCTCGTGCTCCGGGAGGACATCCGGTTCCTGCCCCGGGCGGCCCGGCTGCCCGCCGCCGAGCATCCCGACGCGCCCGTCTACGTCATGACCCTGTCCCGCCGGGGGACGATGAGCCCGTTCCGGCGAGCGCTGGAGGACGGAGGGGCGCTACGCCACGAGATCGCGGTCCAGGGCCGATCGATCCTCCGCATCCATCGCCTCGAGCGCGACCCCGAGGGCCTCGCAATCGCGGAGCTCTGGAATCGCGAGGTGCAAGCGAGGGGGGCTCTGCGACGACTGCTCGCCGCGGCGCGGAAGGACCACGCGGCGCTCGAGGCGCTGAACCGGGAGCTCGGACGAATCGACGATCAGGATCCCGAGGTCACGGAGCGCCGACTCCGCGAGCACCTTCCCGAGGCGGTGCACGACGACCTGTGCGACGCCCTGTGGCTCTACTCCGAGCGGTGAGCCGCTCCCCTCGTACGAATCGGAGGCCCGGATCCCCCCCGAGACCCGGGCCTCTCTAAACCCCAGGCGCCGACGTATCGGCGCGAGTCGTGGGCCGCTGAGATCTCCCCCTGGTCACTCAGCTGCCGGTGTCGGACCTTCAACTGGTGGACCAGAGAGCACAAAAGAGAACAGAACCGAGCGGACCCTACGGTCGGCGGGGCGGATCGGCCGTTCGGGCGGCAACTCGTGAGAGGGTCACATTGCTGCTCCCCTGCCTGTCGTGACCGATCGCTTTCCCCGTGTTACGGCGCAGGGTCCGAGGTGTTCGTAAGGGGGAAGTGAGCTTCGGCCGCGAGCCCAATCGCTACCATGGTCGGGCCCTCGATTCCGGACCGATGCCCCGCGCCCTCAGCCTCGCCATCCAGCGTCACGTCCTCCCCTGGCGGGAGATGGACTGGCCCCTGCCCTTCGAGCGGATCTTCGGCCGGTCCGCGCCGCTCGCGCTCGAGATCGGCTTCGGAAGCGGGGAGTTCCTCGTGGAGCAGGCGGCGGCCCACCCGGAGCGGGATCACGTGGGGATCGAGCTCTCCTGGACGTCCGCCACCCACCTCTTCCGCCGAATCGACCACGCCTCTCTCGCCAACGTCAAGGTCCTGCTCGCCGACGCCGAGCTCGCCGTGGGGCTGCTGCTCGGGCCGGAGTCCGTCGCCGAGGTCTTCGTCAATCACCCCTGTCCGTGGCCCAAGGCGCGGCACACGAGACGCCGGCTGATGAGCCCGGAGTTCGTCGCCCTGCTCGCCGATCGCATGGTCCTCGACGCCCGGATGCGGCTCGTCACGGACCACGCCGACTACGCGACCTGGTTCGGCGAGGTCCTCGAGAGCCAGAACGCCCTGGCCTCGTGCCACGAGACGACGGAGATCGGCGAGCTCCCGGGCCACTCTCCCACCCGGTACCAGCGCAAGGCCCTGGCCCAGGGGCTGTCCATCCACTTCTTCGAGTGGCGCAAGGTCCGATCCCCCGCCTGCATTCCCCCCCTGCTCACCACCGACCCTCTCGAGACGATGCCCAACCTGACCCTGCAGAGCCGCGACGCCCGCGCCGGGGAGCGCACCGATCTCTTCGACGGCTTCGAGCCCACCACCCACCACGAGATGCACTGCGAGATCGAGACCGTCGTGCGTCTCGTGTCCGCCTACCGCGGCCTCGACGGGCGCACCTGGCTCGTCGACGCGCTCGTGGTGGAGGACAAGCTCCACCAGGAGTTCGGCATCCAGGTCGTCCTCCACCCCGACGGGAACCTCCTGATCAAGCTCTCCCCCCTGGGCCGTCCCCATCCGACCCACGGCGTGAAGACCGCGGTCTGGCGGGTGGGACGGTGGCTGCTCGACCGGCACGACGACCTGGAGGTGAAGCACCAGACCGTGGGACGCGAGGTGCTCGGGGCCGCGATGGACGACGCCCTGGAGACGCCGTAACCCGCAACGGTTCGAGACCTACTCCGTGCGCGGGAACGCGAGCACGGGCACCGTCGCGTGACGGATGAGGCTCTCGACCACGCTCCCCATGACCATGCGGCGGAAGCCCGTCCGACCGTGGGTCGAGATGGCGATGAGGTCGAAGTCGTTCTCCTCGGCGTAGTCGGCGATCGCTGTGGAGACCTTGGACGCCGAGATCACGTCCGCGCTCACCTCGATCTCCTCGCCGAGCGAGCCCCTCTGCTCGGCGAGGACCTCGCGGGCGCGCTTCATCTCCTCGACCAGGTTGGGTGAGTGCAGCGGCGGAGCGAGGGGAGCTCCGTGCGGAGCTACGGCGAGGTCCTCGACCACGTGCAGCAGGGTCACGGACATGCCGAGCTTCTTCGCGAGCGAGACGACGGTTCGGAAGGGCCGCAGGGATTCCTCCGACAGGTCGGTGGTCAGGAGGAGCTTCTTGGTCGCCATGGGATTCTCCTTCGTCGCGGGCCACCGGGGCCCCGTCCGCCGGCGCTATCGATTCTGCTTGCGGTTCTCGTACTCCTTCGCCGCTTCCGCGCGCCGCTCCGCTTCCTGGGGATCCATCCTCCCGAG
>CAYRXS010000459.1:0-3477 GCA_964428225.1 uncultured Planctomycetaceae bacterium
CAGATGGACTCCCGGAACCATCGAGCTGTCACTCGTGAGGGATCCGGGCTAGAATCCTGCCTGTGACTCCCTCAAGGAATGGAAAGAAGCCCTCGGACCGCCTCGTCCTTAGGCGATGGGCGCTTCGAAACTGGATGAACTTCCGCGATGCGGAGTTTCCAGTGCAGGATCGCCTTTTTCTCGTCGGCCCAAACGCCTCCGGAAAATCCAATCTCCTCGACTCTCTTCGGTTCCTGCGCGATCTCGTATCGATCGGTGGGGGATTGCAGGAGGCGGTCCGATTGCGGGGAAACGTCAAGGCGATTCGTTGCCTCGCGACCCGCGCGCGCCCCGCGGTCTGTCTGGAGATCGATCTAGCCCGCCCGGATTCGGATCAATCGGTCTGGCACTACGAGCTTGCCTTCAAGCAGGACAACCAGAGGTTCCCCTTCGTCGATCGTGAGCTCGTCTGTCATGGAGATCGAGTGGTTCTCGAACGACCGGATGCTAGTGACAAAGCCGATGCCGAACGCTTAAGGCAGACGGCATTGGAGCAGGTGAACGCCAACCGGAGATTCCGATCGATTGCGGAGTTCCTCTTTTCCGTCGAGTACCTGCACCTGGTTCCTCAAATCGTCCGTGACCCGGACCGGTCAGTGGGGAAGAAGGACGATCCTTTCGGAGGGGATTTCCTTCAACGCATTGCAGGTACGCCCGAGAAGACCCGAAACGCATGGTTGCGGCGAATCCTTGAGGCGCTTCGGATCGCAGTCCCGCAGCTTTCGGAGTTGATACTCGAACCCGATGAACGCGGTGTGCCCCATCTGAAGGGTCGCTACGAGCACTGGCGGCCTCACGGCGCTTGGCAAAACGAGAGCCAGTTCTCAGACGGAACCCTGCGGCTCATCGGGCTGTTATGGGCGGTCCTGTCGGGTGGTGGGCCAATCCTCCTGGAGGAGCCCGAGCTCTCCCTGCACAGAGAGATCGTTCGACATCTTCCTCGCCTTCTCGCGAGGATGCAGGCCCGAACGGGTCGCCAGGTGTTTATCAGCACGCATTCAGGTGATTTCCTGCGGGATGACGGTATCGGTCTAGACGAGGTTCTCTTGCTCCTGCCCGTAGGAGAAGAGGGGACTCAGGTCCGTCTTGCCCGGGACGATGCTGAGGCACGCGCTCTGCTTGAGGGGGGGGTGCCCATGTCCGAGGTCGTCATTCCGCGAACGGCTCCGCGCTCCGCGGGACAGCTCAGCCTGTTCGACTTCGGCGCATGAACGAGGCGCCCGAAATCCCGTTCGTCGTGGAAGGTGATACGGATGTTCCATTCGCGGCGTGTGTCGTCCGCGCCGCCGGAGGAATGCCGGGAACTCCGTATGTGCAGCGTGGCAAGCCGACACTGCTGTCTCGGTTGCCCGGGTACGCGAATGCCGCGCGAAACCACCCCTGGCTTGTGCTGATAGACCAGGACGACGACTTCGACTGTCCTCCAGCGGCGCGAGAGGCGTGGTTCCCATTGCTGTCTGCACATTTGGCAGCCCGAATTGTCGTCCAATCCATCGAGGCTTGGGCTCTCGGGGACCGCGACGCCGCCGCCAGGTTCTTCGGCCTCCGGGCTGGCGCAATCCCGCGGCGCCCCGAGGAGGTCGACAATCCCAAGCGGACTCTCGTCCAGCTGGCGAGCCACTCGCGACGCAAGGCCATCCAGAGGGACATGGTTCCGCGGCGAGGGTCTGGACGAATACAGGGCGCCGGATATGAGGCGCGCCTGATCGAGTTCGGTGAGAACCATTGGCGCTTGGAACAAGCCCGGTTGGCGTGCCCATCCCTGGATCGTGCGGTTGTATGCCTCACTGGGATTCTGGCGGCTTTTCGGTCGGACTAGGGCCTGATCTCAGCATCTGTGGTACCAGGCGGGTCCTCTTCCGACTGTGAGGCGGCGGAGCCGGCTCGGACCTCGTACCCTCTTGCCGGAGGTGTCGAGCGGATGAGCGAGCAGAAGGACTTCCACATGAGCTTCGAGGACTTCCGCCGGTATGGGCGGGCCCTCGTGGACTGGATCGCCGACTACCACGAGCACATCGAGAGCTTTCCCGTGCTCTCCCGGGTCGAGCCCGGCGAGATCCGCGCCGCGCTGCCCGTCGACCCGCCCGGGGAAGGCGAGCCCTTCGAGAACATGCTGCGCGACGTGGAGGAGCTGATCCTCCCCGGGGTGACGCACTGGCAGTCCCCCGACTTCTTCGCCTTCTTCCCCAGCAACGTGTCCGGACCATCCATCCTGGGCGAGCTTCTGTCGGCCGGGCTCGGAGTGCAGGGCATGCAGTGGGTGACGAGCCCGGCCTGCACGGAGCTGGAGACCCACGTGCTCGACTGGCTCGTCGACATGCTCGGGCTGCCGGAGAAGTTCCGCTCGATTGGCGCCGGAGGAGGAGTCATCCAGGACACCGCCTCGAGCGCGTCACTCTGCGCCCTGCTCGCGGCCCGGGAGCGCGCCACGGGCTTCGAGAGCAACCGTACGGGTTGCGACGGCAAGCTCGTCGCCTATGCCTCGACGCAGGCGCACTCCTCGATCGAGAAGGCGGTGAAGATCGCGGGGATGGGAAGCGAACGCCTGCATCTGATCGAGGTGGACGAAGCTCACGCGATGCGCCCCGAAGCCCTCGCCGCACGTATCGCGCGGGATCGGGAGGAAGGACTCGTCCCCTGCTTCGCGTGCGCCACCGTGGGCACCACGTCGTCCAACGCCATGGATCCCCTCGTCGAGATCGGCGAGATCTGCGAGGCCGAGGGGATCTGGCTCCACGTGGACGCGGCCATGTCGGGGACGGCCGCTCTCTGTCCCGAGCTACGGCACATCCACGACGGCCTCGAGCGGGCGGACAGCTACTGCTTCAATCCGCACAAGTGGATGTTCACGAACTTCGACTGCGACTGCTTCTGGGTCGCGGATCGAGCGGCGCTGATCCGGACCCTCACGGTGCTTCCGGAGTACCTCCGCAATCAGGCCACGGAATCCGGGGCGGTCATCGACTACCGGGACTGGCACATCCCCCTCGGTCGGAGGTTCCGGGCGTTGAAGCTCTGGTTCGTGATCCGCCACTACGGCGTGGAGGGCCTGCAGTTCCACGTCCGTCGTCACGTCGAGCTGGCCCGGCGGTTCGCGCGCTGGGTGGAGGAGAGCGATCGCTTCGAGCTCGCCGCCCCCACGCCGCTGAACCTCGTCTGCTTCCGCCACGTGGGGGGGGACGAGATCGGCCGGCAGCTCCTGGAAGCCCTGAATCGCTCCGGGGACCTCTATCTGACCCACACGAGCCTCGGGGACCGGTTCACCTTGCGCTTCTGCGTGGGCCAGGCGCACACGGACGAGCCCCACGTACAGCGGGCGTGGGAGCGAATCGTCGCGGCGGCATCGGAGCTCGAGGGGGAGACCTCCTCCCGGTCCTGACGGGTCCTAACCCGAATCCCTCACCAAGCCCCTATTTGTGAAGCGCCGTTTGTGGCATA
>CAYRXS010000460.1:0-3455 GCA_964428225.1 uncultured Planctomycetaceae bacterium
CAGCCGGCGGCAGACCCACGACTTGTGGCGTTATGCCGCGTCCGGGGTTATGCCGCGCACGGCTGTCCTTCTCCATCCCCGTCACGTGTTTCTCTTTGCGGATGCGGCATAATCAGGGTGCCCTCTCCTCCACGGCAATTACGCCGGAGAGGAGGAGACATGCTGGACCCCCTATTCACACATCCTGTTGCGGCTCCGCGACTGCGATCCAGTCCTTT
Source organism: uncultured Planctomycetaceae bacterium (assembly GCA_964428225.1). Classification (GTDB taxonomy): domain Bacteria; phylum Planctomycetota; class UBA1135; order UBA1135; genus JBFMCU01. Next base: position 219 of record CAYRXS010000460.1, read on the forward strand.
CGGAGCGCGGCTGGATTCGTTCACCGACTGGCTCGCCGGTCTCGGGTACACCCCGGGCTCTTGCCGGTCGTATGTCGTGCTCGCAGCAGATCTTGGCCGGTGGATGGCCGAACGCGAGATGTGCGCAGAGGCACTGGACGAGGCTGTCATCAGTGCCTACATCGAGTACCGGCAAACGCAACCCGACCGTCGACGTACGGCGTCCCGCCACTTCTTGAGCTATCTCCGTGCAGATGGCGTCGTTCCGCCGCATCAGCCCGTGCAGGATCGCTCAGCCGTAGCGCTCCATTGCGATCGCTACGCGGAGTACATGCGAAGGGAGCGCGGTGTTGCCGACGTCACGATCAACGGCTATGTAGCGGCGATTCGCGATTTTCTCGTCCACCGGTTCGGTGACGGCGAGGCGGAGTTGTCGGTGCTGACGGCGTCGGACATCGGTGACTATCTCGTCGGTCAAGCACAGGTGTTTTCGACGAGAAGTGTCATAACCCTGGCCACGGCCCTGCGGTCCTTCTTCCGATTCGCCTTCGTCCGTGGGGAGACGTCGATGGACCTTTCGACTGCGGTCCTGACTGCACGGTCGACGCATCACGGCAACGTTCCACGCTACCTCCCGGCTGCCGACGTGGAGAAGCTGCTGACCGCGTTCGATCTGGATACTCCCAGTGGGAGGCGTGATCGCGCGATTGTGCTTCTTCTGGCCCGTCTCGGGTTCCGTGCAGGAGAGGTGGTGGCTCTGAATCTGGACGACATCCGCTGGAGATCGGGAGAGATCGTGGTCCGCGGGAAAGGTGGCGCCACCGATCGTCTCCCCCTCCTACCCGAGATCGGGAGGGCCCTCGCGCTCTATCTGGCCAAGGACCGCCCCCGATCGTCGTCCCGTCGCGTCTTTCTCCGCCTGTGCGCGCCCAATCGGGGCCTGGCCGGGGCAAGTACCGTACGGGCTGTCGTCAAGTCGGCCCTCAAGAGGGCGGGCCTCCGTCCTCCGATAGGCGGCGCGCACTTCCTGCGCCACTCGCTTGGCACCCGCATGATCCGGGCAGGGGCGTCCCTTGCGGAGATTGGACAGGTTCTTCGCCACCATGCGGCCGGTACGGCCGAGATCTATGCAAAGGTCGACTTCGAGGCGCTGCGTGCCCTTGCCCACCCCTGGCCCTGGACCCGAGGTGCACGATGACCAACCTTGCAGAAGCGCTCGACGACTACGTCGCCCTTCGCCGCGCACTGGGCTACGATCTGCGCCTCCCGGCCCGTGCTTTGCCGCGATTCTTGGAGTTCCTCGCCCGCGAGGGGGCACATTTCATCACCACGGAGATCGCGCTCCGCTGGGCGCAGGAGAATCCCGACGCGAGTTGCACTACGCAGGCCGACCGACTCGCCATGGTACGGCAGTTCGCCGCCTGGAGGCGGGCCACCGACCCTCGCACGGAGATCCCACCTTTGGGCCTTTTGCCCTGGCGGTACCAGCGGCCGACGCCGTACATCTACAGCGACGAAGAAGTCGAGGAGATCGTCTCGTCCGCCGCATCGCTCTCGTCCGCCACGGGCTTGCGCGGGCTGACCTGCTCCACCCTCTTCGGGCTCCTCGCCGTGACTGGAATGAGGCTGGGTGAGGCCGTCGCTCTGGACCGTTGCGATGTGGACCTCCATACGGGGGTGCTCGCCATTCAGCGAGGGAAATCAGGGAAGTCCCGCTTCATCCCGGTCCACGGGACTACGCGGGACGCCCTCGAAGACTACTCACGACAGCGAGACAGCATTCTCCCCACATCGTCCAATCCTGCGTTCTTCGTATCCGAACACGGCAGACGCATGACGCCGTGGTCCGCGCAGTACAACTTCGTGAGGGTATCGCGTGCGATCGGTCTGCGGCCACCCGGACCGAGTGACCGATTTGGCCGTGGCCCCCGGTTGCATGATTTGAGGCATCGATTTGCCGTTGCCACCCTCATCCAGTGGTACAGGTCAGGGGTGGATGTGGAACGAGAGATGCCGAAACTGGCCACCTACCTCGGGCATGCCCACCCAGACAATACCTACTGGTACCTCGAGGCGGTCCCAGAGCTTCTCCAACTCGCCACTGAGCATTCACGGCGCAGCGTACTGGGAGGTGCTCCATGACCGCAGCCAGCTTTCCGGCTCTTCTCCAGGGCTTCTTCGCCGACCGTCTCGTGCGTCAGTTTCGTGCGAGCCCCAACACGATCGCGGGGTATCGCGATTCGTTTCGACTCCTCCTCCGCTATGCGACGGACCGGCTTCACAAGGAAGCTTCCGACATCGAGCTCAGTGATCTCGACGTACCCTTCGTGCTCGACTTCTTCGACCACCTCGAGAAAGAGCGGGGAAACACGGCACGGACGAGGAACGCTCGGCTTGCGGCCATCCGTTCCTTCTTTCGCCACGTGGCCATGACCGAGCCCGCCTACGCCCTGCACTGCCAACAAGTCCTCGCCATTCCACAGAAGCGCCACCAGAAGAGGACTATCGAGTTCCTCGGTCGGGAAGAGATCGAGGCCCTCGTCAGCGTCCCGGATTCATCGACCTGGATCGGCCGACGGGACCGGACCATTCTCCTCGTCTTCGTACAGACTGGCCTGCGGGTATCTGAGCTGACATCGCTGTTGCAGGAAAGCGTCGTCATCGGGACCGGAGCACACGTGCGATGCGAGGGAAAGGGGCGCAAGCGTCGCTGCACGCCGCTCCGCCCCGACGTGGTGAGTGCGATCGAGGCGTGGCTCCGTGAACAACGCTCAGATCCCAAGGCTCATCTCTTTCCGAGCTCCCGCGGGGGCAGGCTCAGCACCGACGCGGCTCAACGGCTTGTGAAGAAGCACGCGGCCACGGCCTCCGAGGTATGCCGGTCGCTTGCCGAGAAGACGGTCACTCCACACGTACTTCGGCATTCGGCAGCCATGGCCTTGCTGGAACAGGGGGTCGATCGGAGCGTGATCGCGCTGTGGCTCGGGCACGAGTCGGTCGAGACGACCCAGGTGTACCTCCACGCCGACCTACGGTTGAAGGAAGAGGCCCTTGCCCGCACAGCCGGGATCGAGGGCAGCCCGACGCGCTACGAGGCGGACGACGCCCTGCTCGCCTTCCTCGACAGCCTGTGATTATGCCGCGCACCATGACCGGGCGAACGAGGGAAACCGCGCCAATCGCGGTCCAGCCGACCTGACAGACGGCATAACCCCGGACGCGGCATAACGCCACAAGTCGTGGGTCTGCCGCCGGCTG
>CAYRXS010000461.1:0-3374 GCA_964428225.1 uncultured Planctomycetaceae bacterium
TGATCCGGCCCGGGCCGGCGGAAGGTGCGGACAAGCTCCTCCTCGGGCCATGGAGGTGCAGGCCATCAGATGAACCGTCTGCGAGCGGTTGCCGGTGCGCGACGTTCTCCGCGCTGAACCGCCTGATCGCCCACTCCTCCACCCCATTCGATTCCCGTGGACGCAGCGGACCGTGCCCTTGAGCTCGAAGGGGGAAGGCAAACTACGCGAGCTTCGTGCGGAACCGGGAGCCGCGAGTCGTCGCTCAACTGGGTGGTCGCGACGACGGCGTCATCGAGAGCGCGAGCTCGGTTCGAGTCCGAACCGGCAGCGGTCGGAGCGGTTCGCGAACGGCCGAGCGGACCGGCGGTGACGGAGGCGGGGTCTACTTGATGGTCAGGGTCCGGTGGTCGGTGAGGGAGTACCACGTGGGCCAGGGGCGGTCGGCGGCGGTCCACCCCGGGCGGCCGCCGTCGGCGAGCACCGCCTGGACGGTGAAGGTGAGGCCGACGAGGCCCGGGAGGTTCGGGATGGTGACCGTGGCGTGGCCGTAACTGTCGCTCTCCGTGACTCCCGTCGCGATCGGGAAGAAGCCGAGGCCGAGGTGCCAGAGGCCGAAGGCGGTCACGATCTGTGCCGGGTGGCCCGTGGCGTAGACCGTGAACGCGCGATAGGGGGGAGCGCGGAGGGTGAAGTCGATGTCGCTGCCGATGGTGAGGGGACCGGTGGCCTGGAGCTCGTATCGGAACGGCCAGCGGGCGCCGGCGTCGACGGCCACGCCGACGGGCAGAGCGGTGAAGCCGGGCGCGCTCGCGATCAGGAAGTGCTCGGAGGGGACCGGGGTGCCGAGGTGGTCGTAGTCGCCGGGGCCGAAGTTCACGATCACCTCGGCGCCGTTGCTCCAGGACGCGGACTGCACCGTGCGGTCGGCGGCGAGCAGGCGGTGGTCGGTCATCTCTGCGGGGCCCACGTGGCGGGCCCAGGGCACGACGTTCTCGTAGCCGAGGACGTAGCGGTCCTGGTTCCGCTCGAAGAAGGACTCGAGGAACACGCTGTCCCAGTTGAAGCGCCACATCGGGTTGCCGCCGTGGAGGATGCACGTCAGGTCCTTCATCGCCCACAGGTCGGGCATCTTGTCGGAGAAGTCGCCCCACCAGAAGGAGAGCTGGACGCAGTCCCCGAAGACCAGCTCGAAGAGGGGAGCCCGGTGCGCCGGGCCCTCGTACTCCACGTACTCCGGCTCCCAGTGTCCGAAGATCCGGCTCTCATCTGAGCTCCCGTCGATGAAGGTGCCCGCGCAGTAGGAGTGGACGGCGGTGGAGAGCAGGCCCTCGAAGTAGTCGCATCCGGGCACCGCCCAGTCCTGGCCCCCCTCCGATCCGGTGACGTAGGAGACGCCGAGGGCGCCGCCGGTGAGATCCTCCAGGAGGGCGATACGGTCCGCCTTGTCTTGGGTTCGGGTCCAGGGGTGCGTGGTCCGGTGACACTCCTCGAAACCGATCTTGGCCAAGACGTCGACGAAGAATCCCCCATAGTCGAACAGGGTCTCGATGAAGGGCACGCGATCGGTGTTGGTCCGCCGCCAGATGGAGCCGCAGGTGGCCCACAGCGGCGGATCGCCACCGCGATTCCAGGGGGTGCCGTTGCTCGAGTAGGCGGCATCGGCGCCGGCGTGGTACCCGTCGACCGGATCCCAGACCATGAACGCGCAGTAGCCCACCCGGACCAGATTCCAGTAGTCCGGCTTCAGGAGCGGATCGACGATGCCCCAGTAGAGGAGGTAGCGCATCGGTATGCCGCCATCGGCGAGGATCTGCTGGTGGATGGCGGGCGTCCCCCAACCCCAGCCGGTCCGCAGCTGGCGGATCACCCCTAGCGCCAGGAGCTCGTCGTAGAGGTGGTGCACCCCGGCGTAGGCGTGGACGCTGCCGATCACCCGCTCCACCAGGGGCCGCGCCAGTACCTTGTCGCTCAGGGTGTGCACCAGGCCCGCCGCCTCCGCCCACTCGCGGTACTCCTTGCAGAGCTGGACGTAGCCGCCGGCGGTCACGAAGCGCCAGCGGGCCCGTCGCGGATAGCCGAAGAGCCCCATCTCGGAACGCCACTGCATGCGCCAGCCCAGATAGCGACGCACCCCGTCGGCGTAGATGTTGGCGCTGTGGATGACAGCGTCGACGGGTGTCTCGCAGATGCGGAGGAACCCCTCTCCGGTCACCAGATCCGTTTGCCCGTTCCAGGCCATGGAGTTGCCCCAGGCGGTCTTGACGTACCCCGGGGGCGTGCCGTCCGGCTGGCGCACGGCGTAGAGGAGCCCGCTGTTCGAGGTGTCCAGCGCCACGGCGTCCGGGGTCTCCATGACGAACGGCGCGGGGTACTCGAAGTCGTCGGGCAGGACCGTCGAGGCCGGCCCCTGGATGCGCATCACCAGCTCCGGCTCCCCCCCCACCAGCTCGAGCTCGAGATCCAGCCCGGTCGCGCCGCCGGTCCAATCCGCAGGGATCGGACAGCTCAGGACGTTCCCGACCACCTGCGCGGTCGTCGGGCCCCGGTTCAGGTTGGGGAACTGACGGAACAGCCTCCCGCTACGCAGGTCGCGGACCGAGAAGGTCCCGTCGATCTCCTGGAACGTCAGCTCGAGGAGGCCGTTGTCGAACACGTGGGTCGTCTGCGCCTCGACCGGGGAAGCGAGGAGGGGAAGAAGGAGGAGCAGCGGTATCGCGTGCATGGGGGACGCCTCCGGACGACGGGGAGGAGAGGAGAGGGCCCGCCCTCCGCCGGCGCTTCGCGCGATCCTCGGCGAATCCGAAGAGCTCGGAGATTCGACGGGCGGCCGACCGCCGACCAGCGTACCACGATCGATACGAACCGGGGATCTGTCGGCCCGGCCCCCCCGGTGATGGAGGCGCCCCTCCCCGGCGCTCGGGATTGCCCGCCCCCCCGGGATCACGCTTCACCCCCACCACCCCCGTCGTCCGGTACTCCGGTGGCGTTCAGACGCCCTGAACCGGGTCTCGAAAACCGCCGTGCCGCAAGGCACCGGAGTTCGAATCCTCCCGCCTCCGCCATCTGCTCGCCGCCGCAATCCCAGGCCGGGCATCGATTTGCGCGTGCGGGGAGCGAATACCGGCATCAAGGGCACTGGTTCGAGAGGTGGCACCCCCACCGTTTTGCCCGCTCTCGGGGCCGGATCCGCCGCTGGACGATGACGCGCTTGGACTTCGTTCCGACCAGAACGACCGACGATCGTCGCCGACCGTCGCCCTCGATCCGGGGCGTGCCGGGCGACCGTGCCGTTCACCTCTTCACCCCGGCGGGAGTATGATCTCGACCATGAAGCACCAAGCCTGTATCGCCGTGGCCCTGCTCACCCTCTTCGACGGATAGGTGCGCCAAGT
>CAYRXS010000462.1:0-3366 GCA_964428225.1 uncultured Planctomycetaceae bacterium
GAGGCGCCTGCGAAGCAGTGTCCCGAGTGCCTGAGCATCATCGCAGCAGGGTATGCGGTGTGTCCCGACTGCGGATACGAGTTCCCGCCACCGGAGCGCCAGACACACGACGCGACGGCATCGACGGAGGGCATCCTCTCCGGCGAATCCTCAACCACCGTGTACCCGGTGGAGGCGGTGTACTACAACGTGCACCACAAGCGGGGAGCGCCCGAAGACGCGCCAAGGACTCTCAGGGTCGAGTACCGCATCGGCTTCCGCAAGTACCAGTCCGAGTGGATCTGCTTCGAGCATAGGGGGTGGCCGCGCCTCAAGGCCGAGTCATGGTGGCGCCGCCGTTCCAACGCCCCGATTCCCGAGTCGGCGGAAGAAGCCGTCGAGCTCGCACAGTCCGGAGCACTCTGCAAGACGAGGTCCATCACGGTGCGGAGCGTGGTGGGGGAGAAGTACGACTCGATCACCGGATACGAGCTCGATGGAAGGCCTCCGTGGACGGAACCTGTCGACGACTGGGACGACCTGTTGGGTGATGAGTGCAGTGCCTACTCCGGCGATGGAGGAGTGCCGTTTTGAGCGCGCTGCTTGACGCCGCCCTGCGCTACGCCGAGCGGGGCTATCCGGTCTTCCCGTGCGCAGGGGGAGAGAAAGCGCCGCTCACTCCTCACGGCTTCAAGGACGCGACGACCGATAGCGTTCAGATCGAGGCGTGGTGGGAACGGCACCCCGACGCGAACGTAGCCATGCCGACGGCCGGTCTTCTGGTTGTCGATGTGGATGGTGCGGACAACACGTGGCCCGAGGAACCGACGAGGGTGCTCGACCTCTCTTGCGGTGCCGTTTCGCTGACGCCGCGCGGAGGCCGGCACTACATCTTCCGCCAGCCGCCCGGCAAGGGATGGGGGAACACGGCAGGCAGGGTCGCTCCGAAGGTCGACACGCGCGCGAACGGAGGCTACATCCTGCTGCCGCCGTCGGTCGTGGATGGGAAGGAGTATCGGTGGGGCGAGGGCTTCGCGCTCGATGAGGTCGCGGGGCTGCCCGAGCCGCCCGAGTGGCTGACGGCCGCACTGGACGCGCTTGGCGCGAACGGGGCGCCCACGGGCGCGCACAGGGCACCACAGGGCCACGATCTCGCGCCGGATGGCAACGTGATACCAAGGGGCCAGAGAAACGCCACCCTTGCGCGACTCGGCGGAACCATGCGCCGAGTGGGCATGAGCGAGGAGGAGATCCTCCCGGCTCTACTCCAAGTCAACCAGAGGCGATGCCAGCCACCGCTTCCTGAGGGCGAAGTCGAGCGAATCGCGGCGAGTGTCTCCCGCTACCAGCCCGACGAAGTGGCCGTCGCCGTGGCGGAGAACCACTGGGCGCAGGACATGGAGCACGTGGCGCCTCCCGACGACACGATGCCTGCAGCGTCCGATCCGGGCCCGATGCCGGACGAGCTCTTCCGCGTGCCCGGCTTCGTCTCGGAGGTCATGGACCACTGCCTGGAGACGGCCCCGTACCCAAACCCGGTCATGGCGTTCGCCGGCGCGCTCGCGCTTCAGGCCGTCCTTGCCGGACGCAAGGTCCGCGACCCGGGCGATAACCGCACGAACGTGTACCTGCTCGGCCTGGCCCACTCATCTGCAGGGAAAGAGCACCCACGGAAGCTCAACACGGAGATCCTCCACGCGGTCGGGCTGTCCGATCATGTCGGCGGGCGCTTCGCCTCGGGCGAAGGCCTCCAGGACGCGCTCTTCGCAGAGCCGTGCATGCTGTTTCAGACGGACGAGATAGACGGGATGCTCCAGTCGATCAACAAGGCCAGGGACGCCAGGCACGAGAACATCATGGGGACGATGTTGACCATGTACTCGTCAGCGAACTCGGTCTTCCCGATGCGCAGAAGGGCCGGCAAGGACTCACCCGGCGCGATCGACCAGCCCTGTCTCGTGGTACTCGGCACTGCGATTCCGAATCACTACTACGAGGCGCTCTCGGAGCGCATGCTCACAAACGGGTTCTTCGCCCGTATGATCGTCCTCGAGTGCGGCTACCGATCGCCTGGACAGGAGCCCGGGGTGCAGCCGCTCCCAGGACGCGTGCTCGAGACTGCCAAATGGTGGGCGGACTTCCGGTGCGGCACAGGGAACCTCGCGAACTGGCATCCCGTACCGCGCGTCGTGCCGCACACCGACCGTGCCAGGAGTGCTCTCATCGAGACCCGGCTGGAGGCGGAGGCCGAGTATGCGAAGGCCGAGCGATCCTGCGATGCGGTCGGGACTGCAGTTTGGGGCCGTGCCAGCGAACACGCGCGCAAGCTGGCACTGGTCTACGCCATAAGCGAGAGCTACCTGGATCCGAAGATCGGGAAGGCAGCTGCCGAGTGGGCGGGCCGATTCGTCATCCATCAGGCTAAGCGGATGCTCTTCATGGCCGAATCCCACGTTGCGGACAACCCGTTTCATGGCGAGTGCCTGAAGTTCCTGCGGAAGCTCCGCTCGGCTCCGAGTGGGGAGCTCGGGCATAGCGTTCTCCTCAAGCGCATGAAGATGGACTCCAAGAGCTTCGGGGATGTCGTGAACACCCTTGAGCAGCGGGGCGACATCATCATCCGGACGCAGGCGACGGCCACGAAGTCGGGACGGTTCTATCGCCTGGTCGACCTCTCGCGCGAACAGGAAACGCAGGCGGGGAAGGGCGAGGCGAAGGCGGAATAGCTCACGTGGGAGATTGGTGAAGTGTGGAAGGTTCTTGCCAGATGGTGTTCGAGGGGGAGGTGAAGAACCGCGAAAGATAGTGAAGGATTAGCTGCCAGAAGCATAGAAGAACTACATACTCTCTCTATCTTTCTCTCTTTCACCACCCCCCTGCACGCTCGTATAGACCCCCCTTCTAGCGTGTGTGTGTATAGGGGTGGGGTGAAACGGGGAAGGTCTCAGTCCGGACTGCTCAACGCTCGATGTTGGGAGACGAGTGACGATGTGCGAACGCTCACCACGCGACGATCGAGCCGTGGGCCTTACCGTGACGCCACCTACGACAGCGAACGCTCAACGGGCGAGCGTTTGTGCGTTCAAGACGTGTCCTGTGTGCGGTGCAAGACTGCCGCGCGAGCGAAATGCGAAGGCCAGATGCGAGCGGGTCTATTGCTCGGACGCGTGTCGAGCGAAGGCGTGGCGACAACGACAACGGAATGGAAGGGCGCGACCCTGAACGCCGAAGACCTCCCGGATCGAGAGGTCTTCGGGTCGCGGTGTCCGCGGGGTTCTACTTCTTCGTCTGTGCGCCCTCCATGATCGCCTTAACGGCCGCCGCGTCGTTCTTGGCGGCCGCGACGGCGAGGGACCTGACGAACTTCGAAGCCTTGCCCGGCCCTGC
>CAYRXS010000463.1:0-3328 GCA_964428225.1 uncultured Planctomycetaceae bacterium
GCTTGCGCTGCACGGTCGTGCGCGAGAGCCCGCGCTCGTCGAGCTCCATCAGGAATCCGCGCAGGGTGCGCGGAGTGACGAGGGCGGGGTCCGCGATGTCCCGGCCCTCCAGGTGCGCGGCGAGCTCCTCCAGGTCGCGGCCGTAGGCGCGCAGCGTGTGCTCGGACGCGCCGCGGGCCGAGGCGAGCTCCTCGAGAAAGCGCGCGACGTGCTGGTGCAGGGTTCTCCTCCGTGGCGACGGCATGACGAGACCAGGTCCGAGGCGCGGCCGCATCCGGTCGCGCGACGGCCCCGATTCTAGTGCTCGCCGCCGTGGCGGTCTCAGCGAACCTTCTTCGCCTCGACCTCCTTCTTCGGCTTCGTCGCGCCGGGCAGCCCTTGCTCCTGGCCGCCGAGCCACGCGCGGAGCCCGCCGAGCAGGATCACGCGGGACTGGTGGTTGATCCCCGCGGTGAAGCCCGCCTCCTCGGAGGCGTCCAGCGTTCCCAGGAGCGTCTTCGAGCCCTTCGCGCGGGCGTGCACCCAGGCCACGGTCTCGTCGAGCAGGGCCTGCGTCTTCTCGAGACGAGCCAGCGTGCGGGCGAGGTCCTCCTCGAGGGCCTCGACCCTCTTCTCCAGATCGGGCGCTCCCGCGTCGTCCGTCACGGGGTCCTGCGGGAAGCTCAAGGAGGCGACGAGGGCGCCGGCGCAGAGAATGGGCACGATTTTCTTCATGGCGCCCCACCTATCGGATGCAAGGGCACCAGGCCTGTAGGCGCGAGGGCGGCGACCGGAATTCGATCCCGATCCACACACCCCCGGCCCGGGACTTGGGCGGCGCCCGGACAGCCTCTAAGGTTGGCCCCGCTCCCGTCCCATGGCCCTCGACCTCGACCGATCCCCCCCCTCGGACCTCGGCCTCCGGCCGGGGCCCGCCTATCGCTTCACGCCCCGGGTGTGGCCTCTCGGGGGCGCCCTGGCCGATCTGGAGCCCGCCGAGGCCCTCTCCCGCCTGCGCGACCGCCGCTCGCCCGTGCTGCTGGACAGCGCGGGAGGCTCCCCGAGGCGCTTCAGCCTGCTCGCGTGGGATCCGCTGCCCCCGCCCCCGCCTCGCGGCCTCCCCGGCCTCCGCGAGCGGCTCGGCCGCCTGGAGGACCGCTCCGCGGGTCGCCTTCCCCCCGGCTTCCCCGACGTCTTCCGCGGGGGCTTCCTCGGGGCTCTCGCCTACGACCTGGGCGTGGCGGGGGAGGAGATGCAGAGCCTGCCCGCCGAGCCGTGGGGGCAGCCGCGGGCGGTGGGGGGGCTCTACGTGGATTTCCTCGTGCGCGACGAGGTGGCGGGTCGCAACTGGCTCGTGCTCGCGGAGGATCCCGGCGACGGACGCCCCTGCGCCGCCGTGCGCCGCGAGGAGATCGTCGACGCCCTCGCGCGTCCCCACCCCGCGGCCCGTGCGCCCCGGTCCCGGACCCCGCTCGCGCGCTGCGTCTCGAGCGAGGAGCACCGCGACCGCATCGAACGCGCGCGGGAGGCGATCGCGGCGGGGGACATCTACCAGGCGAACCTGGCCCACCGCCTGCTCCGCGAGGTGGAGGGCGACCCCGTCGACCTGTACCTGCGGCTGCGCCGGTGCAACCCGGGCCCCTACGCGGGCTTCGCGCGCTTCGAGGGCGGCGCCATCCTCGCCGCCTCCCCGGAGCTGCTCCTGGAGCTCGACCGGGACGAGGAGGGGCCGGTCGCCCGGACCCGACCCATCAAGGGAACGATCCCCCGCGGCGCCACGCCCGACGAGGATCGGGAGAACGCGGCGCGACTGCTCGCGAGCGAGAAGGACCTCGCCGAGCTCGCGATGATCGTCGACCTCGAGCGCAACGACCTCGGCCGCGTCGCCCGAGCGGGGAGCGTCCGCGTGGAGGCCTTCCCGAGGCTCGAGAGCTACGCGAGCGTCCATCACCTCGTGGCCGACGTCACCGCGCGCCCGGAGCCGGGACGCGATGCGGTCGACGTCCTCGCCGCGCTCTTCCCCGGGGGCTCGATCACCGGCGCGCCCAAGCTCGCGAGCATGGAGGTGATCGCGGAGCTCGAGGGCGAGGGCCGCGGGTTCTCCTACGGCTCGATGGGGATGATCGATCTCGCGGGGCGGGCGCGCTGGAACATCCTCATCCGGACCCTGCTCTGGCGCCCCCGACCCGACCGCGGCGAGGGCGTGGGAGAGGTCGCCTTCCGGGTGGGAGGCGGCATCACCTGGGGCTCCGTCGCCGCCGACGAGGAGGAGGAGTCCCTGGCCAAGGGGCGCGCCCTGGAGCGGGCCCTGGAGGGAGAGCCCCTGCCCGCCCGCGTGTCGCGAGCGACGGCCGCCGCGGCGCGCTGAAGGCGGGCCCTCGCGGGGGGAGCCATTTCGCGCTGGCCATCGCCGCTCCGACTTCCTTTCATGGAGGGACTCGCGGACGCCGCCGCGGCGCTTTTGCCCGCCTCTCTCCCCACGGATTCGCCATGAATGCACGTCCTGGCCGCCTCCTCCCTCTCGTCGCCCTCGCCTCGCTCGGTCCGCTCGCCTTCGCCGATCCCACGACGGAGGCCGAGGAGCCGGGCTGGCTCGACCTCGATCGCAGCCTCGCCGCGATGACGGGGGCACTCACCGCCCCCGAGAGCAAGGTACAGGTGAGCCTGCTCGTGCGCGCGTTCTACAACTACTCGGGTGACAAGATCGCGGGCGCCGGCCCCAACGACATCAGCGGCATGTCGATCATCGACGGAGACTTCGCCGTCGACTCCGGAACGGGCGACGTCACGGCCCGGGTCAGCTTCGACTTCGATTCCCGAACCGGCATGCTCGAGGACGGATGGGTGCGCCTGCAGGAGGAGGGAGCCCTCGCCCTTCGCATCGGCCAGATCAAGCCGCGCGTGCTCTTCTCGAACTCGGTGGATCCCGAGCACCTGCTGTTCCAGGACCGCACGATCCTCGGCGCCGTCTTCGATTACTGGGACCTCGGCGCGGAGCTCTCGGGCCATTACGACCAGTTCGACTGGTGGTTCTCGGTCTGCAACGGGTCGAGCGGGCTCGGAGCGCAGCACGCCTACGTCCTCCGCGGCGAGTGGGCGCTCTACGACGCGGCATGGAGCCTGCGGGAGACCTCGCGCAACGCGCCGGAGCACCTGCGCGTCCTCCTGGGGGCGGTGTGTATGCAGGACTCGGACTCGACCAGGTGGGGCCGGGACTACTCCTGGGGGACCGACCTCGCCTTCACGTTCGGTCCCTACGCCTTCCTGGGCGAGTACATGAGGGTGGATAGAGGGGCCATCGACGGCACGAAGGGCATCGGCGTTCCCGAGGTGACGCTCCGGGGCGATT
>CAYRXS010000464.1:0-3323 GCA_964428225.1 uncultured Planctomycetaceae bacterium
CGGCTCCATGTCCCCAGAGGATGTCTCAGGTTGGGAGAGAATGGCGAAGGGTAGAGAGAGAATGGCGATGCGAGCATATAGTGAGGCTGTTGGTACATCTCCCGCTCACGCGAAGTGGAAGCCGTCGATTCTAGAACCGCCTTGCGACTGCGACGAGGAGGACGAGGAGTTCGAATAGCGGCTGATGGCCATATGGAATGCTGATCAGTAGCGCATTCGGTGGCACTCTGAACGCGGCGGTCGATTCGGCTAGAATCCCGCGTACCGCGACGGGAAGCGCGCCAGGAAGGCGATGGCGTGCTGTAGCTCGCGCGCGTCCACGCACTCGCCGATCTTGTGGGTGTTCTGCTCGATGCCCGGGCCCAGGCCGAACATCGGCGGGTGCTTCACCGCGCCCGAGACCACCCAGCGCTTGGCCTCACCCACCTCGATGCGCTCGTCGTCGACCGGGATCGGGAAGCCCACGCCGTCGGTGGAGAAGATCCAGCGATCCACCCGCGGCTCTCTCCGCAGCGCGCCGCCCTCGGCCGGGCCTTCGGCCACGCAAGGCGAGATCACCCTTCGGTAGGTCTCCACCGCGGCGCGAATGGCCGGGTGGTCCTCCGGCGTGACCCATCCGGGATAGACCTGCGGATTGCCCGGCTCGAAGCCGCGCCACGTGGGCGTGCAGTAGCGGGGAACCCGCACGTCCACCTCCAGCCCGGCCGCGCGTGCGCGGCCCACGGCCTCCAGCGCCTTCACGTCGGCGACGGCTCCATCGGCCGTCTCGCCGACGGTCAGGCGCCGGTCGAGCCGGAAGACGAAGCGCTCCGGAACGGCGCAGTCGCTGGGCGTGTCGAGCTCGGCGAAGGAGGCGGTGCGGGTTCCGTGGCCCAGGAAGCCGTCGTCTCGGAAGCCGCGCCGCTCGTCGTAGGCGCGCGCCGCCTCGGCGATGATGGCGGCCCCGTGCTCGAGCGGGTTGAGCCCCTCCCAGGGCATGGAGCCGTGGCACGAGCGCCCGGTGACGCCCACCTCGATCTGCATGCGGCCGCGCTGGCCGCGGTAGATGCCGAGAGCCCCCTTGGCGGCGTCGCCGGTGCCCTCGGTGAGGATGACCACGTCTGGAACCAGCTCGGGCGCCTTCGGCAGCACGCGCTCCACCAGGAAGCGCGGCCCGCCGCCATCGTTGTCCTCCTCGGCCACCGTGCCGTAGCAGCGCACGATCGCGCCGCGCAGCGCCCCCAGCTCGGCGAGCTCCAGCAGGATCCGGGTAGCGACGATCTGGGCCACCACCCCGGAGAGCTGGTCGGCCGAGCCGCGCCCGAAGACCAGGTGCCCCCACTCCACCTCCGGCGGCACCCAGCCCAGCTCCCGCCGCAGGTAATCGCGGTCCACGCGCTCGGCGTCGAGGAGCCCGTCATAGGCATCCATGCCGGGGCCGATCTTCTCGCGCCACTGCGGGCGCAGCGCCTGCACGGTGTCGGTGTGGCCGTCGAGGTAGATCACGCGCCTCTCGGCCCGCGGCACGCCGTCGTCGGGATCCTCCACGCTCCACACGAGGTTGCCGTAGTCGTCGAAGCCGACGTCGTCGGCAGAGCGCACGGCACGCGCCTCGAGAATCGCGCTGCGCAGCTGCTCGAGCCGTGGGCGCTCGTGGTTCGACAGGCCCGTCAGGGGATCGCCGCCCTTCTCCGTCGGGCGATCCACCCAGTCGGCGGGGACGCGGATGGCCTCCCGCAGGATGGAGACGGCCAGATCCCGATCGCGGGCCGCGAGCTCGGCCACCCTCGCGTCGAGCTCGCTCATCGGCCCGCCTCCTCGATGCGCTCGGCGAGGCCCTCGACCTTGGCCGTCGCCAAGAGCGCCATGATCGCGTACACCTTCTTCTGAGCCTCCCGCGCGAGATCGATCCGGAAGCGCTCCATGACGGGCGGGGAGACCTCGGCGCCGATGTCCGCCGGCAGGCAGTGCAGGTAGAGCGCGTTGCGGGTGAGGTCCATGCGGCGCTCATCGCAGATCCAATCGCGGTGTCCGGCGTTGCGAGCCAGGGCTCGCGCCTCGATCTCGCCCATCGCCCCCTCGTCGGCGCCCACCCGCTCCCGCATCAGGTCGATGGGTCCCCAGCTCTTGGGGTAGACCACCTCGGCCCCCTCGAAGGCCGCGTCCATGTCGTGGACCACGCGGAAGGAGCCCCCGCTCCTCTCGGCGTTCCCGCGCGCCGCCTCGAGGCACTCGTCGAGCAGCGGGTAGCCCTCCGGATGGGCGAGGGTCAGCTCGGCGCCGGAGCGGGCCAGCAGCATGATCAGGCCCTGGGGCACCGACAGCGGCTTGGCATAGGAGGGCGAGTAGGCCCAGCTCACGGCGATCCGGCGGCCCGCCAGCCCTCCCTCGAAACGCTCGCGCAGCCACATCAGGTCGGCCAGCGTCTGGGTCGGGTGGTCGACGTCGCACTGCAGGTTGACGACGGGGACGGCGCGGCGTGAGCCGGTCGCCTCGAGGTACTCCCCGATCCCCCGCCTCACGTCGCGCATGAACCGGTTCCCCTGCCCCAGGATCAGGTCGTGGCGGATGCCCAGGGCGTGGGCGTTCATGCCCAGCATGGCGCCGGTCTCGACCGCCGTCTCCCCGTGGGACACCTGGGTCGAGGTGCCGTCCACGATCACCGGCTGCATCCCCAGCCGGACGGCGGCTCCGGCCCAGGCGGACTTCGTCCGGGTGGAGTTGTCGAAGAAGAGGGCGTAGGCGAGCTCGTTCGGCAGAAGCTCCGTCCCGACGCCCTCGCGGTCCAGGCGCTCGAAGCTCGAGGCCGCGGCCAGCAGGGCGTCGAGCTCGGGATCGCTCAGGTCCTCGGTCGTGAGGAGGCTGCGCCCCCGCAGGGCTCCCAGGCTCTCGTGATCCAGCTTCGGCGGTGTGGTCATGGTCGTCGTCCGGTGGTGGTCCACGCCGTGACGGGGCCCTCGGAGAGGCGCTGGAAGGTCCGCTGCCCGGCGGGCGTCGCCGCGGGCTTTCGCGGCCGCCACGCAGCGCCTTCGGCAGGTCAGGGAGCCTAGTGCGCGGGCGGAATCAGGGCAAGCCGGGGGGAGGGAGTCGCGCCTCGATCGCGCGTCGATGGGCACCTGCCGGACGAACGCCGGACGGGTCACCCTCCCCCGTCGCCGGGATACGACGCGGACGGGCCGGCGCCGAGCTTCTCGCGCATCCTCCCGATGGCGCGCGAGTGCCGCTGTCGGGCGGCCTCGACCGAGATCCCCACACGTTCGGAGGCCTCGCGGTAGCTCAGGCCGTCATAGTCGATGAGTCGGATGATCTCGCGATCCGCGGCCGGCAGGTCGGCGTAGCACGCC
>CAYRXS010000465.1:0-3322 GCA_964428225.1 uncultured Planctomycetaceae bacterium
GCCGAGGCTCCGCCGCCCCTCGCCCTCGCCGTCCGCAACCGCCTGCGGCCGGGGGCCGAGCTCGTCTGGGTCGACGAGGACGGCGAGCCCGTGCTCGCGGTCCAGCGCGTCGGCCGGGGGCGGACCGCCCTGTTCTCCTCCTGTCCGCGGGTCGATTGGGCCCCGGGGTGGACGGGCCGGTCGGGGGTGGGGGAGCCGCGCGAGCTCCTGTCGGTCCTCCGGGGGGGGGCCGGGGGACGGGGGGGGGGCCGGGGCGCCCCCGCGGCCCGCGGGGGCGGCGGCGTGCGGCGCATCGGGGGGCTCGGGGGGGCGGGGTGGCCCGCCGCTCTGGACGTCCTGCTGCTCGACGCGCGGGGAGGCTGGCGCGAGACCGTCGAGGAGATGGGAGCGCGCCTGCGCCTGCTCCCCCCGGCCTCGCCGGCGAGCCTCGATCCCCGGAGCCGGCGGGTGGGGGCCCTCCCGGGCGATCTCCGGGAGCGTCTCGAGGACCGCGAGCTCACCCTGCTCGTCGAGGGGCCGGGGGGCGAGGGTCACGTGCTGCGGGTCGCGGTGGGGCCCCGCCCGGAGTTCGTCGGCGAGGAGCGACGGGTCTCCCTCGATTCCGGCGATCCCCTGGCGTCCGGAGCCCTTCCGCCGGTCGGGCCGGGTTCCCGGGGCCGGGCTCATCCCGGGGCGCCCTACGTGCTCGGGACCGGGCTCCTTCTGCTCTGCCTGACGGGACTGGGGCGGCGAATCGGTTCCCGGTCGATCAAGCCGCGGGAGCAGACGGTCGATAGGTGACCCGGAGAAGACGGTCGCGGGGAAGACGGCCGCTGGAGCTCCATGGTGGATCGCATGAATCGCAGAACGAAACCGCTACGTCGTGTGTGGATGATCGCCTCCCTCCTGGCCCTGGGCGCCTGCGCCAGCACCTCCGACAAGGACAGCGAGGTGGTGGGCACGGGCTGGATCGAGCCCTCTCCGATCCTGCGCCAGCAGATCCTGGACGAGGCGGCCCGCTTGCCGTGGACCCACGGGTTCGAGCGCATGGAGCAGATCCGGTGGTTCGCCTCGCGGGGGGAGCCGGCCTATCCGGCCCTGCTCGAGCTGGCCACGGATCCCCGGGACGACGTGGCCGCCGCCGCCCTGGCCGCCCTCGGGGCGACCCAGGATCGTCGGCTGGTTCCCGCCATCCGGGACCTGCCCTGGCCCGAGGACCGGATGGGGAGCGACCTGGGCCTGGAGAAGGCCCGCACCCTGGCCCGGC
Source organism: uncultured Planctomycetaceae bacterium (assembly GCA_964428225.1). Taxonomy (GTDB): domain Bacteria; phylum Planctomycetota; class UBA1135; order UBA1135; genus JBFMCU01. Next base: position 1,247 of record CAYRXS010000465.1, read on the forward strand.
TGGGCGACTGGAGCTCGCTGCCCGTCCTGATCAGCGGGCTGCGTGACGCGCGCCTCTACACGCGCTCCCTCTGCCTGGACGCACTGCGCGAGACGACCGGGGAGACGCAGGGCTTCGATCCGCGGGCCTCCGAGGAGGAGCGAGAGAAGGCGATCGAGCGCTGGGATTGCTGGTGGCTCGCCCGCAGCGGGGAAGGCCTGGTCAGGGGGAGCTGAGGTCCGCCCGGGCGGCCTCGAGCCGCCGCACGATCCTCTGGAAGCGCAGCTCGTCGCGCAGGGGGCGAAGGTCCTCGTCCCGGACGAGGTGCTCGGCGTCGTCGTAGCCGAGGCGGACCGCCTTCTCGAGCGCGTCCAGCGCCCCGTCCGGACGATCGAGCAGGGCCAGGGAGCAGGCCAGGTTGTAGTGGACGGTCGGGTTGTCCGGGACCAGGCGCAGGAGCTTCTCGTCCGTCTGCAGCCCCTCCTCCAGCCGACCGCGGCGCGGCAGGCCGGGGGCGAGCTCGGCCAGGGCCCCGACGTTGCCGGGGTGGCGGTCGGTCTCGGCCCGGTAGTAGTCCGCCAGGAATTCCTGGCCGACCAGCTCCATTTCCTCGAGGACGTGGGGGGGGACGTGAAACGGTTCCGGTGGGGGCATGAGAGGGGGATTTTCGCTCCGGAATCAGAATCTAGTCTTTTCACACGGTATGACCAGGGGCTAAGACGATTCGGAGGAAAAGGGGGTCGGCGCCATGTAGGGGCCGCCTCCGGCACGGACTATAGATACGAGGAGGCCCGGAGGGGGGTTCTCGTTTCCTCGCGGGGGTCCGACGAGGAAGCGCCTCCACCGTGGAGTCCTCGCCGACGAAGAGCCGACGCACGATGAAAATTCACTTCTGCGACCTTTGCAACGAGTCCGTTCCCCAGGCCGACCTCGACGAGGGACGCGCGATCTTGCGCAACGGACGGGTCATCTGCTCCCAGTGCGAGCACGCGATGAGCTCGGGAGAGGAGATTGCGGCCGAGGGGGCCGAGCCCGCCGAGACCCCCGCGCCCCCCGCCGCCGAGTCCGCGCCCCCGCCCCCGCCTCTCGCCGCGGCCGCCACCGCGCCCGGCGCCCCGACCGCGCCGATCACCTCCACCGGCGCCGCCGTCGCCGTGACCCTGGCCACGATCGCCCTGCTCTTCGCCGTGGGGGCGACCGCCTTCCTCTTCGATCACTTCGGCGGCCTGCACGCCGAGCAGCTGAGCTCGATCGCCCAGGTCGAGACCGACGCGACCGCCGACGCGGATGCCGCCGAGGCGCAGGCCTTCTCGATGTTCGAGGAAGCCTGGGCGGAGCTGTCGCGCTCGCGCGACGAGCTCGGCGCGCTGCAGTCGGATCTCGAGAACGCCTCCGCCGGGCACCAGCAGATGGTGAGTGACCTGCGCGGGGATCTCACGCGCATCGCCGAGGAGCTCGCGGGGCTCGAGGAGGTGCGCGTCGAGCTGTCCGGACACGGCAAGCAGCTGAACCAGGTGTCCGGTCGCGCCTCGGATCTGCACGAGCAGATCCTGCGCCTCGGCGATCGCCTGCAAGAGCTCGAGGAGCGTCCCATCGAGATCCCCGTGGCCCCGGTGGCCTCGCCCGAGGAACCCTCCCGCCCCGACTGGTGGTCCCACGTCGCCGAGCTCCGCAGCCAGAACTCCGGCACCCGCTGGCAGGCGGTCACCGCCCTCGGCGAGTCGGGCGATCCCGCCGTCGCGGAGTACCTCGCCCCCATGCTGAAGGACCCCGACATCTTCGTGCGCATGGCCACCGCCCGGGTCCTCGGCGACCTGGAAGCGCCCATCGGCATCCCCTCCCTGATCGACGCCCTCGAGGATCCCGAGGCCAGCGTGCGCGAGGCCGCCGTCGTGGCCCTGCGCTCGATCACCCAGCGCGAGCACCGCTTCGATCCCACCGCCAAGGAATCCGACCGCGCCAAGGCCGTCCGCCGCTGGCGCGACTGGTGGGACAAGGCCCAGGACGACTTCCTCGCCCCGACCGGCGGCTGATCGCAGGCAGAACCTGAGGGGGAGGGGAGGTTCTACTGCAAGGGGACCGTCCGCGGTGATGGGC
>CAYRXS010000466.1:0-3311 GCA_964428225.1 uncultured Planctomycetaceae bacterium
TCCCCGTCGTTGTCGAAATCGCCCCAGGCGGCGCCGTTGCTCTGCTCGGTGTCGAAGGTGCGGCTCATCGTGCAGCCTCCTGAATCGTTTCGGGAGCAGCCTCGAGGATCGTCTCCCAGTCGATCTGCGGTTCGATGAAGAACTCCTCCCAGCTCTGCGGGCCGCCACCGAGACGCTGGTGGCATTCGACGCAGACTTTCCGCAGGGCGTCGAGCCGGACGGGGGCGTCGGTGCCCTCCGCGGCCGAGCCCGCGACGGGGCCGTCGTCACCGTGACATGCGGCGCAGCCCCGGAACTTCATCGCCTCTTCCGGCCACGCCTTGCCCGCGCGCCGCGCCGTCACGTACTCGCCGTCCTCGCGCAGGACGTTGTGGTGGCACTCCTGGCACGAGAAGGCGTCGCCGAGCGCGTGGGAGTGGTGGTTCCACCAGAAGGAGCCCTCCGGGGCGTCGACCCGGAAGAGCTCCACCGTGGGCTCGTTGGTGGTCAGCAGGTCCCAGCGCTCCAGGCCGGTCTGCTTGTCGCGGTGGCAGCCGATGCAGCGCTCCTCGAGCGCATCTCCCAGGGACGGGTTGTCGAACAGCCCCGTCCCATGGCAGGAGCGGCAGGCGAGGTGGGGCTCGCCGGGAAGGTCCTGGTGGTGGCAGGTCTCGCACTCCATGTCGCGGTAGCGGCCGTGGCGCTCGTGGCTCCAGAAGACGTGTCCGAAGTCCTCGTGGACGAGCCACGACGGATCTGCCTCGTGGCACCCGTTGCAGGTGGTCGGCATCCGCTCGTTCAGGTCCTCGTAATCGGCGTTGTGGCACTCGTGGCAGCGCTGGTGGATCGCCTGCTCGAGGTTGGGCAGCTCCCGCTGCGTGACGTCGTAGCCCCAGGGCTCGTGGCAGTCCTTGCAGGTGCGGATGTCGTTCTCGGGGTTGGTCTCCGTGTGGCACTCCGCGCATTCCCCGTGCAGGACGTCCAGGTGCCGATCGACCTCCGCCACGCCGTCGATCCCCTTCAGACCGGTGGCCGTCGGCTCGCCGCGAGCGGCGGCGGGCTCGTGGCAGACGCTGCACGGCCGGTAGTCGCCGTCGGTCTCCGCCTCGGTGTCGTGGTGGTGACAGGTGACGCACTCGCTGTGCGGCGTGCCGGGCCCCGCATCGATTCCGAACTTGCGGGAGTGGGCGTAGTGGTTCCAGGTCGCGCGTCCGTGGTCGCCGGCCGAGCCGGGCGTGTGGCAGTCGCGGCAGAGGACGGGCCCCTTCTCCAGCGCCTCGTGGCACCCGATGCACTTCGCGTGGAAGGCCGTCATCGGCGGCGGCCCGTGCTCGCCCTCGTAGACCACGGCGGGGACGTCCATGAAGAGGTCCGCCTGGATCAGGAGGTCGTGGTCGTCGCGGACCTGATGGCAGGTCGAGCAGGGGCGGGGATTGGTGGTGCCCTCGCGCTCCTGGTGGTGGCAGACCTGGCAGTTGGGGATCTCCTCCATCCGCGCGTGCTGCTCGTGGTTCCAGGTGACGTCGCCGATGCGGGCGGAGATCGTCCGATCGGGCTCGCGGCCCGGGCTCATGAGCGCGCCCGCGACTCCCACCACGATGAGCAGCAGCGCGAGCCCCAGGAGGGCCTTGGCATTGATTCGTTTCTGGATCACGGGGTCGGGTGGGGGTGCTGATTCGTGTCCTGGCACGTGACGGGATGCGCGGTCCGGGGCCGGGGAGAACCGGCCTTCGAGTCGGCCCGGGGCGGTACAATCCCGCCATGCCTCGAGTCGGTACCGTCGTCTCGGTCTCCGGAGACCATGCTCGAATCGAGACTTCCCGCCGGGGAGTCTGCGACGGATGCTCCGATCACGCGAGCTGCGCCGTCGAGGGGGTCGTGAGCACGGGAGTCGCCGAGGAGGTCACCGCGCGCAATCCGGTCCACGCGGGGCCGGGTGACCACGTCGAGTTCGATCTGGGGGGGCACACGGAGCTCAAGATCTCGCTCCTGGTCTGGGTGGTGCCGCTGATCGGCCTGATGGCCGGCGCGATCGCGGGGGCGAGTCTCCATCATCTCGTCTCCCTCGGCCGCGACGTCGCGACGCTGATCGGCCTCGTGGTCGGAGGCGGGCTGGCCTTCGGCCTGGTGATCGCCATCGATCGCCGGGCCCGCGGCGACGCGAGACTCGTGCCCGAGATCCTGAGGATCCTTCCGACCGGTTCCTGTTCGATTCCGTCCGACATCGACGATTCGTCCTCTCCTCAAGACTAGTTGGGAGACCTGTTCAGGAGCTCGCTCACTCTGTCCTCCACCGCCTTCCCGAAGGAGTGCCGCGTCTTCTCGACGTCGGAGAAGTAGCAGATCGTTCCGCAGCGCATGCAGCGATCCGCCTCCGCCTGCATCAGCTCGGGGGTGACGACGAGGTCCACCTCTTCGAAGTTCTTGATCCGCTCCTTGGCGTCCAGCTCCGGCTGGGGAACGCGGGGAGCGTTGGCGACGCCGATGACCGGGATCAGACCGGAGAGCCGGATCTTCTCGGGGCCCTTGAAGGTCGTCCGCTCGAACCCGAGATCCTGTCCGTTGAAGAAGCGGTGGATCGAGCGCGTGGCGCGTCGCCCCGTGCCCACCGCGTCGATGAGAAGGGCCGGCCCGCTCCAGATGTCTCCGCCGCTGAAGATGTGGGGGATGGCCGACTGCAGCGTGTGGTCGTCGGTCACGATCGTGTTCCAGCGCGTCAGCTCGAGGCCGCGCTCCTTCAGATCGTCGGTGTACCAGTCGGTGAGCGGCTTCTGGCCGATGGCGGCGATCACGACGTCGACGTCCATGAGGGTATTGGAGCCCTCGATCTCGACCGGCCGGCGGCGGCCGGAGGAGTCCGGCTCACCGAGCTCCATCTTGATGAACTCGATCTGGCGGAGCTTGCCGTCCTCGTCGCCGATCAGGCGCTTCGGTGCGGCGAGGAAGTGGTACTGCACCCCTTCGTGCTCGCCGGCGTCGATCTCCACCTTGTTCGCCGGCATCTCCTTGCGCGTTCGGCGGTAGAGCAGGATCGTCTCCTTCGATCCCATCCGGAGCGAGGATCGACAGGCGTCCATCGCGGTGTTTCCGCCTCCCACCACCACGACGCGCTTGCCCGCGAGGTCGACGTCGATCCCCAGCTCCCGCTTCTGCAGGAACTCGGTGCCCTTCCAGACGCCCTCGAGATCCTCGCCGTCGCAGCGCAACGACGAGTTGTCCCACGCTCCCATGACCAGCAGGATGGCGTCGTACTCCTTCTCCAGGTCGTCGACGGTGTAGTCCTTGCCGAGCGCCACGTCGCACTGGACGTCCACTCCGAGATCGAGGATCTC
>CAYRXS010000467.1:0-3294 GCA_964428225.1 uncultured Planctomycetaceae bacterium
CCCAGTCAGCCAGATCCCCGCCGAACCCCCCCGCAGTAGCGCTGATCTTCTGCTCGGACTTGACCGTGCCGTCCGGATTCAGGAACACGATCCAGATCGCTCCGGGCCAAATCTCTCCGTCGCGGTCGTAGGGAGCCCCGACGGCGAGATCCCCGATGCCGTCCCCGTCGAGATCGCCCAGGGATGCGATCGCGGCTCCGAACTCGCTCCCGAACGGCAGCCATCCCCCGAATCCGCCGTGTGTCTTGCTGATCTTCTGCTCGTGTTCGACCGTGCCGTCCGGGTTCAGGAACAGGATCCAGACCGCCCCCGCGAGGTAGTCCAGAGTCGCTCCGACCGCGAGATCCCGAGTGCCGTTGCCATCGAGATCGCCCAGTTGCGCGATCCCCTCGCCGAAGCGCCAGTCGGTGAACTCCAGGCCGAGGTCTCCATCCCCGGCGCTGATCTTCTGGTGATCCAGGACCACGTCTCCGCTCTGGGCCGAGCCGAGCGCACACAGCCACGTCAAAAAGGAGAGGAGGAAGAATGAAGAGGAGCGAGCCAGCATGTTTCCTATTCTCCGCATGGGAGGACCAAGATCGCGGGCAAGGCAGATCCACGAGTCCGACCCGTGGTGAAGCGCCACCGTGCGCCAGGGACCATGATAGACCCTCCTCCTGGAATCGGGTGCGGATTGTGGAGACTGGCGAGTGTCTCCTGCGCGACGTGCGCGCGACGGGAAAGCTGTACACGCGGGTGAAGGACACGCTGACCCCCCTGTTCGCGAGATAGGCTATTCGTCGACCGGCCAGAGCTCCCAGTGCTCGGTCGACGTCCGCATCTCGGACACCTTCGCGACGGTGGCGCGGATCGACACCGCCTCCTGCACGGCGTGGGGCGGAGGATCGCGCGGCACGAGGACGAAGCGCGGCGCGTCGCCCAGGCCGTGCATGGCGATGACGACCCCGACCGCGCGCTCGTAGCTGGCCTCGTCGGCGACGGGCAGGAGCGTCCTCCACGCGTAGTAGGAGACCGCGGGCGTGAAGCCCATCGAGTGCGGGTAGAAGCCGATCGCGCCCTCGGGAAGGATCCGCGCGATCTGCTCGCCCGCGGTCTTCGGCAAGGGCGAGCTCGGCCCCTGTTTCCGGGCGGGATCGTCGGCGGGGCCCGGCGCGCGCCACCGGTGACGGATCTCGTTCGTCTGGATGACGCCCGGCAGCACGAGCAGGCTGGTGACCAGGACGAGCGGCGCGAAGCTTCCGCGCAGCCGGAGGAGCGGGACCGCCAGGGCGTCGAGGAACACCGCGGCGAGCACGGCGGCCGCGGGAACCATGCTCAGGAGGAAGACGGTCTGTCCGTTCTCCGCCCGCTCGCCGTCCCACGTGTGCCGGTAGAAGCAGAGCAGGACGAGACACCCCCCCGCGAGCAGCGGGAGGCCGAGAGATATGCGGGGGTGCTCCGCGGCGACCGGCTCCTCGGCCGTCCCGCGACGACGTCGGTGCCTCGCCGCCTGCCAGAGGAGGACGGCGGCTCCCGCGCACGCCACGAGGAGGATCGGGGTGGAGAGGAAGTGATCCAGGCGGATCCACTGGCGCCGCAGCCACTCGGGGAAGGGAGCCGAGCCCGTGACGAGCGGGCGTAGCATTGCCGAGACGCGATCGAACACCGCCTCGCTCCTCTCACCGGGTAGGGCGAGCCGGACCCAGAGGCCGTGCACGACGAGCGGAGCGAGGGCCGCGAACCCCGTCGTGGCGCCCTGGCGAACCGCGTCCCGGACGCCCCGTCGCCACAGGGTCTGGACGACGATGGGCGGGACGAAGAAGACCGGATGGAAGGTGACCGACGAGCCGAGGAGGAACGCGACGCCACACCACAAGAGGTCCTTGCGTGCGCCGCTCCGCAGGAACCGCGCGTGGAATCCGTAGGCCAGCAGCACGAACGGCAGGAAGGGATTCTCGTAGTTGATCAGGGTCGCGTAGAGCGCCGACACGGGAGTCGCGGCGACGACCGCCAGCGCGAGCAGAGCCGCCTGCGCCCCGCTCGCTTGCCGCACCGCCCACCAGAGGGCGAGCAGCCCCAGCATGTGCAGCACGAAGAAGGGCAAGCGCGCCGCGGTCTCGGTTCCGTCGGGTGGGGGCTCGCCCGCCTTCCACGCCTCGTTCCACCCGTCGGGTCCGAACAGCTTCAGCGAAGCCCACGTCAGCAGCGGTACGGTGGGGGGGTGGTTCGGGTACTTGTACGACGTGGTCTTCGGATCCGGCGGGAGGTCGATGTTGACGATCGGATACCCGCCGATCACGCCGAGCCCGAGGCGCTCGTAGTTGATCGAGCAGACCGTGAAGAAGGAGCCCTGGAATCCCTCGAGCTCCCGGTCCCAGGGCGAGAAGAGATCCCGAGCCCGCGGCACGACCGCCGCGATCAGGAGCAGCGCGACCCCGATCCTCTCGAGCAGGACGAGGCGGGAACGCAGATCCGAGGCCTGCATGGGGCCATGGGATCGGCTGAGGGAGGTGGCGTCAATGGGCTCGCCGGCGAATCCCGCGCCTCACGCGGACGGCGGTGACGTCTCTTCGGGAAGCGGAAGCTCCGGAGCGTGGTCCATCCAGTCCTCGACGCGGGGACAATCGCCGTAGAGTCGGTCGAGGTCGTAGAACTCCCGCGCCTCCGGCTGCATGACGTGGACGACGACGTCGCCGTAGTCGAGCACGACCCACCACCCCAGATCGGCGCCTTCCACCGGCTGGTGACGTTCACCGACCGCCTTCAGACGCACGTGGAGCTCCGAGAAGATCGCACGGACGTGGGTGCGGTTCTGGCCGGTGACGAGGACGAAGTAGTCCGCCACCTTGAGGCGTTCACCCACATCGACGATCAGGATGTCCTCGGCCTTCTTCTCTTCGGCGAGCCGGGCGGCGGCGGAGGCGAGTGCTAACGAGTCGATCGGAGATGCTCCTGGGAGTGCTCGGGAGGGCGAACGGCGGAACGAGGCGATCCTAGCCGTGCCTCTGGGTTTGCGATAGCGAAAAAGACGCGGGGCGGACCGAGGCCCGCCCCGCGTTTGGGGGGCGCAGGGGGATGGAATTCAGCTGGATGCTAGACGAACCAGGGCAGGAAGACGAGCCCCACCACGGTCATCAGCTTGATGAGGATATTGAGCGACGGTCCCGAGGTGTCCTTGAAGGGATCGCCCACGGTGTCGCCGACCACCGCGGCCTTGTGGGCCTCGGAGCCCTTGCCGCCCTCGTTGCCGTCCTCGATGAACTTCTTCGCGTTGTCCCACGCGCCGCCGGCGTTGGCCATGAAGATCGCCATCAT
>CAYRXS010000468.1:0-3276 GCA_964428225.1 uncultured Planctomycetaceae bacterium
ATCGCCTGGCCGCGCTCCTCGGCGCCGATGCCGGGGTAGGCGCCGGGCGTGTTGACCAGGGTCAGGATCGGCAGCCCGAGCTTCTCCGCGAGCCGCATCTTGCGCAGGGCCTTGCGGTACCCCTCGGGGTGGGCGCTGCCGAAGTTGCACTCGAGCCGGCTCTTCGTGGTGCGGCCCTTGCGGTGGCCGATCACCATCATCCGGATCTCCTCCATCGTCCCGAAGCCGGTGACGATGGCCCGGTCGTCTCCGTAGTAGCGGTCGCCGTAGAGCTCGAAGAAGTCGTCGAGGCACTCGACGATGTAGTCGGAGGTCACGGGGCGCTTCACGTGCCGCGCGACGATGACCCGCTCCCACGCGGTCAGCTCGGAGTAGGTCTTGTTGATCTGGTCGGCGAGCTTCGCCTTGAGGGCCTCGATCTCCCCGGTGATGTCGAGCCGCGTCGAGAGGGAGAGGGACTCCAGCTCGGCGATCTGGGCCTCGATCTCCTCGATCGGGCGCTCGAAGGCCATCCCTCCGACCTTGTCGGTCGTCTTCTTCGACTTGTCGCTCAAGGGACTCTCGGGGTGGACGGCTGGTGGGAGGAGTGGGGGAAGCGCGGGCTCCAGGGAAGCGCGAATGGTCGGGAAGATGGTACCCCGGCGCAAGCCCCGAGCGCACCTCCCCCCCCGAAAGGGGGAAACGCGCCGCCTCCGACCCGGCCCTCGAGAGCAAAAGGCACGTCCCCTCCTCGCTTGGGACGTACCCCGGCGGTGGCTACCATGGGCTCGCCGACGGCGCCCCTCGCGCCGCATCGTTCTCCGCACCACCCGCCCTCCCTCGAAGGTCCCCTCCCCGAAGACCTCGCCCGATCCCGCCTCCACCGCCCCTCCCCCCGCGCCGGCCTCCCCCCAGGCCTGGCGAATCGAGGTCTTCCGCCGCGCGGGAGCGGACGATCCCGAGGGCGAGCACGCCGTCGGGGCCCTCGAGGAGCTCGGCATCCCCCCCGCCGGGGGAATCCGCGCGGGACGGGGGTACATGCTCTCGCCCGCCTACGACCGGGCGACGGTGCGGCGGATCGCCGAGGAGCTGCTCGCCGATCCCGTCGTCGACGAGCTCCGCATCGCCGAGCCGAAGACTCCCCCCACCGTCCCCGAGACCACCGTCCACCGCATCCTCGTCATGCGGCGACCGGGGGTGATGGATCCCGTCGCCCACACCGTGGAGAGCCTCCTCGAGAGCATGGAGTGGCTGCCGTCCGACGGCGAGGCGGGCGTCGCCACGTACCGGGTGATGGAGCTCTGTGGCGATCTCACGGCCGAGGACCTGGCCACCGCCGCCTCCCGGGTCTTCGCCAACGAGACGATCGAGCTCGTCCGGATCGACCGCGAGGACCTCCCCTACGGCGCGGTCTTCTCGACCTCCTCCCGCGGGCGCATCGACGTCCCGCTCGTCCGCTCGGGGGATCCCGAGCTCGAGCAGATCAGCCGCGAGGGCCAGCTCAGCCTCACCCTCGAGGAGATGCACGAGATCCAGGCGTACTTCCTCGCCGAGGGCCGCGAGCCCACCGCCTGCGAGCTCGAGACGATCGCCCAGACGTGGAGCGAGCACTGCCAGCACAAGACGCTGACCGGCATCATCGACTACACGCACGGGCCGAGCGGCGAGACCGAGCGCATCGACAACCTCCTGAAGACCACGATCGCGCGCGCGACCCGCGAGCTGGATCGCCCGTGGTGCGTGAGTGTGTTCGTGGACAACGCGGGGATCGTCGAGCTCGATCGCGGCTGGGACCTCGCGATCAAGGTCGAGACCCACAACCACCCCAGCGCCATCGATCCCTACGGCGGCGCGGGCACCGGGATCGGCGGGGTCATCCGCGACGTCCTCGGGGCGGGGCTCGGGGCGCGACCGATCGCGAACACGGACTGCTTCTTCGTGGGGCCGATGGACTTCCCGCGCGAGGAGCTCCCCCGCGGCACGATGCACCCGCGACGCATCCTGCGCGGGGTGGTCGCCGGCGTTCGCGACTACGGCAACCGCATGGGGATCCCCACCGTCAACGGCGGCGTGTGGTTCGACGAGCGCTACGTGGCCAACCCGCTGGTCTACTGCGGCACGGTCGGCATCCTGCGCCGCGAGCACGCGACGAAGGAGGTGCGGCCGGGCGACGTCATCGTGACCGCCGGGGGCCGCACGGGCCGCGACGGCATCCACGGGGCGACGTTCTCCTCGATCGAGCTCTCCGAGGACTCCGAGATGACCTCGAGCGCCGCGGTGCAGATCGGGGATCCGATCACCGAGAAGCGCGTGCTCGATTGCCTGATCCAGGCCCGCGACCGCAACCTCTACCGCGCGATCACGGACTGCGGGGCGGGCGGCTTCTCCTCCGCGGTCGGGGAGATGGGCCAGGACTGCGGCGCGGACGTCGAGCTCGATCACGCGCCGCTCAAGTACGCGGGCCTGTCCTCGCACGAGATCTGGATCAGCGAGGCCCAGGAGCGGATGGTCTTCGCCGTTCCTCCCGAGAACGTCGACGAGATCCTGGCCGTCTTCGCCGCCGAGGACGTCGAGGCCGTCGTCATCGGCACCTTCACCGACACGAGACGCCTCGTGGTGCGGGATCGCGACGAGGTCGTGGCGGACCTCGACATGCGGTTCCTCCACCACGGCACGCCGCGCCCGGTCCGCACCGCCGTGTGGTCCCCGCCCGAGCATCCGTGTCCCGGCGCCCCCCGTCCGGACGACTTCGACACGGTGCTGCTCGAGCTGCTCGCCGCCCCGAACATCGCGAGCAAGGAGTGGATCGTTCGCCAGTACGACCACGAGGTGCAGGGCGCCTCCGTGGTGAAGCCCTTCGTCGGCGCGCGGAGCGACGGCCCCGGCGACGCCGCCGTCCTGCGGCCCCTGCCCGACTCCGACAAGGGCGTGGCGATCGGTTGCGGGGCGAACCCGTGCTACGGTTTCCTCGACCCCTACGCCATGGCGGCGAGCGCGATCGACGAAGCCCTGCGCAACGTCGTCGCCGTCGGCGCCGATCCCGACCGCGCCGCGATCCTGGACAACTTCGCGTGGGGCAACTGCGACAAGCCGGACCGGCTCGGCGCGCTCGTCGAGGCATCCAAGGCCTGCTACGACGCGGCGGTGGCCTTCGGCACGCCCTTCGTCTCGGGCAAGGACAGCCTGAACAACGAGTACCGCGTCGGAGACCGCACCCTCTCCGTGCCCCCCACCCTGCTCATCACGTGCCTCGCCATCGCGCACGACGTGCGGCGCACGATCACCATGGACCTCGCC
>CAYRXS010000469.1:0-3017 GCA_964428225.1 uncultured Planctomycetaceae bacterium
TCTCCGGTCTTCCCCCGGCATCGCGGAATCGGCAGAGCAGGGATCTCGCCTCGTCCGCGCTGTTGCAGACGAAGTAGACGTCGGCGTTTCCGGTACGGCGGTGGATGTAGTCGATCCGGTCGGGTCCTTCCTGGGAACCGCCCCTCAGCACCGTGAAGTCCGGCGCAACGCCCATTCGTGCCAGCACCTGACGGGAGGTCATGTTGGTGAAGACCCGACCCTTGCCGCACCGCTGGCTCCTTGCGGCATCGCCGGGATTCGAACCGTCGGGGCTCCAGAGCTCGGCGCCGATTCTGGACACCTCCTGGTCGGCTCTCGGAAAGTCGGTGAGCGAATTGGTACGTGCGGGCCGGACCGGTCCGAGGACGGTTGCGCCCATCACCACGAGTTCGCGGACCTTCCGCAGGACATCGAGGGAGATGTGGGCGTGCGCGGGCAGGACCATCAGGGCGTAGCTCATGTCGCCCACGACGAGCCTTCCCGTGTCGGAATCGACCGCCATGCGATCGAGGATCGAGCGAGCATCGACGTAGTCGAAGTCGTACCCGCTTCCCAGGGGCCGGACGTCCACGGGCCGGGGACGTCCGCAGTGGAGACACTTGTCGAGGGCGTAGCGGGGCTCCACGTGTGGATCGATCCGCCGAGGGGGCACGAGGTTGGGAGCCTGGTCGCCGTAGTAGAAGCAGACGTCGGCGACGAATTCGCCTTGCTGCATGAGGTAGGAACAACGCCCCATGTACGCGAGCATCGGCCCGGACTGCTTCCACCAGGTGTTGTTCGCGTTGAAGTGCTCGCCGGCGTGGTAGACGTATCCGGGCAGCCCCGCCTCCGGCGGATTGTGCGTGAAGGTATGGAAGGTCAGGCGATTCAGGCCGGCACAGACCGCGACGTCGAAGAGCTGCTTGTAGTGCCGGGGGCCGTCCAGCCAATGGCGCCAACCGGTGAAGGACTCCGAATCGACGTAGCGCCGTCCGTAGAGGTGGGCCGCACTGGCCGCCTCCTTGGTGACCCAAAATCGCTTGCCGTTCCAGAACTCACCTCGCGGGATATCGGATTCTCCGAGCCCCCAGATCGGGTCGACCCGCGCATAGCCCCCGTGACCCGCCTCGGCGCAGAGCTTCATGCCGTGGCGATTCAGGATCTCGCGGCTCACGCGGAAGTGTCGTTCGACCAGGAGCTCGCCGACGGTTTTCCGGTAGTCGGCCACGAAGCGGGCCTGCACGTCGGAGTCGCCCAGCTTCCAGTCCTCCAGTAGCGGCAGGTACTTGCGGGGGTCGTAGCGACGGCGACTCTCGAACTGCTCGACGAAGTCCTCCGTCCAGTCGTTGGCCGCACGCACCTCGTAGCTGTCGTGGGACATGATCGTCAAGATCGCGTGCTCGGGATCAACCTCCCCGAGCTTGCCGATCATGTGCAGCATATGACGCTCGGTGGCTTCGGCACTGAGATGATCGATGAGCAAACCATCGGAGTGGGGGCTGGGCACGACCAGCCCCTGGTTCGTACCGCGACCCACGAAGCGCAAAACGGTCCAGCTTCCTTCCGGGACGTCCCATTGCAGGCGCCCCTCGCCGTCCATCCGATCGCTCAGGTTCCGGACGAGATCGATGGACAAAAGCTCCTTGTCGTCGGAGCGAGGAATGGCCAGGACCGAGACATCGAAGTGGTAGGTCTCCTCGTCGCAGGGCAGGGGAAGCACGCCATCGAACTCGCTCGGACCGACCAGGTCGACCGAGCTGCTCGCGAGAGCCTTGCTCCCATCCGACTTCTCCACCCACGATCCCCCGGCGTTCCAGCTGCTCGCGGCGATCATGCCGAGCTCGAGTCCGAGCCTCTCGGCTTCGGACATGGCGTGCGCGACGGAGCGCAGGGACTCCTCGCCGAGGAACGCCGGTCCCGCGGGTACGATCTTCGCGGGATCGATCAGCGCGCCGATGTCCCAGATCTCGAAGCCGCGCATGCCGAGGGCCTTGGCTTCCTCCATCTCGCGAGTCATCTGCGCGTGGTCGACCGCTCCGTTGAGCCAGGTCCAGTAAGCCCCGGGCCGCGACTCCAGAGGAGGGGTCGCGAAGGCCTCCGGGGAAATCGAATCGCCAGGCTCCCGCGTGCCGGGCATTCCCGTTCGATGGACGCAGCCCGCGAAGAGGAGGGTGCAGCAGAAGCTGAACCACGCCAGGAAGAAGCGCCTTCTCATGGGATCCCCTCGTCCGGTGTCTCCTGTGCCTTCCGAGAACCTCGTGCGCCCCGAGAAACGTCCGTTCCGGCGGGCAATCCGCATCCTACGCGCGAGGCTCGCTCGAGCAAGCCCGAGGGCACGGCATGATCGCGTGAGGACGAGAATCACCGACTCGTTCGGGCGGTTCCGGCTCCCCTTGCGCGTGCGCTCGCCGGGTTCCTCATCCTCGGTGCCGCCCGTATGATCGAGGGCATGCGGAAGCCAGCTGCCTCGTTCACCCTGTTGGGCATTTTCCTTCTCTCCGGTCTCGTGGAAACCACGGATGCGCAGACCAGGCAACTGCCGCGGCCGGTCAAGGTCTACATCCTGGCCGGCCAGTCGAACATGCAGGGCCAGGGAGTCGTCGACATGGATGATCCCCGTGACTACAACGGCGGCAAGGGCAACCTCGAGTACGTCATGGCGCATTCTCCTCTCGCCTCGATGTACACGCACCTGAAGGACGCCGCTGGAGAGTGGACCGTGCGGGACGATGTGTGGATCCGGCACCAGACCGAGAACCGAGGGCTGTTGACCGGCAACCTGACCATCGGATTCACGGGTTACGGAGGCAGGACTCACATCGGCCCGGAGCTGCAAATCGGCCACGTGCTGGGCGACCGGATCGAGAACCAGGTGCTTCTCATCAAGACCGCCTGGGGCGGAAAGAGCCTCTTTCGGGACTTCCGACCTCCCGGTTCCGGCGGCCAGCCAGGATCGTGCTACACCCGGATGCTGCAGGAGGTGGGGGAGGCCCTGAACGGATTGAGTGGTTTAGGGATGGGTTTCAAAGCCAGCGGCG
>CAYRXS010000469.1:3027-3270 GCA_964428225.1 uncultured Planctomycetaceae bacterium
ACGACGGCAACGGGTATGAAATCGCCGGCTTCATCTGGTTCCAGGGGTGGAACGACATGATCGATGAGACCGCGGTGAAGGAGTACGAGGAGAACCTGGTCAATCTCATCAGGGACCTTCGCCGGGAGTGGAAGGTGCCGAACCTCCCCGTGGTGATCGGCGAGCTCGGCAACGGGGGTGCCGAGGTGGGCGATCGGATGCTCGCGTTTCGGAGAGCCCAGGCGGCCGCGGCCGCGCGTCCGG
>CAYRXS010000470.1:0-3238 GCA_964428225.1 uncultured Planctomycetaceae bacterium
CCTGGACGTCGACGCCGAGGGTCGTCTGCTGATGGCGTGGATGTGGTGCCCGGAGGATGCCGAGGACTGGCTGGTGCGCGCGCGCCGCTACGACGCGACGGGTTCGCCCCTGGGCGATTCGTTCGCGGTGGACGCGGGTGGCGAGGGCTACCACAACGGTGCGACGGCGATCTCGGCCTCTGACGGCCGCTTCCTCGTGGCTTACAACGCGCACAGCGGCGTCTACGAGAAGGAAGACGGCCGTCCGGCTCGCTAGGTCGACATCCGGGTGCGGCAGTACGACGCGGACGGCGCGCCGATGGGCGAGGGCTGGCTCGTGAACGAGGAAGGCCCTGGCCGTCACGCGATGCAGATCGCGAAGAACGGTCGCCACGCGGTGTGGAGCGACGCGGGCCCGCTGGTCTTCACGTGGTCCGGTACGGCGGTGGAAGACGGCAGCGGTGTCGCGGTGCGCATCTTCACGCCGGAGGGCTTCGACGTACCGGCTCCGCCGAAGGTGACGCCGGTGGCGGCGTGCGCGGACCTGACGTCGAAGGACATGGAGCGCACGGCTCCGCCGGATCCCCTCCCCGACTGGCGGCGGCGCCTGCCGCGGATCCCGGGCTCCGGGCCCAAGAGCGCTGACGGCTTCATCGGGCACGACCAGACCGGCTGGGAGCCCCCCGACCCCGACCTCGCGGTGGGGCCCGACTGCATCATCTCCCAGGTGAACTGCGAGATCGCCGCCCACCAGAAGAGACGGCACGTTCATGTGGAACAAGATCAACTACGGGGCCGGCGGCTTCTGGTCCTCCCTCGGGGCCGAGGACTTCGTCTTCGACCCGGTCTGCGTGTACGACTGGCAGAGCGGTCGCTTCATCGTCGAGAACAACGAGCTCACGGACAGCAACGGGGACTGGGTCTGCCTCGCCGTTTCCAAGGACTCGTATCCCGATGACGCCAACGACTGGTGGAAGTTCCGCTACAAGGTCTCCCCGACCTGCAACTTCCCCGACTTCCCCAACCTGGGAGTCGGTCGCGACTACATCACGATCTGCACGGACTGCTTCTACGGTGGCGGTAGCCGCGTCATCATCTTCGACAAGTCGGACGCGATGAACGGCACCCAGACCGTCTGGAACCGGCAGCTCGACAGCTCGCTCCAGTCCATGGGGGGAGTGAAGAACTACGACTCCACCAACGGGTACATGTACTTCGTCGGCGGGATCTGGAGTGCCGGCAGCTCGATCCGGATCCAGTGCAAGCAGACTACGGGCACCGCCACCCCCAACAGCCGCTGGGTCTCGGTCTCCTCCTTCGGAGATCCGCCCGACGCCCGTCAGCAGGGTAGCTCGAACCGGCTGGACACGATCGACTGCCGGATCAAGAACGGGGTCATCCGCAACGGGATCCTGTACGCCGCCCACGGCATTGGCTCGGGCGGAGTGACGCAGGTCCGCTGGTACCAGATCGATCTGCGGGGCTGGCCGACCAGCGGTCAGAATCCGACGCTGCTCCAGGAAGGCACGCTCAGCCTGGGCTCCGGGATCTACAACTGGTTCCCGGACGTTCACGCGGACGCGGCCGGCAACATCACGGTCGGCTACAACCGCTCCTCCACGAGCGAGCTCCCCTCGACAGAGGCCTCCTGGCGGGTCGTTTCCGACCCGACCGGGACGATGCCCAACGTCCAGTCGCTCGTCACCAGCTCCGCCCCGTACACGGGAGGTCGGTATGGTGACTACAGCGGCGTGGACGAGGATCCGGCTTCTCCCGGTTCGTTCTGGGGTCACGCCGAATACAGCGTGGGGCCCTGGGAGACGTGGATCGACAAGTGGACGATCGACACCGGCCCGGATCCCAGCGCGGACTTCTTCGGCGTTCCCACCGTGGGCGACGAGGACCTGCTGGTCACCTTCACCAACACCTCGACCGGCACCGGGCTCTATGCGTGGGATTGGGACTTCGGGGACACCGGCTCCTCTGCCCTGCAGCATCCGACGCACCTGTACGTCGATCCGGGTACCTACACGGTCTCGATGTCGGTGACGGGGACCAACGGCAACGACTCGGAGACGAAGGTGAACTACATCACCGTCAACGACGTGCCGGATGCCGGCTTCTCGTATTACAACGGCTCCGGGTTCAACCCCTTCATCTTCACGAGCAACAACCTGCCGGTCCTCGGCACGAACTGGATCACGCAGATCGACGGGGGATCGGTCGGGGCTACCGGCCTGACCTTCGCCGTCGCGTACTCCGCGCCGTTCGCGTTCATGACCGGCATCGGAGAGCTGCTGGTCGACGTGAGCTCCACGTGGATGATGACTCACATCTCCGGCGGAGGCGCGGGGATCAGCTATCACACGATCCTGCTGCCGAACGATCCGGCTCTGGCCGGAATCCACGCCTACACGCAGGGGCTGCTCAACAACGTCGGGGGCGTCGCCATGCTGACGAACGCCATCGACGCCGAACTCGGCTACTAGCGGCTCCCGGTTGGATTCGGGGGCGCCGGCCCTCGGATCCACCGGATCCTCCATTCGCGGCACCGTCGTGCCGCGGCCCCGCCGCTCTTCCGATTTCGACGGGGATCGAGGCGAACCGCGTTGGTAGCATGCGCGCTCGATGAAGAAGCCGCTCTACTACACCTTCGGCAACCACAAGCACTGGGTGGATTTCCACTGGCTGTGGGGCTACGAGGTGCTGCCGGCCTCGATCCGCGACATGCTGGCGCTCATCGACGAGACCGGCGCTCGCGGCAACGTGAACTTCGACGCCGTCGGGTACGAGAAGCTCGCCGCCGAGGATCCCGAGGTCCTGGACGAGCTGCGCGCGGCGGTTCGGGAGGGGAAGGTCGAGATCGTGGGGGCGTCCTACGCCCAGCCTTACGGGCTCTTCCAGGGCGGGGAGTCGAACGTCCGTCAGCGCGTCTACGGGGTCCGCACCGTCCTGCGGCTCTTCGGCGTGCGGCCCCGTTCCTTCTGGGAGGAGGAGTTCGACTTCTTCCCGCAGCTCCCGCAGGTCCTGCGCGGTTGTGGGTTCACCGGCGCGTCGCTCTTCTTCCAGTGGACCTGGCATACGCCCACGGTGCCCGAGGAGCGGCTGGCGCTCGTGCAGTGGGAGGGGCTCGACGGCACGCGGCTGCCCGCGACGCCCAAGAACGAGCTCTGCCTGCACCAGTGGCCCGAGGACTTCGACGGTCGCCTCGACTCCCCCCTGGTGCGCGAGCTGGAGCGCCCGGCGATCGTGCAGTGGC
>CAYRXS010000471.1:0-3181 GCA_964428225.1 uncultured Planctomycetaceae bacterium
CGATCGCCACCGCGAATCCAAAACTTTCCCGGTGATCCCCATCGTAGGCCAGCAGCTTCGCCTCCAGGCCCCAACTCGCGACAGCATCGACGCAGGCCATGGCGTCGACGCGCTTGGGATTCGGCGAGGTGTCCGCGGGATCGTCTGTGGACGCGCCCGTTGCCTTCATGATCTGGACCACCTCGTCGGGAGTGAGCTCGGTGCACGCGTCTCTGGCCTTCTCGGCCATCAGCGCCGCAACGGCAGCGCAGTGCGGCGCGGCCATCGAGGTTCCGGACATGGTCGCGGTTCCGCCGCCCATACCCGGGGCGGTGATCAAGCGTCCCGGCGCGGCGAGCTCGTTGCACCCGCAGCGCTCCGAGAAACAGACGATCTTGTCGCCGCCCGTCGTGTCGTCGTGGCAGCCGCACCCGTAGCTGCCGGAGTCGGGTTCCCGGCCCTGATCCTGGTCGTAGACCGCGGCGACCGGCACCGCCGCAGAAACACACGCAGGGGTTCCCATCTGCGTCGTGGTGCCATCGTTGCCACTGGACGCGAAGGTGGTGATGCCTACGTTCTTGGCCGCCAGAATCGCGGCCTGACACCCCTGGGTCGTGGAGTTCTCGTCGTCGCAAGGACAGGACGAGTAATGACCACTACCCAGGCTGAGATTGATGGCGCAGAGTCGATCGTAGTCTCCAACGTGGCTGACCACATGATCGATGCCTGCCAGGACGTCGCTCCATGTACCTGGGCCACTGGACGGAAGTACCTTGATGGCGAGGACATCGGTATCCGGAGCCACCCCTGGGGGGGCGACGACTCCCTTGGAAGTGATAATGCCCGAGACGTGGGTTCCGTGACCGGCATCGTCCTCTGCGCCCGGCCCAGTGTCGTCCCCTTGATCGAGGAAGTGATACCACCCGGGGGCCACGTTGTCCGAAAGGTCGGGGTGGTCCGAGTCGATCCCTGTGTCGAGGACAGCGACGGTGATTCCCTCTCCCGTGAAGCCGAGGTCTTGCGCGATGTCCGCCCGGATGAAAGGAACGCTGTGATCGAGATGAGCCCGGACGTGACGATCCGGTCCCACCGCAAGGACGTCCGGATGCCCGGCAAGGAGCCCCAGCCCGGCCGCGTCGACGCGGCCGGTCATGGCCGCGAAGTTCCGGTACCGGTAGGCGACCGAGAACTGCTGCGGCGTCAGCCACGCCAGCACGCGGTCCTGGACCTCCGCGATGGCGGCTTGCTGCAGCACCTGCTCCTCGCGTGGTCGCATCTCCACCGGGGTGAGGACGACGATCACGTAGGCCGTGCCGTCGGAGCTCTCGGCGAGCTCGAAGTAGACCTCCTTCTCCACTGCTCCGCGGAAGTTTGCCTGGGCCGAAGCCGGGGTCGTGAACGCGGTGCCCAGAGTCAGCAGCAGGCCCAGGCAGGTCGCGATGGTCCGTTCGATGTGATTCTTCACGTCTTTGTTCTCCTCGTGGTGGCGGTCATCGGGCAAGGCGCCAGCCGATCCCCCCTCCCCTCACGGAACCGGAGAAAAGAGCGGGCTCCCCCGAAAAAGCCCCTACCATCGGCCCGGAGACCCCATGGAAGCCCCCCGGACCACCCCTCGAGGCCCCGCAGCGCGCCGGGCGCTCTCGTCGATCCCGGCCTTGATCGCCCTCCTCGCGGCCGCGTGCGGGGGCGGCGAGACCGAGGTCCCCGAGGAGCCTCCCACGACGAGGCCGAACATCCTCCTGATCTCACTCGACACCCTGCGCGCGGATCACCTCGGGTGCTACGGGTACGAGCGGCCCACCTCGCCCCATCTCGACCGTCTTGCGGAGCGCTCCGTGCGCTTCGCCGACGCCCGTGCTCCCTCGTCGTGGACCTTCCCCTCGCACGCCTCGATGTTCGCGGGCCTGAACCCGATGGAGATCGGCGTGCTGACGTTGGACGATCGGATCCCCGCCCGCACTTCGCTGATCGCCGAGCTGCTCTCCGAGGTGGGTTACCAGACGGCGGCCTTCGTCGACTCGGGTCCTCGCGGCTTCCTCGGCGCCGAGCGGGGGTTCGATCGGGGATTCGACCGCTTCTCCCACTGCCCCCACCGCGAGAACGCGGCGCGGAAGATGGACGCCGCGGTCACCGTCGACACCGCGATCTCCTGGCTCGATGGACGGGCGGCCGAGAAGCCCTTCTTCCTCTTCGTGCACACGAAGGACGTGCACACCGCCCCCGCGAACACCCCGCGGCCCGACGCGCTCCACTTCCCCTACGAGAAGCCCGAGCCGTACCGGCTGCGCTTCGTACCCGAATCCGGTCCGCAGAGCGCCTGGAGTTCGCCCGAGCGCGCCGGCGGCGTCGAGTTCCTCTACGACCTGAACGAGGGCTACCTGCGGGGGGAGCGGGATCCCGCAGACTTCTCCGCGGAGGACCTCGAGGACCTGCGCGCCCTGTACGACGCGGGCGTCTATTACGTGGACGAGCACCTCGGACGTCTCTTTGCCCACCTCGAGAAGACCGGACTCGACGAGAACCTCGTCGTTATCGTGGTCTCGGACCACGGTGAGTCGTTCCTCGAGCATCACCTGTTCCTGCACCGCGAGGTGTACGACTCCGTCCTGCGCGTTCCCCTGCTCGTCCACTTGCCGGGCCAGGTCAACGGGCGCGTCGAGGAGAGGCGGGTCGATCTGTCCGACGTCGCGGTCACGATCCTGCGGCTCGCGGGGCTGCCGATCCCCGCGGCGATGACGGGGCAGGACCTGCTCCGCGACGAGCCGGAACCCGATTCCGGGCCGCGCACCCTCATCGCCTCGAACCTGCGTCGGGATCGTTACCAGGCCGCGTCCCTCGTCGTGGGTCGCTGGAAGCTCGTGCTCCACACCTTCGCCGGGGAGGAGAAGTGGGCCTCCGAGCTCTACGACCTGCAGCTCGATCCGGAGGAGCGGAATCCCGTGGACGATCACCCCTCCGTCGAGAGCCGGTTGCGCGAGGTCCTGCAGAGGTGGATCGAGGAGAGCCGGAGCCGCGAGGTTCACAAGATCGAGCTCGATCCCGAGACCCTCGAGGAGCTGAGGAACCTCGGGTACGTCGGCGATCGCTGAGTCCGAGCGTACGGTACCGGATACATCTCCACCACCTACGCAGTAGAGCCGCGGCTCTACTGCGTAGGTGGTGGTGATGTATCCGGTACCGTACGCTAGCGCGCCCCATACTC
>CAYRXS010000472.1:0-3161 GCA_964428225.1 uncultured Planctomycetaceae bacterium
TCCCCTTCACGGGAACACTTCCATCTCCGCGGACGGTGCCCGTGCCGCAACCCCTTTCACGCGCGCGCAGCAGGCTTCGTCCCCCCCCGCCCAGGAGGAGGTGGAGGAGGAGAGGAGGAGAGGAGGGGAGGGAGAAGAGGAGGAGGTGAGCGCCTACGACCGCAGCCGCAGGAGGGAGATCTCGGGACGGGTACCGATACGAAGAGGAAGGGCCGTGACTCCCACCCCGCAGGACACGAAGAGGTGGCGGCCGTTGCGGTGGTAGAGGCCGGCGCGGAAGCCGTGGCGGCTGTGGACGAGCGGGGCGTAACCGAAGAGCAGGATCTGACCGCCGTGCGTGTGGCCGGACAGCTGCAGATCGACGTCCAGATCACAAGCCTCGATGAAGGTATCGGGGTGGTGAGACAGCAGGATCGTCGTCTCCCCCGACCGACGACCGGCGAGGGCGGCGTCGAGGTCGGGCTGGCCCTCCGTCAGGTCGTCGATGCCCGCCAGCCAGAGCGTGCCGGTTCCGGTGTCGACCCGCACGCCACGGTTCCGCAAGACCTCCACCCCCCGGTCCGCCAGATAGTCGCTCCAGCGATCGTAGTCGCGACGGCGGTAGTACTCGTGGTTCCCGGGCACGGCATACAGGCCGAGAGGCGCATGCAGGAGGTCGAGGGCGGGACCCAGGAGCTTCACCTCCTCCCAGCGCGTGTTCACGACGTCCCCCCCGAAACACACCAGATCGGGGTGCAAGGCGTTCACGATCTCCGCCACGCGACGGAGGTCTCCCGCGTTCATGAACAACCCGGCGTGCAGGTCCGAGAGGAAGACGATGTGGAGGAGCTCGCACTCCCCCACCGCCACCGTCAGGTCCGTGGTCGTGATGTCGAGGGCGTTCCGGAGGCGCCTCCGCAGCCACGGACCGGGGGGAATGGTCTGAAACGCGCGGTGCCAGGCCGCCAGGGCCTTGCCGACCGCCCGCCGCCAACTCCTGCGCCGACCGGAGAGCGGCCCCTTCGGGAGTGGAGTGCGGTGTCGTCCGGCCGGCTCGCCCATCGGAGAGAAGATAGCCGCCCCCGGCGGAGAGTACGCGCCGCCCGCGAGCATTTTGTCGCCACCTCACGACGCCGCCGAACGGCGTTGCTATCCTCCCGCCCGTGCAACAGAGGCAGGGCAAGGGACTCGGACGGCTGTTCGCCTTCCTCGGACTGACGGACCTCGGGTTCGTCGGGAAGTGGGTCGGCATGTCGACCCTCGTCGGCATCGTGGGTGGCCTCGCCGCCGCCCGCTTCAAATGGCTCCTGGGATTCCTGCGCGAGAACCTCCTGGAGCGCGCCACGGGGCTCGAGGGCGAGGGCCTGGGCGGGCTGGACGAGCGGATGTGGCTCGTCCTGCTCATCCTCCCCGCGGGGGGGCTGCTCGTGGGCTGGCTGACCCACCGCTTCGCCCCGGAGGCCGAGGGCCACGGCACCGAGCAGCTGATCCGCACCTTCCACAACCTCAGCGGCCGGGTACGCCGGCGGGTGATCGGACTGAAGGCCCTGACCGCGGCGATCACCATCGGCACCGGCGGCTCCGCGGGCCAGGAGGGCCCGGTGGCCCAGGTCGGCAGCGGCGTCGGCAGCGCGGTCTCCGACGCCCTGAGGTTGACGGAACGGGACCGCCGCACCTTCCTCCTCGCGGGGGCGAGCGCGGGCATCGGGGCGCTGTTCACCGCGCCGATGGGCGGAGCCCTGTTCGCGCCCGAGGTCCTCTACCGCAAGCCCGAATTCGAGGGCGAGGCGATCATCCCCTGCATCATCGCCTCGATCGTCGCCTACACGACCTTCACCACCATCAGCGGGGAGGAGAAGGCGATCGAGATCAGCGAGGAGATCCTCGCCGGCCTCGCGTTCAACAGCTCCCCCGCCGAGCTGGGCATCTACCTCGTGCTCGGCCTGCTCTGCGCGGTGACGAGCTTCCTCTACGTGCGGACCTTCGACGGGATCCACTCGCTGTCGAGGAAGCTGACGGGAAAGGTTGCCTTCCTGCGGCCCGCGATCGGCGGAATGCTCCTGGCGATCCTCGCCCTCGCGATAACGGGCATCGCGGGACGGCACGGGGTGCTATTCGGCGGCTACAAGCTGATGGAGGACTCGATCGCCGGGGAGCACTCGATCGCGGGGGGGATGGCGATCACCACCATGCTCGTGCTCGTTGTGGGGAAGATCCTCGCGACTTCGTTCTCCATCGCCAGCGGCGGTTCCGGAGGTGTGTTCGCTCCATCCCTCGCCATCGGGGCGCTCCTGGGCGCGGTCGTGGGGAAGGCGACGGGCGAGCTCTTCCCCGAGCTCGGGATCGAGCCGGCGTGCTTTGCCCTCGTCGGCATGGGCGGCTTCTTCGCCGGTGTCGCCAAGACCCCCATCGCCTCGATCATCATCGTCTGCGAGATGACGGGGAGCTACGGCCTGCTCGCTCCCCTGATGCTCGTGTCGGTGATCCACATGCTGTTCGCCACGAAGTGGACGATCTACAACACGCAGGTGGATGGCCTCGTCGATTCGCCGGCCCACGCCGGGGACTTCGTCGTCGACGTGCTCGAGCAGATGAAGGTGTCGGATCTCCTCGAGGGAGCGCGCCAACCCCATCTGATCCCGGAGAACATGACGTTGCGTCGATCGCTCGCCATCGTCTCGACGGCGCGCGGCAACTACTTCCCCGTGGTCGACGAGGACGAGCGGCTCGTGGGGATCTTCTCGCTCTCGGACGTGCGGCGCATCTTCCAGGAGATGGAGGTGGCGGACCTCGTCATCGTGCGGGACTTCATGGTCGAGACCGTGGTGACCGTTACCCCCAGCGAGAACCTGAACGACGCCCTGCAGAAGCTGAACGAGCACGGGCTCCACGAGATCCCCGTGGTCCACGAAGCGGACGGGCGGCACGTGCTCGGGATGCTGACCCGCAACAATCTCGGAGCCGCCTACCACCGCCGCCTGCACGCCCTGAAACGGGCGGGGGCCGCCTCCTGAGGGGGCCGAGGGGCCAGATCGACCTTTCCCGAGGGGATTTCCCCCGTTTTTGGGGAACCCGTTACAATGTGCTGACATCGAGCGCGCCGCCCCTACTCAGGCGCATCGGTGTTCCCTCGGGGGGGGGGGGGGGGGGGGGGGGGGGGGGGGGGGGGGGGGGGGGGGGGG
>CAYRXS010000473.1:0-3130 GCA_964428225.1 uncultured Planctomycetaceae bacterium
GCGCATCCTGTTCGACGGCATCCCCCTCGACCGGATGAGCGTGTCGATGACCATGAACGGGGCGGTGCTGCCGGTGATGGCGCTCTACGTCGTCGCCGCCGAGGAGCAGGGCGTCCCCCCCGAGAAGCTCGCGGGGACGATCCAGAACGACGTCCTCAAGGAGTTCATGGTCCGGAACACCTACATCTTCCCCCCGGCTCCCTCCATGCGGATCGTCGGCGACATCTTCGCCTACACCTCGGAGCGGATGCCGAAGTTCAACAGCATCTCGATCTCCGGGTATCACATGCAGGAGGCGGGGGCCACCGCGGACATCGAGCTCGGCTACACGCTCGCCGACGGGCTCGAGTACGTGCGCAAGGGCGTCGAGGTGGGCCTCGACGTCGACGCGTTCGCCCCGCGCCTGTCGTTCTTCTTCGCGGTGGGGATGGACTTCTTCATGGAGGTGGCGAAGCTGCGCGCGGCGCGGCTCCTGTGGGCGAGGCTCGTGCAGCCCTTCGCGCCGAAGAACCCGCGCTCGCTCATGCTGCGGACACACTGCCAGACCTCGGGCTGGTCGCTCACCGCCCAGGACGTCTACAACAACGTGGTGCGCACCTGCATCGAGGCGATGGCCGCCGTGCAGGGGCAGACGCAGTCGCTCCACACGAACTCGCTCGACGAGGCGCTCGCCCTGCCGTCGGATTCCTCCGCGCGCATCTCCCGCAACACGCAGATCCAGCTCCAGCAGGAGAGCGGCACGTGCCGGGTCGTCGACCCCTGGGGCGGCAGCTACTACGTCGAGCGGCTGACTCACGACCTCGCCGCGCGCGCGATGGAGCACATCCGCGAGATCGAGGAGCACGGGGGCATGGTCCGGGCCATCGAGGCGGGCATCCCCAAGATGCGCATCGAGGAGGCAGCGGCGCGGACCCAGGCCCGCATCGACTCGGGCCGGCAGACGATCGTCGGGGTGAACAAGCACCGGCCGCGGCGCGAGGAGGACATCGACGTCCTCCAGGTGGACAACGCCGCGGTGCGCCGGGCCCAGCTCCGACGGCTCGAGCGGCTGCGGGCCGAGCGGGACGGGGCGAAGGTCGAGGCGGCGCTGGAGGCCCTGACCCGCTGCGCCGAGACCGGCGAGGGGAACCTGCTCGACCTCAACGTGGGCGCGGCTCGGGCGGGGGCGACGGTCGGGGAGATGACGGAAGCCCTCGAGAAGGTGTTCGGCCGCCACCGGGCCGTGATCCACACCATCTCCGGAGTGTACAGTGGGGAGGTGGGCGAGACGGACGAAGCGATCTCGGTGCGTACGCGAGTGAAGACCTTTCTCGGGCGGGAGGGGCGCCGGCCGCGGATCCTGGTGGCCAAGATGGGCCAGGACGGCCACGACCGCGGCCAGAAGGTGATCGCGACGGCGTTCTCGGACCTCGGCTTCGACGTGGACGTCGGCTCGCTCTTCCAGACGCCCGAGGAGACGGCGCGCCAGGCCGTCGAGAACGACGTGCACGTGATCGGCGTGAGCTCGCTCGCCGCGGGGCACCTGACCCTGGTGCCGGCGCTGCGCGCGGAGCTCGAGCGGCTCGGGCGCGCGGACATCCTGGTCGTCGTGGGCGGCGTGGTGCCCCCCGGCGATCACGACGCCCTGCGCGCGGCGGGCGCGGTCGCGGTGTTCGGACCGGGGACGGTGATCGCGGAGGCCGCGGGCGAGGTCCTCGATTCGATGGAGGGCGCATGAGCCGCTCGTCGTCCATGCTCGACGAGTACGTCGAGGGGGTCCGGGCCTTCGACCGCACGATCCTCTCGAAGGCGATCACGTTGATCGAGAGCAGCCGGGCGGAGGACGAGGCGCTCGCCCGTGAGCTGCTCGAGCGGCTCTATCCGCAGACGGGGGACGCGTGGCGCGTCGGCATCACCGGCGTCCCGGGCGTGGGCAAGAGCACGTTCATCGAGGCGCTCGGCACGAAGCTCGTACGCGAGGGGCGTCGGGTGGCGGTGCTCGCCGTCGATCCCTCGAGCTCGATCTCCGGCGGCAGCATCCTCGGCGACAAGAGCCGCATGGACGAGCTCGCTCGCGAGGAGAGCGCCTACATCCGTCCCTCCCCCAGCGCGGAGACCCTGGGCGGCGTCGCCCGTCGCACGCGCGAGACGATGCTCCTGTGCGAGGCCGCGGGATTCGACGTGATCCTCGTCGAGACGGTGGGCGTCGGCCAGTCCGAGATCCTGGTCGCGGGCATGGTCGACTTCTTCTGCGTGTTGATGCTGCCCGGCGCCGGCGACGAGCTCCAGGGCATCAAGAAGGGCATCCTCGAGCTCGCGGACGTCGTCGCGGTGAACAAGGCCGACGGTCCCACTCTCTCCGCCGCCCGCGACGCGGTCCGGGTCTACGGCTCCGCCCTCTCCTACACGCGCTCTCGCCGCGGCGCCTGGAAGCCCCGCGCGCTGCTCGTGAGCGCCCGCACCGGCGAGGGCCTCGACGAGCTGTGGTCGCTCGTCGAGGAGCATCGCCGCACCCTCACCGACACCGGCGAGCGCGACACCTCGCGCCGGGAGGGGCTGCGCACGTGGATGTGGACGCTGCTCGAGGAGCGCCTCCTCGACTCGTTCCGCGACGACCCGAAGATCCGCGAGCTCCTCGCCGAGCTCGAGCCCGATCTCCTCGCCGGCCGCGTCACCCCGCGCCAGGCGGCCAGCTCGCTCCTCGGAGTTTTCTTCGCGGACCGTTCGTGACGAATGGCCGCCGCGCGGCACCGTCCGCCCTGCCATCCGATTGGGCCGCCTTCAGCCGCGTTGAAGAAGCTCCTCTACGGTGAGACCGATGTCCCGGGCGATCTTGCGCAGCAACGTGGGGGAGATGTCGCGCCCCGAGTGGAAAGGCACGGTCGTACCGCGGCCGTCGGGGTGCCGGTACTGACGATGCGAGCCACGCTGTCGAACCTCTCGAAACCCGAAGCGCTCCAGGAGAACCGCCACCTCACGCGGTTTCAGAACCGGGAGTGACCCCACACCTATGCCACCCGGATCGTCTGAAGCCCCACGAACTCGGACTCGAGCTCCGGTTCGCCGTCCTCGAGCAGCATCTCGATGACCTCGCGGAGGTTCCTCTCGAGCTCGTCCAGGGTCTTGCCCTGGCTGTGGGCGCCCGGCCACC
>CAYRXS010000474.1:0-3121 GCA_964428225.1 uncultured Planctomycetaceae bacterium
GGTGGACTTCCTGGGGGACGGGAGCTGGCACGTCTACGAGCGGTTCCGTCTCGCGCCGACCGCCTATGTGCACCACGAGTTCCCCGCCGCGTTCTCCGCCCACTGGGTGCGTCTGCGGGCCGACGCCGCGGGCCGCGCCACCGCCCAGCTCTTCTACCGATGAGTGGGCGCCGACGAGGTGGGGGAGAGGGGTTCGTCTACTCGACGCAGCACGGCGAGCTGTGCCCGGGTTGCGGCCAGCCGAAGGCCTCGTGCACGTGCCCGGCGCACGGCGATCGGTCCGCCGGGGACGGCGTGGTGCGCGTGGCGCGCGAGACCAAGGGCCGCAAGGGCAAGGGCGTCACTCTCGTCACCGGCGTCCCCCTGCCGCCGGCGGAGCTCGCGAAGCTCGGCAAGGAGCTCAAGAAGCGCTGTGGAACCGGGGGCACGGTGAAGGACGGCGTCATCGAGATCCAGGGCGACCACCGGGATCGGCTGGTCACGGAGCTCGCGATGCGGGGCTGGACGGTGAAGCGCGTGGGAGGCTGATCGATCCGGGGCGGCGGGCGAAAAATGCGGTTTCGTTGAGGGAAGAGCCGCGGCATGGGCGGATGTCGGGTGTATCGAGACCGCGGGTGGCACCCTGCCCCCCCCCTAGCCCCACCCCAGAGGCACCCATGCTGCATTCCACACCTCGGATCCTCCCCCTCGCCCTGGGCCTCTCCGCCCTGATCGGGACCGAGACCCAGGCCCAGAGCCACCAGATCACCGCGGCCGGGGCGACGACTGCCACCCCGCCCCAGCCCCGGGTCTGGGACGACGTCTCCCCCAGCTGGCTCTCGGCGACCTATCCGATGACGGTCAACTTCCAGCCCGGAAGCCCCGACCGGATCCTCCTGGGCACCTCGACCGAGGGGCTGTGCAACAGCATCGACCACGGGGTCACGTGGACGCGGGAGTACAACGACTTCTACATCGCCGACGACATTCCGAGCTGGTGGATCACCGACGTCGCCTTCAATCCCGCGAACGCGATGGAGGCCGTGGCGGTGACCATGTCCGGAAGCTACCGGAGCTCGAACGGTGGCTCCAGCTGGACGCGCCACCCGGGCCCGCTGATGCCCACCTCGTCCCAGCAGATCGTCAATTCGCCGGACGGCACCAAGGCCATGGCCTCGGAGTTCTTCGGCAGCCTGTTCCGGTACGACTGGGCCACCGGGGTCTGGGAGAACGAGCTGGTCGTCCACTACGGAGCCGGCCTGTTCGAGATGTCCTTCGACCAGAGCGTCCCCTCCAGGCTCTACATCGGCTCGGGGCTCCTCAAGATGGTCGTGAGTCCGGACCTGGGGAACACGTACTACTCCTTCTCCGAGGGCCTGCCGACCAGCGTCCTGCACCTGGTCGCCGATCCGGAGATCCCTGATCGCGTCCTCGCGGCCGCGGGCTCCGAGCTCTACGTCAAGCCGGAGGCCAAGAGCCGGCGGCCCGTGTGGTTCCCCCATGGCAGCGGCCTGCCCGGCACGACGA
The DNA here is from genome assembly GCA_964428225.1 of uncultured Planctomycetaceae bacterium. Taxonomy (GTDB): domain Bacteria; phylum Planctomycetota; class UBA1135; order UBA1135; genus JBFMCU01. The sequence continues at coordinate 1,507 of CAYRXS010000474.1, forward strand.
TCCACACCCTGATTCACGATCCTCTCGACGCGAATCGCATGTTCGTGGGGACCCAGGAAGAGGGCGTGTACGTGTCCGCGGACCGGGGGTTCACCTGGAGGCCCATGACCCGGCACGGGCTCGACCACCTGAACGTCGTCAACGTGGCGATCAACCCCGAGAATCCCTCCTTCCTCCTTGCCGCCAGCCACAGCGCCGGAAATCCCGCCGGCAGCGGTCTGTACAGGATCCGGATCCGCTGAGAGCGGGTCCGGGACCGGGGGTGAGCGAGGAAGGGGTTGCGCGATCGCGGATTCCGGCTAGGATCGAGGCGCACCATTTCGGCCGATTTCGGGCCATTTGTGGTTCGTTTCGGCCGGTTTTGGACGGTTTTCGCCTCGTTTTGGCCCTTTTGCGCCCAAGCCCATGCTCCTTCTCGCCCCTCTGCTGCTCGCCCTTGCCCCCCAGGCCCCCGACGGCATCTTGACGGTCGACGACGCCAGCGCCTACTCGAACTACGGCGAGTCCGTGGCCATCACCGGCGACTGGGCGTTCGTGGGGGCCCCCGACGACCAGATCTCAGGATTCAACTACGTCGGCTCCGTCTACGCCTTCGAGCGCACCGCCGGCGGCTGGATCGAGCGCCAGAAGCTGACCGCCTCGGACGGGGAGCCCGTTCTCGCGAGCTCGTCCTCGCCGCCCTCGTGCTGCTCGTCCTGGAGATCGCGGGGCGACGGCTCGCCCTCTGGAGCTCGTTCCGCGTCCCGAGGAGCTTCCGCGAGCTCGGCCGGCGTTTGCGCCGCTCGCTGGGGGACCGCCGTCGGCTCCCGGGCGAGCAGGACGCGCCGATCCCCCCCGACGAGCCGGTCACTCGGCCCGACGTCCGCCGTGCCGACCACGCCACGCCTCGCCGGACCACGGCATCCCCGCCCGGGGACGAGGACTCCCTGACCAAGGCCCTCGACGCGGCCCGAAGACAGGCGGGGCGACGGACGGATCGTTGAGCTCCCCCCCCGGCTTCACCGAAGTCGGGGGAGTCCGCGAAACCTCGCTACGGGAGAGTCACGCGACGGAGCTCGCGCAACCGGCCCGTGCCGCGGATCAGGGCGGAGAGGCGTGTGGAACACGGATTGCAGCATCGTCTTCCTCTCCACTTCGACCGCACCTCCGCAGTTGCATTCCTCTCCTATGAAGACCCCCTCCTCTCGCGCTCGAGTCCTGTTCGCCGCTCTCGCCATCCAGGTCGCCCTCTTGCCGGCGTTCGGCCAGCAATTCGAGGCGCGTAAGTACCTCTCCCCCACGCCCGGGATCGCGGAGGGCCTCGGCTACTCGGTGGCCATCGACGGCGAGCACGCGGTGGCCGGGGGTCTCTCCGGAACCGTCCACGTCTTCGATCCCGCCACGGCCCAGCTGCGGTTCGCGCTCGTGCCGGCGAGCGGCTCCCTCCCCCCCTACTTCGGGGTCTCGGCCGGGGTGAGCGGTGACGTGGCGATCGTCGGCGCGTCCCTCGACGTGGGGATGGGAGGCGCCACCTCCGGCGCGGCGTACCTCTTCGACCTGACGACGGGAGCGGAGATGTCGACCCGTCTTATTCATGACGGACGGTATTCGGGCCCAACGGGGCGACACTAAGCGG
>CAYRXS010000475.1:0-3088 GCA_964428225.1 uncultured Planctomycetaceae bacterium
CCCATTGATGTCGGCCACCGCGATGTCTTGCGGTCCGGAGTTGCTGCCGACGGTGCATGAGGACCCGCTTGCCGAGTTGCCGAGGCCGTCGTTCAAGGCCACCACCACCGTCGCTGATCCGGCACAGACCGTTGCCGTGTCGAGGTCCCCATCGACGTCGAGATCCGCCAAGCGCACGAATCGCGGATCGCTATCCAACGGGGCAAAGACGGAAGGAGCCCCCAAGGCACCGGTACCGTCGCCTCGGAACAGATACAGACCATATCCGCCACTTCGGTGGGCCACGACGACATCATCGTCCCCATCCCCATCCATGTCGCCGGTCGCCGCATCGGTGGGACGATCGCCCACCGGGTAATGGACTGCGGGCTCGAAGAGGTACGGGTGCTTCGTCAGGGGGGAGGCGGGAACCCTCGGTGACTCCCCCATCACGATGTCGAGCGCGTTGGTGAGCTGGCAGAAGGGCCCCACGTTCTTCACCAATCCCTGGGTGTAGCAGGCGAGCCCGGTCAGGGCCGGGTCGTCCGGGATGGAGATCGTGTGGCTGCTCGTTCCCCCAACCACGAACCGCAGGTCGGTGATCATCCAGGTGGAATACGGATCGACAAGGACCTCGCCGAAGTCCGTGAACACCCCACTGAGCGGGGCGGAGTAGCCGTACACCAGGGCGATGTAGTTGCCACCGACCGACCCTGCGTCGATCTCGGACGCCCAGGTCGTGCCGAGGATCGGCAAGGTGACGGTCGTGAAGATGACGGGATTGACGCCCGAGCCGTTGCGAGATGTCACCCTGGCAAAGTTCCGGTTCGATTCCATCGATCCGGACGATTGTGGGCTGCAGGACCAAATCCCGGATTTGTCGGAACCGGACACCTCGTCTTCCTGAGCCATCCAACCCGTGGAGATGGCGCAGAGCATCCCGCCGACGAGTACGGCCATGCTTCCTTTCATAATTCTCTTCCTCGCGCTTGCCCCCAGGGGCGATTGGCCTTTTGCCTCGATAGGAGCAGTCCAGGGCCACCGACCTTCGTAACCCGAATCCCGCGGATTCCCTCCTCGCGGTAACCGATCCGCAAGCCGTGGAGGGATTACTCCCTCACGCGGATCCTCATGGCCGGCCACCAGACGATCGATCCGTCCGGCCGGAAGTCGGGCAGCCCGTTGCAGCGGAGGGCGCAGGCGGTGGACGTGTCGTCGCCGACGGACACCCCCCCAGCCGAGAACCGGAGGTAGAGCCTCGTCGAGCCCTCGAGGCGCCGTACCAGATCCGCCTTGAGGCCCTGATGAACGAGGGCTCCTTCGGCCCGAACCTCATCGGCGGCGACCCGCGCGAATCCGGTTTCGGGGGGGTTCTTGGGACCTGCGAGCCAGATTGGTGCCAGGTCCTCCGGAGAGGCTCCGGCTTCCACGAGGCTCCAGCCGCAAGGCGTCGTCGCCTCGGTCATGATCATCAGGTCGAGATCCCCCGGGGACACCGGAAGCTCCACTTCCACGAGAACGTGCCCGGGCTCGAGATTCCGGGTAGGGCCCCAGTACACCTTCTCGACGAAGAAATCGTCATTCCCGGGTTCCCTCCCCGGTTCGAGGAACACCCGGAGCCCGTCCTGCGCGACGATCCTCCGTTGCACGTCGTACTCCGCCAGGCTGTAGAGGAGAACCGTGTGCCACGGGGAGTCGATCGGGTCCATCTCGAAAGAGAACATGCACAGCCGCTGGTTCGTCAGCTCGATCTCCCGCTCGATCCGCCGGTAGCCGTCGGCCTCGATAGAGATCGTGTGGCGGCCGAGGGGCAGACGGAAGGCGGTGACGTTGGGCGCCCTCTCGAAGACCTCCCCGCACACGGTCAGGCGCACGTTCTCCCGCCGATTCGATCCGAGCTTCGCGGACACCTGGACCCAGACGAGCGGCCCGTCGTGATCGGGACAGTCGGCGAACTCGCGCTCCACTGGCAGCTCGGCAAAGGAGAAGAGGGGCGAGTTGCACACGGTGAGCGAAGGCTCGAAGTGGAAGAACAGGTGGAGCGGATCCTGCCCTCGTGGGATGAACACCTCCTCCCGAAAGACGGCACGGGGATCCGGAGCGTGAGGCTCGAAACAGAACTCGGCGGTATGGCGGCCGGGACGAAGCCGGGCCGAGGTCGGAGTGTTGCCGATGAGCTCCCCATCGATCCAGAGCGTCTTCGTCTCCAAATGCGAGTGGAACCGGACCTCCCTCGGCCAGGTCCGCCACGCATACGACGCTGCCCACCCGAGAACGACGAGAACGCTGGAGATCGAGATCGTCCTCCAGGGATGTCTCCTCAACCGGCGAACACTGCGGGCGACGGCCGAGAGCGATCCCATGCCTGGCCGTCGACCGTCCCGCACGTCGAGGAGATCCCGTTCGAGCTCGGTGCAGCTCGCATACCGATCCGCCGGGTTCCGCTCGACGCACCGCCGCACGATGGACCGCAGACCGGACGCGAGCCCGGCGACCGTCTGCCGCGGCAGCCCCGCACCCCCCCGCGCCCGACGGCGCAGAACACGAAGGAGGTTTGGATCGCTGGCGAGGCGACGGCCCGCGGCGAGCTCGCAGAGGAGGAGCCCCAGGGCGAAGATGTCGACCTGCGGTCCGAGGTCCGGGTCCCCCCGCGCCTGCTCCGGTGCCATGTAGAGCGGCGTGCCTACTGAGTCCCCCGTGGAGCTGAGGGCGAAGGCGGTCCCCTCGGAGCGGGCCAGGCCGAAGTCCAGGATGTGGATCCCTCCCTCGTTGTCGAGCAGGACGTTCGCGGGCTTCAGATCCCGGTGGATGATTCCGCGCTCGTGGGCGTGCGCGAGCGCCCGGCACGTCTGAAGCACCAGGTCGATCGCCCGGCGCGCTCGCTCCACTCGCGGCAACTCGTCCTCGATGACCTCGTCGAGCGGCGTCCCCTCTACGTGCTCCGCAGCGATCCACGCGTATCCGCGCTCCACCCCGCTTTCCTGGACGCGAACGATGCCAGGATGGTCGAGCCCCCCCGCGATGTCCGCTTCTCGCAAGATGAGCTCCCTGCGCTCCGGAGCCGCCGCCAGGAGGGGATTGAGGATCTTGAGCGCCACCGTCTCCCCAT
>CAYRXS010000476.1:0-3086 GCA_964428225.1 uncultured Planctomycetaceae bacterium
ACAGATGGACTCCCGGAACCATCGAGCTGTTACTCGTGAGGGATCCGGGCTAGAACCGAACCCGCTGGACGAGCACGACCGCTCCGCCGACGGCGCGGCTCCCGAACCGGTACCGCTCGAGGCCGGGCCCCATGGCCTGGATGCCCAGCCGAGGCGGGCGGACTTCGCCGCCCGCATACAGCGCGTCGATGGGCAGCTCGTAGGTCATCTGGTCCAGGGTGAAGGGCGCGAAGCAGTGCTGGTCCAGGTCGGCCTGGGCCATCCCGCCGAACAGGGCCGAGCCGGCGCTGAAGTGAATGGTCGCCGGGCTGTTCGCGAGGGCCTCGCGGTCCAGCGTAATGACGAGGTTGCCGCGGAAGGCGAACAGGACTACCGCGTCCGGATTGCCGGGATCGAGCTCGATCACCTCGAGCGTTCCCGGTCCGTGGATGTTCAGACCCAGCTCTCCGATCTGTCCCCAGGTCGCCGCGATGACGGTTCCCGTCCCGAGGTCGGCCGTGAACGGGAGACTGCCTTCTCCCTCGTTGCGGTCCGACCAGTCGCTCGCTCGCACGGGGGAGAACGGAACCAGGAACAAGCCCAGCAGAATCGCCAGGAATGGAATCCACGATCGCGAGTTCGCCCGGGCGGCGCGGTGGCCGCCAGTGTTGCCCTGCCAGGCGCTGCGTGCGAGACCCCTCGGGGCCCGCCGCAGGGAACTCATAATTCTCATTGCTCTGCCTCCTCGGATTCGCCGTCGAAATCCGAATCCTCGAGTGGAGTCGTGAAGAACTCGGGGCATCTCGCCACGAGCGCTTCGCCGAATCCCGGTTGCATGTCGATCGCCGCGCGAAGCCGCGGGGAGCGCCGGAAGAGGCGAACCACTTCCGGGAGGTGCTCGGGGTGGCGATCGATCAGTTCGCGGAACGCATTCAGAGAGCGCTCGCGATCCGCGAGATGGGCGTAGTACATCCCGATGTTGAAACGAACGAAGAAGAAGCGGTCGTCGGCGGCTTCCACACCGCTCATCGCGACCCAGCGGCAGCAGGCCACGGCCTTCTTGAATTCACTCTCCGCCTCGTACAGGAGACCGAGCTGGATGGCCGCGTGGGCACGATTCGAGGCCTTCTTCGCCGTGCGGAAAACCTGTCGGAATTCCTTCGCCGCACGGATGGTCTTGCCTTCCTTCGCGTCGAGGAAGGCCAGGTAGAGGCGAGGCTCGGAATACGTCGGATCGGCGGCCACCGCTTCCTGCAAGAGCCGCCGCCCCTTCTCGAGGGGGCTTTCGATCGATTCGAGCTTGCCGTTGAACATCTTCCGGGCCCGGATCCAGTCGAGGCCGCCGGCCTCGCCGCGCCCGCTTCCCAGGACCCCGTCCACGAAGCCGCGTCCGCGGTTCTTCGTCGGGTGGAGGGGAACGGCTCTCTCGAACACACGGGTGTGCTCGAAGACACTCTCGCGGAACTGCGGATCCATCCCGGTGAGCACGTAGGCCTTGCCGAGCCGGTAGAAGATGGTCGCGAGACGCTGGACCAGCTCGGTGGATTCGACCTCGTTCGCCGCCGCGTCCCCGACGAAGCTCGCGTACCGCTCGACGAGAGCATCGGGGTTGGCCATGTCGCGGTGGCACCGCACCTGCAGGCGCACGTCCTCGAAGAACTCCCGGCAGTGGGCGCAGCCCTCGAGGTGGGCGATCGTCCGGGCGCTCGCGGCCTGTTCGAGCTCCCCGTCCACCATGCAGGAGATGTCGATCTGGAACTGCACGCACTCGGCGCTCAGGTCCTCGACGTACCAGGCGGTGGCCTTCGATTCCTTTGAGTTGGCGAAACTCATTGGACCCGTTCCTCGCTGGCGTCGACCACGGCCCCGGGGGCCTCTGTCGGACGCTTCCTCATCGGTCGTATCACCTTCGTAATCGTTGCCTTTCGCTTCAGGGGCGACGACGTCAACCGGTCCAGGGGACCTCCTGCGACCTCCGTCGGCCGGGGGTCCCGTGCGGGTCTCACGTCGGGCGGTAGCCCCTCGAAGACCCGTTTCATGGATCGGTGGATCTTCCGCCGCGCCCGGAAGATCACCATCTTCAGGTTCTCCAGCTTGATCCCTAGCTCACCAGCCGCCTCCCGGTAACTGGATCCTTCCACTTCCACGAGGCGGATGGCGGTCTGCTCCCGCTCGGAGAGCATCGTGTAGAAGCGCAGATAGAGGTGCAGGTAGGTCAGGTAGACCCGGCTGCACTCGGTCTCGCTCTCGCTCCGGATGGCCCCCTTGATCGGCTCCCCGATGCGAGGCTCCGGCTGCTCGGGGAGATCGTCGAAGGCGACCTCTGCCCGGCCGCTGCGAGACAGCGAGCGCAGGTGCTTCAGCACCGTGTTCCGCACGATCGTGGCCGTCCAGACGCGGAAGGCGTCGTCCCGCTCGCACCGGAAGCGGTGCGGGTAGCGGTAGATGTTGACGAAGACCTCCTGGAGCACGTCCTGGGGGTCCGCCTTGCTCTGATACCGGCGAAGCCGTCCGGCGACCTGCTGGAGCAGGTGGCGGCCGTTCAGCTCGTAGAGCATTCCGAAGGCCGCTCGGCTCGCGGTGACCCGGTAGACCTCCATGAGCCGCGTCGCGAGGAGGTCCCTCTGGGCTTCCTCGTCACGGCTGGAGTCCTCGAGCACCTCCAGAAGCTCCCCCACATCGTATTCCCCTCCGACTTCCCTCCCGACCTCGCGCAGTTTTTCCCGGAGAAGCTCCCGGTTCGCCTCGCCGGGCGTGGCCCAGGCGGACAGCAAGAACTGGTCGGAGGCCGGGCCGCTCAGCACGACGAAACCTCCGGAGGAGGGAAGGGGGCGGGTTGGTACATGAGGGGTGATCCCGAGGCCGTGGGGCAACCCCGGGCGGGGAGCTTCAATCTAAGATTATTGAAATCGACAGAATTGGTTACCCCGTGGAGGAGGCAGCCGAGAAACTTCCCGATTACAACGCTCGCAACCCGCGCAAATACAAAGACTTACACGCCTTCCTGGATTCAGGCAACCGTCGGGAGCCCCGGTCCCGATACGGCGGCCTACCCCCCCCCCCATAAACCCCCCACCCCACCCCCCAGACCCCCCCCCAACACCCCC
>CAYRXS010000477.1:0-1413 GCA_964428225.1 uncultured Planctomycetaceae bacterium
GTGGATCTTGCCGACGAGCCTGGGCCCCAGGGTCGTCGGCAAGATCCAGGATGTGCCGCAGGTCGAAGTTCTCCTGCCAGTACGACGCGACCTCACGGTCGATCGCTCCGGTGCGCTTGTCCCAGATCGGCGCGGGGTAGCCGTCGTCACCCACCGGGGAGAAGACCGCCTGCCAGATGTCCCACTGCTGGCCGGAGCGGCTCCGGGTGCCGAGCGCGAGCTCCATGTGGTTGCTCGTGCGCATGGTTGCGGTCACCCGCCCCAGCCAGTCGCGGCGCGCCGGACGCTCGATGCGCGCGAAGGGACCGTCGATCCAGTAGGCGTTCTCGTCCTCGTACACGTTCACGAGGCCGTACGACCGGAAGTCGATGGGATCCGGGCACGCGGCGAAGCAGCCGTTGTACTCGTCGGGGTAGGAGACCTGGGCGGCGAGCGCCTCCCAGCCCCCCGTCGAACCGCCGTACAGGAACCGCGCCCAGCCCTCGCCGATCCCGCGGAACACGTGCTCGAGGTGGGGGACGAGCTCGTAGGTGATCGCGTCGCCGTAGGGTCCGAGGTTGGCCGAGTTCACGGCGTACGAGTCGTCGTAGAACGGATTGGGGTGCTGGATCTCGACCACGAGGAAGCGCGGGAAGTCCGGGCTCGTCCACTTCTCGTAGAACGCGTGCGCCTCCTCCTGCTGGATGCGGTTGTAGCCGTGAACCCCGAAGCGCTCGGAGTAGTCCGGCTCGAGGTCGGGATCGGGCGGCTCGGGACGGAAACCGCCGAAGTCGCGCGGGAAGTGCCCGTGGAAGATCATGAGCGGGTAGCGCGCCTCGGGATGCTCGTCGAAGCCCTCGGGCACGAGGACGTGCGCCCCGAGGAACATCGGCCGCCCCCAGAACCGGGAGAGCAGCCCGCTCTGGAGGCGGACGTGGCGAACGTACTTCGTGTCCTCCGGAGTCTCGATCGGCGGGATCACCCGGTCGAGCACGACCTCGAGCGGCTCTCCGCCCGGATCGAAGCGAACCCTGCGCGGCGTGCTGTAGAGGTTGCCGGGCGCGCGGTTCCACCGCTGACCCTCGCCGCGATCCATGGGGAGCTTCAGCGTGTGTCCGTGCGCGACCTCGAACGTCTCGTACAGGTGCAGCACGGCCTGCACCGAGTACTCGCCGGCGGGGACGTCACGCAGGCTCTCGGTCGGGTGTCCGAACACGCGAGCGTCGAACACGACCGGCGCGTCGGGGCGCAGGCCGTCGACGTCGACCCCGAACACCTGCGCGCTCCGGACGGAGCCCCGGACCTGGAACCGCGGCTCGCTCGCGTCGTCGGTTGCGAGGAGCAGGAGCAGGCGTCCGTCCGCGGGCTTGGCCCGAGCCGCGGGGGAGAAGCGGACGACGACGCGTGGGTCGTCCTGAGGTGTGGGGGCAGCGC
>CAYRXS010000477.1:1513-3073 GCA_964428225.1 uncultured Planctomycetaceae bacterium
TGACCTTTTCGTGGGCAGTGGGGGTGCGAGAGCAAGGATACGCTCCGGGGCCCGTCGGCCCGGGAGCAAGCTGCGCTCGGAACGCGGGCCAGGTGGCCGAATACAGGAGGCTTACCGCCGGCGAGCGGAAAGCTCTTGGGGATCGACGACAAAATGTCGTATATCGACGACAGCGCGTCGTGGATCGCGTCGAAGGAACCCCCATGGATCATCCGCCCCTGGCCAACGCCGAGCTCGCCGTCATGGAGCTGCTCTGGGAGCAGGACCGCCTGACGAATCGCCAGATACGCGAGCAGCTCTATCCCCGCTCGACCAAGGCGCAGCACGGGACGGTGCAGCGGCTCCTCCAGCGGCTGGAGGACAAGGGGTACGTCCTGCGCGACCGCAGCCTTCCGGTCCACCTGTTCTCCGCGCGGATCGATCGTCAGGCCTATGCGGGCAACCAGCTCGAATCCCTCGCGGAGAAGCTGACGGGAGGCTCCCTGGCGCCGCTGATCACCCATCTGATGGAGGAGAAGAAGATCTCCCCGGAGGAGATCGCGCGGTTGCGGCGGATCCTGGAGGAGGACGAGGACGCGGGAGGTGAGGGGTGATCGATCTCCTGCTCCGGTTCGGGGTCAGCAACCTCTGCCTCTCGCTGGTGCTCGCGGTCGTGGCCTGGCACGTGCAGACGCGCGCGCAGCGTCCGCGGATCGCGCACCTCCTGTGGCTGCTCGTGCTGGTGAAGCTCGTCACCCCTCCGGTGTTGACGGTCCCCGTGGTCGCGATTCCCGAGAGCTCCACGACCACCGTGGAGGCCTCCGTGATCCCGACACCGGCCGAGGACATCGGCCTGCTCGGCCCCGTCGCGGCGGAGACGTCCGTCCTGCCCGCGGAGGAGACCGGCTTCCTCTCGACGACCTCGACTCTGGAGCTGGTGAAGAAGGGCCTGGCTCTGCTATGGCTCCTGGGTAGCGCGTGCGTCCTCGCCTGGTCGCTCGTGCGGGTCCACCGGTTCCACCGCCTGCTGCGGCTGGCCTCCGAGCCGGCTCCGCCCGCGCTGCAGGCCATCGCGGCGAGGATCGCGCGGCGTCTGGAGTTGAAGAGGACGCCCGCGATCTGCACCACGACCGCGCAGCTACCGCCGATGGTGTGGTGGGTGGGAGGAGAGGTGCGCGTCGTCCTCCCCGCCTCCCTGCCGGACGAGATGGATGGTGAGGAGCTGCGCTGGATCCTGGCCCACGAGCTGGCCCACGTGCGGCGTCGGGATCACCTCGTGCGCTGGCTCGAGTGGCTGGCCTGCGTCGGCTTCTGGTGGAATCCCGCGGCCTGGTGGGCACGGCGCAACCTGAGGGTCAACGAGGAGATGTGCTGCGACGCCCTCGTCCTCTCCCGCCTGAAGCCCGATCCACGAACGTACGCGAGCTCGCTCCTGAACGCGGTCGAGCTCTTGACCTCCCCGGCGCTCCGCCCGCCGGCGATGGCCAGCGAGATCGACAGTGGCGGATTCCTCGAACGGAGACTCAGGATGATCATCTCGAACAAGCTGTCCCTCACCACTCCTCGCTGGCTGGGCGCCCT
>CAYRXS010000478.1:0-3048 GCA_964428225.1 uncultured Planctomycetaceae bacterium
GTGCCCCGGGGGACGGGTGATGTCGAGTGCCACGAGCGCCTGGGTGGCATCCTCAAACACTACCGCCGGGCGGCGTAACGACCACCGGGGCAGGGAGTGGGTGAGAGGATCCAGGAAGCAGACTGTCGATCCCCAGGATCACGGCCAGGATCTAGCTCAGCGATTCGCTGCAACCCCCTGCTCCCGCTCGATTTGGCGGTCGGCCGTGTATTTGGATACCACGGCCTCGATCCGGTCGGTGCGTCGCCGCGTCAATCGGCGGGAAGAGGCTCTCCGCAGGCGGAACAGAATCTGTCCCCGGGGCGCCGCTCCGCGCCGCACTTCTCGCAGACCCGCCTCACGCCTCCGCGTGCCGCACCGGCCGCTCCCGACATGCTGCGCATCGCCTCCCTTTGCGTTGCGGACAGACGTTCGATCTCCTCCTCCCGGGAGGATGCCTGGGAGCCGATCGCCCTCTCGGCAAGCCGGAAGGCGCGCTCCTGCGCTTCCTGGGAGATCAAGAGCAGCTTGCCCTCCATCTCCTTCCGTAGCTGGAGCTGCTCCTCCGCGCTCGCTCCTTCGTACTTCGATTTCAGGACCTCCGCGGAGTCCGGGTAGATGGCCGCCCCCACGGCCAGGATCTCCTCGGCCGACATCCCACGCACCTTCTCGGCCCATTCCCGGGCCGCCCTGTGCCGCGCCTCCATCATCTCTCGGCCCGTGCGCGCCTTGTGTTCGCGGTCGCGCTCGATCATCTCGGCGTCGAGCTCACGCCGCTGGCGCAGGAGGCCCAGATCGGCTTCCTGGCGGGCCACGAAGAGTTGCAGCTCGTTTTCCTTGGAGATCTTCTCGATCTCGACGTCGTGCTTGGCCTGCAGGACGTCGCGCGCCAGCGCCCAGCCGTAGTGCTGGTCGCTTTGCCGCCGCTTGATCTCCGAGTCGAGCTCGAAGATCTCCGCGTCCGTCAGGATCTTGGATTGCTCGAGCTTGAGCCGCATGTCTTCGTCCAGGCACTGCTTGCGGAGCAGGACGTCCTGAAGCTTCTCGATCGGGCCCAATCGCTCTTCGGCCAGGGCGGCCTTGCGAGCGTTGGTGATCGCGGTCTCCCTATCCCCCAGGAGCTCCTTCAGGCGGGGGCTCTCTGCCGCGAACCGGCGCACGCGCTCGAGGCGAAGTCCCGCGGAGGAGAGAGCTCGATCGAGGCGGTCCCGGAGCTCCTGCTCGAGCGATTGCAGGTATTCGGCTGCCACGGCGCGCAGCTCCTCGGACCCGCTCTCCGCCACCCTCGCCTGCAGGATGCTGGCAACCTCCGGCTCCAACCAGGTCTGCAGGTCAACGTGCTTCAGGGACAGATTCTCCTTGAGGAGAGTCGTCGCCAGATGGGCCACGTTGGCGATCGAGACCGTCAGGTCGAGGAATGCCGTCACCTGGAACGAATCGGACGTCGTGGCAGGCAGGTTCCAGCGCAGGTGCGTGTCACCCGCATCGACCGCAATGACCTCCACGCGGTGGACGTACTCCTCGCCGGCGAAGGCGGAGAGCGGGTCGCTTACCGTCCCTTGCCATCCCGCGCTCAGCTCCTTCTGCACCGCCCCGTCGACGAGGAACAGGGCTTTCGTGCCGTGCTCCACGACGACGCCACCGTCCAGGGCTCCCCGGAGGTCACCCACCACGATGCGGCGGGCGAACTCCTCGGGCCTTCGCTCCCAGCGAATCAGGACGTACTTCGACTCGATTTCCTCGAGACCGCGGCCGCAGTGGACACAGCTCTCCGCATCGTTCTTGACGACCCGGTGGCAGTGGTTGCAGACACGGCGCAGATCACGCAGTGCGGTTCCACACTTGCAGAAGTTCCAATCCTCGAGCAGGGGAGAGTTGCACTGTGGGCAGCTTGCCAGGCGCTTGTGGGTCATGGCTTCTCCTGGTGTCCTTGCGTCAGCGTGCGAGATCGGTGCGCTCTCCGAGGCGGCGATTCAGGCTCTCGATCAGGGAAAGCACCGTGTGCGCTTGGGTTTCGGGCGCGACATCGGGATTCGACTTCAGGACCTCCAGCAGAACGTCGACTGCGCGCTCGAGTTCCTCGACCATCACGATCGAGGATGCGTCGTGCTCGGCCAGGACGCGAAGACTCGCCGCGGTCGGATCATCCGACTTCTCGATGACCCCGCCCGGGCCGCTGGCGGGAAGCGCGTCGAAGGCTCGGGCCAGGTGTCGGGTCTTCTGGTGCACCTCTTCGAGGAGGCCCCGGGTGGCATCCGAGGCGGTCGAGACCGCGGCGGAGAGCCGATCCGCCTGGGCTTCGGAGCGCCGGACGCCCTCGGCTCGGAGGTCCTTGGACCGTTTCCGTTCGTCCACGCGCAACGCGGCCTGCCCTCCGCGCTCCCGCGCGTCGGCGATCATCCGTTCGGGGCCGCTGGTCATCCACTTCCCGATCGAGCGGACAACACTGAACACGAGCAGGACACCGACCAGGATCGCGGCCAGGACCCCCAGATAGAAGACCAGGGTGTGTCGTTCGGATTCCGTCTCCCGCTCGAGCCGGAGCCGAAGCTCTTCCAGGCGAGCGTGCTGCTCACGGTCCTTCTTGGCCTGTTCGGCGTTGAAGGCGCGCTCCTCGGCTTCGAGGCGTTCGATCCACATGCGCTCCAGCTCCTCCGCCTCGATCTCCAGCTCCCCCCTCCGGCGATCCTCCTGGGCCTGCTCTATCTCCCGATCCTTGAGCTCGAGCTCGTGCCTTCGGCGCTCCTCGAGCGCGGCTTGCCGCTTGCGGTACTGCTCGGCTTCCTGTGTCTTCTTCTGCTCGTATGTCTCCTGGAGTGCCTGCTCTTCTCTTCCCTTCTTCAAGAGCTCGAGCCGCCGTCGCGCCACGTCGGCATCCCCGGGCAGGAGCCCTTCGCTGGCGAGCAGCTCCTCGAGTTCCTCGACGTCCCCCTGGTAGAGCACTTCGTCTGAGGCCAGGAGGACGTCGACGATGTCGCTCCAGACACGAACCATCTGCTGGAGGTTCACCAGGTCGGCCTGGACGTAGATGCGCAATCCGTGCCGCTCATCACGGGTGCGGATGTACGC
>CAYRXS010000479.1:0-3006 GCA_964428225.1 uncultured Planctomycetaceae bacterium
TCGAGAAGATCAGTCCCGACCTCACCCACGACGATCCGAACGAGCTGGGGGACATTCCCTACCAGACGATCTTCGCGATCTCGGAGTCGCCCCTGAAGTTCGGGCTGATCTACGCGGGGACCGACGACGGCCGCCTGCACGTCACTCGCGATGGGGGCGCCACCTGGACGGAGATCGTCGACGGGCTCGCCGCGGATCGCTGGATCTCGCGCGTGGAGGCCTCGCGCTTCGCCGAGGGGACGGTCTACGTCGCCCAGAACGGCAAGCGCAACGACGACTTCACCGCCCTCCTGTGGAAGTCCACGGACTACGGCGAGACCTGGCGCGACATCTCCGCCGGCATTCCCGGCAGTCCGGTCAACGTCGTGCGCGAGGATCCCGAGAATCCCGACATCCTGTACGTCGGCACCGACCTGGGGGTCTATGTGACCACCGACGGAGCCGCGAGCTGGGACGTGCTCGCCGCCGGTCTCCCGAGCACCTTCGTGCACGATCTCGTGATCCACCCGCGCGACGATGTCATGGTCATCGCCACCCACGGCCGGGGGATGTGGGCGCTCGACGTGCGTCCCATCCGCGGCGAGGAGGAGGAAGAGGAGGAACGGCCCGCCCGCACGCGCGGGCGACGGAACACCTCGGAGACGGAGTCCGGGGAGGAGGCCGGCGAGGGCGACGAGGAGCGGTGATCAGTCCCGGGGCTTGGTGAGCAGCTCCTCCAGGGGCCCCAGCAGGTCGTGGGCGGAGAGGATGCCGACCAGCTCCCCCTTCTTGTTCACGACGGGCAGCGCCCCGTAGCGCTGCTCCCGGAAGATCTTCACCGCCTTGCGAATCCGGTCGTAGGTGCGCAGCACCTCGGGATTCGGCGTCATGATGTCCCGGACGGTGAGGTCGTCGTTGATCTGGTAGTAAGTCGTCCAGTCGTCGAGGGCGTCCACCCACTTGGGCCGTCGCAGGTCCCGGTCGCTGATGATGCCGACGAGCTGATCCTTGTCGATCACGGGCAGGTGGCGCACGCGGTGCGCGTGCATCGAGAGGAAGGCGTCCTTGACCGTCATCTCCGGCGTGGCGGTGATGAGCTTCGTCGTCATGTACTTGCTGATCTTCATCGTGGGCTCCGTGGAGAGGGGAGGAGCATAGCGGAGAGGAACGACCCTGTCAGGCCTCGTGTCACCCCCCCCGATGCGGTCCCGGCCGGAGTCCCGGGCTATACTCCATGCGCGGCCCGCTGGCCGCCGTGATCCGGATCCGAAACCGTAGGGGGAAGTCATGCTCACCAACGCGCTCGTTCGTCACCTGCCCGGTCTCCTGCTCCTCGGCCTGGGAGTCGCCGCCTGCGCCGGCCCGGAGGACGCCGGCGGACGGGGAGGAAAGTCCACGCTCCTCGGGATGGCGGGCCTGCTCGTCCTCGTGGCGGCGGTCTCGGCCTGCGCCTCGGCGCGGGGGAGCGGCGACGCGATCGTCGAGAAGCCCTTCCTGCTCGACACCGGCCTGACGAGCCGCTCGATCTCCTTCGAGAACCCCACCGGTGCTCCCGGCGAGGGAGGCAAGGAGGCGAGCAATCTCGGCGTGGGGCGCAAGGGCCGGCCGATGATCTGGCTCGAGCCCGGGCAGGTGGTGACGCTCTGCGACATCGCCGACACGGGGACGATACGCCACGTGTGGATGACCACGGACAAGTCCCAGAAGAACCTGCGCAGCCTCGTGATCCGCGCCTGGTGGGACGGACAGGAGCATCCCAGCGTCGAGGCGCCGATCGGCGACTTCATGGGCTTCGCCCACGGTCGCGTGAAGGCCTATGACTCCGCGGTGCATTCGCTCGGGGAGAACGCGGGGATGAACGTCTGGTTGCCGATGCCCTTCGTCGACGGAGCGAAGATCACCCTCGCGAACGAGGGCGAACGCCGCGTGCCGCTCTTCTACCAGATCGATTACACGATCGGCGACGACCACGCGGACGACGTGGGACGGCTGCACGTGCTCTTCCGCCGCGAGAACCCTACCGTGGAGAAGCAGGACTTCGTGATGTTGCCTCGCCGCGAGGGCAAGGGGCGCTTCATGGGCGCGGTGATCGGCGTCCGCGACCTGCACGGTCGATGGTGGGGCGAGGGGGAGATCAAGATCTTCATGGACGGCGACACCGAGTGGCCGACGATCTGTGGCACGGGCAGCGAGGACTACGTATGCCTCTCCTACGGCCTGCAGGAGACGCCCTTCCCGTACCACGGGGCGAGCCTGATCCAGAACGAGTACATCTCGATGTACCGCTGGCATCTCCCCGATCCGATCTACTGGAAGGAGCACTGCCTCATCACGATGCAGCAGATCGCGTGGGAGGACGGGCTGGCCGAGACCTCCGACGACTGGTCCTGCGCGACCTTCTGGTACGAGCCGATCCCCAGCGCTCCGCTGCCGCCGCTTCCGGACGTGACGGCGCGCACGAAGGACATCTAGACGCCCATACGAGTCTGGCTCCGAATCGGGAGCCCGGTCATAATGGCGGCGTGCTCGTTCGATCACGCGACTCGGGCACGAATCGAGGTGGGGCATGAAGAACGCGGCGTTTCGCATCGTGCGTCCTTGGGGCGTGACATCGGTCTTGCTGGCTCTCTCTCTCGCCGCGTGCGGCGCCGAGCCGAGGGACTCGATCAAGCTCGGTGCGCCGCTCTCCGTGGAGTACCTCTACGGCTGGGACGCCGAGCGCGGCATCCGCCTCGCCGTGGAGGAGATCAACGCCGCGGGAGGGGTGGACGTCGGGGGCGAGATGCTGCCCTTCGAGCTGGAGGTCATCGACACGCGCGACCTCGAGCCGGGAGTGCCCGTGGACGACGCCATCAAGGCGGTCGAGAAGCTCATCCTCCAGCGCAACGTCGACTTCCTCGTCGGAGGACCGGTCCGCTCGGAGGGCGCGCTGGCGGTGATGGACCTCGTCAGCCGGTACAAGAGGGTGTCCATCATCACCACGGGCGTCCTCAGCCCGAAGTACCACCAGGCGGTCGCGGAATCGGA
>CAYRXS010000480.1:0-2989 GCA_964428225.1 uncultured Planctomycetaceae bacterium
GGACTTAGAGGAGGACGGCGGGTCTCTACGAGGCGCCGTCTGGATCCTGTTCCTGAACGGGGACGGAACCGTCAAGGCCGAGCAGAAGATCAGTGACACGGCCGGCGGTTTCGGCGGGACGCTGGGCAACTACCACTTCTTCGGCTGTTCGCTGGCGGGGTTGGGCGACCTGGATGGGGACGGCATCGAGGATCTGGCCGTCGGAGCGGAGGGAAACGGCGACGGCGGCATGAAGCGGGGTGCCGTGTGGATCCTGTTCCTGAATGCGGACGGGACCGTCAAGAGCGAGCGGAAGCTCAGTGATACCACCGGTGGTTTCGGGGGGACGCTGGATGACTATGACTACTTCGGTTGTTCGCTGGCGGCCCTGGGAGACCTGGACGGTGATGGCATCGAGGATCTTGCCGCCGGAGCCCGCCTCGACGACGACGGAGGTCCGGCACGCGGTGCCGTGTGGATCCTGTTCCTGAATGCCAATGGAACCGTCAGAACCGAGCAGAAGATCAGTGATACCACCGGGGGATTCGGCGATTGGCTGGCGGAGGGGGATTACTTCGGCTCATCGCTCGCGTCTCCGGGCGACCTCGATGGCGACGGCGCTTTCGACGTCCTCGTGGGTACTCCGGGAGCGGACACGGGGGGCTCGAACCGAGGTGGTGCAGAGATCGTTCTGCTCGAGAGCGATGGGACGGTGGGGGGAGCGCACGGGTTGGAGGACGGCTCCGGGGGAATCTTGGGACCGCTGGACGATGGTGATGGCTTCGGGGCTTCCGCGGCCTGTCCCGGCGACTTCGATGCCGATGGCCTCCCTGAGCTGGTCGTCGGTGCTCCTGGAGACGACGACGCGGGAAGCGATCGCGGAGCCGTCTGGGTCCTCTTCCTGCGGCCGGACCTCGGTCTGCGCGCGGTGCAGAAGATCAGCGCCACGACGGGGGGCTTCGCGGGGATCCTGGACGACGACGATCTGTTCGGGTTCGCGGCGACGGTCCTCGGCGACCTCGACGGGGACGGCCTCGACGAGCTCGTGGTGGGAGCACCCGGCGACGACGACGGCGGGCTGAACCGTGGAGCGGTGTGGATCCTCTTCCTCGATGCTACGGGTGCGGTGCGCAACGAGCTCAAGATCAGCGACACGGCGGGCGGCTTCGGAGGCGGCCTCGCTGACAAAGATCTGTTCGGGTCCGCCGTGGCGTGCGTAGGGGATCTCGACGGGGACGGAATTGCGGATCTGGCGGTGGGAGCTCCGGGGGACGACGGTGCGGGCAGGGACCACGGCGCCATCTGGGTCCTCCTCCTGGACGCGAGTGGCGCGGTGCGCGCGCAGACGAGAGTGGCGGAGGGCGCCGGCATCGGCCCGGGCGCGCTGGACGACGGGGATCGATTCGGCACCTCCCTCGCCTCGGGCCATGATCTCGACGGCGACGGCATCCTCGATCTGGCCGTGGGGACGGGGCTGCACGACGACGGGGGAGCGGATCGCGGAGCGGTGTGGCTTCTCCTCCTTCATCCGACGTCGACGATCCACGGCTACGGGAAGATCAGCGACCGGGTCGGCGGCTTCGACGGGGAGCTGGACGACGGAGACCGCTTCGGAGGGGCGGTCGCCATGCCCGGCGACGTCGATGGTGACGCTCACGACGATCTCCTGGTGGGGGCCTCCCTGGACGACGACAGAGGGACGGATTGCGGCGCGGTCTGGGTCCTCTTCTGCAACGAGATCGTCGTCTCGAACGCCTCGGCGACCTGGCGCAACGGCTCTGGCGTGAATCCCGACGTGTTCATGAGCACGAGCCTGCCGTTCCTGGGCACGAGCTGGACGGCGACCGTGGACGGCAATCCGGTCGGAGCGAGCGGCCTGGTACTCGTCGTCGGCTACGCGGGAATGCACCCGGGGCTGTCGACTCCCTTCGGCGAGCTACTCGTCGACCCCACCTCCTCGTGGTCGTTCACGAGCTGGGCGGGTCTCGGCGGCACGGGCGTCTCCCAGCACGCGGTGTTCATCCCCAACGAGACCGTCCTCGTCGGCGCCCCGGCCTCCACGCAGGCCCTGTTCAACAACGTCGGCGGCTCCTGCCTGCTCGCCAACGCCTGGGATCTCGTGATCGGGTACTGATCGGCCGGTCGCCCCGCTCGCGGCGCGCGATGGTAGGCTGGATCGATCGCGGATCGCCGCCGTCGCAGCGCGGCATGCTTCCGGTTGGTCGGCACCGCACCGGTCCTGCTCTACGGAGATTCCCATGCGCCTTCGCCCGCATCTGCTCGTCGTTCTCCTCCTCGCCTCGGGATTCGGTTCACCAGCCGTGGCCCAGGTCGGGGATCACGTGCTCGATCACCAGAAGATCAGCAACAACGCCGGGGGACTCGGCCCGTTGCTGGAGGATTCGGACGCCTTCGGCGGCTCCCTGACGACGCTGGGAGACCTGGATGGCGATGGAACGCAGGACCTGGTGGTCGGGGCGGCGAAGGACGACGACGGCGGTACCAACCGAGGTGCGGCATGGGTCCTGTTCCTGAGGGCGGACGGAACCGTCAAGTCCCGGCAGAAGATCAGCGATACCGTCGGCGGATTCGGAGGGATGCTGGGAAACTCCGATCGCTTCGGTCATGCCACGTCGGCGCTGGGTGACCTGGATGGCGACGGCGTCGAGGACATGGCCGTCGGAGCCTGCGATGACGACGACGGCGGGATCAACCGAGGTGCGGTGTGGATCCTGTTCATGGAGACGGGCGGAACCGTCGAGTCCGAGCAGAAGATCAGCGACACCGCGGGCGGGTTCGGTGGGACGCTGAACGACTCGGACCAATTCGGTTCTTCGCTGGCGTGTCTGGGAGACCTGGATGGGGATGGCGTGCAGGACCTGGCGGTCGGAGCGCGCCTCGACGACGGTGGCGGCACCCACCGCGGTGCGGTGTGGATCCTCTTCCTGAGAGCGGACGGGACCGTCAAGGCCGAGCAGGAGATCAGCGAAACCGCCGGCGGATTCGGAGG
>CAYRXS010000481.1:0-2979 GCA_964428225.1 uncultured Planctomycetaceae bacterium
TGCCACAAACGGCGCTTCACAAATAGGGGCTTGGTGAGGGATTCGGGCTAGGCCGCCCCTCGCTTCCTGGGGAGGGATCCGTCCTCCACCGAGACCACGATGCCCCGCCCCGGCGCGCTGGCGGGTGTCGCGATCACCGCGTCCGGTGACGCAGGGCTCTCGGGTACACGGGTCGTAGCTCCTCGCCCACGCGTCCCAGCTCGAGGTCGAGGACCGCGCCGCCGGTCTTGTTGAACCACTCGATCTCGATCTCGTGGAGCCCGGCGGCCAGCGGGGCGACGCCGCGCTTGGCGGCCGTGCTGTGAAGGCCGTCGTTGTCCGCGACGAGGCGGCCGTCGATCCGCAGGCGCGAGCCGTCGTCCGAAGTGAGTCGGAAGACGTACAGCGCGGTCGCCGGCACCTCGAGGAGACCGCGCATCCGCAGGCCGCAGTACTCGCCTTCGTCTTCCTTCCTGAGGGAGACCTTCTCCGCGGTCCACGTCTCCTCGGGCGTGAGCGCGTCGAAGTCGGGGATCACGTCCCAGGTGCCGACGAACCGCTCGGCGAGGAGGCCGGGACGGGACTCGCCGGGCCGGAGCGCGGACCACGGCGCGACCTTCGTGAACCGACGCATGGCCGTGCTCGCCACGGGTCGGGACCCGTGGAAGCTGCGGGCGCGCACGACCGCGCCCTCGGTCAGGCGGATCGGAGCGACGTAGCGGGGCGAGGCGGTGGTCGGCTCGGTGCCGTCGAGGGTGAAGCGCACGCTCAGCTCCGAGGAGCGCACGGCGAGCTCGACCTCGAGGGCGTCGAGGAGCTGATCGGAGTCCGCCACGATCCGCGGTGTCTCGAAGACGATCGGCTCGCCCTCCACCTCGAGGACGACGACGGTGTCGATCGGATCGAGGGGCTCGGCCGGCACCGTGATCGCGACGCTGCCGTTCTCCTGCGCGGCGGACAGCGCCGGCTCGGGCCGGGCGAGCAGGTACGCGCGCACGGGCTCGTTGCCCAGCTCGGGGACCACGAGGCGCCCGTCGGCGGGCCAGTCGAAGACGTGCAGGTAGAGCCGCGTGCCGCCCTCTACGCGCCTTGCCGTGCACCGGCCCCAGGGGAGGTCCGCGAACGGGCTCGCGCCCGTGCCGCGGATCGACTCGGCGTGGACGTCCATCCACTGCCCGATCTCCTCGAGCCGCTGAATGCTCGCCTCGGGGAAGCGACCCTCGGCGGTCGGCCCGACGTTCAGGAGGAAGTTGCCGCCCTTCGAGGCGATGTCCACGAGCTTGCGGACGAGGTCCGCGGTGGACTTCCAATCCTGATCGTGGCGGTTGTACCCCCAGTGGCGGTTCATCGTCATGCAGGTCTCCCAGTCCACGCCGGGCAATCCGGTCGCGGGGATCTCCTGCTCGGGGGTTCCGAAGTCGCCGGCGAAGCGCTCGTCGCTGGTCATGCCCGCCATGCCGCTGCGGCCTTTGTCCACCCGGTTGTTCACGATGACGTCCGGCTGCAGGCGGCGGCAGAGGTCGTAGAGCGCGACGCCGCGCTCGTGGGACCACGAGCCCTCCCACTCGCCGTCGAACCACATCACCCCGATCTCGCCGTAGTTCGTCAGCAGCTCCTCCACCTGCGCGCGCATGTAGGCGACGTAGCGGTCGAGATCCGCTCCCTCCGCCGAGCGCGACTCCCAGCCGCGCCGCGGGAGGTAGTCGGAGTGGTGCCAGTCCATGATCGAGTGGTACCAGCACATCTTCAGCCCCTCGCGCTGGCAGGCCTCGGCGAGCTCCGCCAGGATGTCCCGGCGGAAGGGCGTCGACATCACGTCGTAGTCGGTGTGGGCCGAGTCGAACAGGCAGAAGCCGTCGTGGTGCTTGCTCGTGATGACGATGTACTTCATCCCCGCGCGCTTGGCCATGCGCACCCACGCGTCGGCGTCGAAGTCCACGGGGTCGAACTGGCCGACGAACTCCTCGTACTTCGCGACGGGGATCTGGGCCGTGGTCAGGATCCACTCGGCGTGGTTCTTGCCCTCTCCCCACTCGCCGGCGGGAATGGCGTAGAGCCCCCAGTGGAGGAAGAGCCCGAAGCGCGCCTCGCGCCACCAGGCCATGCGGTCCTCGGCGACGACGGGCGGCGGCTCGGCGGGAGGCTCGACGACGAGCGGCTCGTCGGGAAGAGGCTCATCGGCTGGCTCGGGCTCGTCGGGAGAAAGCTCCGGGGCCGTGTCCGGCTCCTCCGGGAGAGGATCGGTGGGTGTCTCGGCCGGAGGCTCGACGGAGGACGTGGGGGACGGATCCGCGGGGGCGGAGCCGCAGGCCGCCGTCAGGGCGAGGCAGAGGACAAGAGACGAAATCGCAAACGGACGTGAGGCGCGGCGCATGGCGGGGCTCTCCGGAGGGGGTGATCGCTCGTGACGCGGGAGCATAGCACGAGCCGCCCGCGGAGCGCCGACCTCAGGCCTCGTCCGGATCGTAGCCGAGCTCGGCGGCGAGACGCTTCTCCGCCTCGTCGACCCGAAGTCCCATGCGCCGGGCGTAGTCCTCGACCTGGTCGGCGCCGATGCGGCCGATGCCGAAGTAGCGCGACTCGGGATGGCCGAGCAGCAGGCCGCACACGCTGGCCGGCGGCCTCATGGCGAGACCCTCGGTCAGGGTGATGCCGACGGCGGGCGCGTCGAGCAGGTCGAAGAGCGTCCGCTTCGGCGTGTGGTCCGGGCAGGCGGGGCAATCGTACGCGGCTACCAACGCATCGAGCCCGAGAACAAGCCCGCCCGAACTTTCTCCGATTTGTTTCTACATCTCACCTCGAAGAAGTGTTCGTCTTATGGGCGCAGATGTCACTTTGCAGCCTAGCAGTACGGTCACACCATAGAAAGGTCAATGGTTCCCGAAGACTGAATGATGGTGCACGCGCGATTCCGCAATCCCGAGTAGCTGGGGGGTTCCCCAACATGTAACCGTTCACGACCCTCGCTCTGTTTTTCCTGAACTGTGGTCCTGAAGCGGG
>CAYRXS010000482.1:0-2963 GCA_964428225.1 uncultured Planctomycetaceae bacterium
CGCAAGGCCGAGAGCGTTGCCGCAGGAGGCAACTTGGCGCACCTATCCGTCCAGGCCGCCGCGGCCGCGCGTCCGGAATTCGAGGGGACGATGACGTTCGTCTCGACCACCGACTTCGCCCGCCCGGCCGAGGCGTCCCCGAACCGGAGCCACGGCCATCACTGGTTCGGCAACGCGGAGAGCTACTTCCTGGTCGGAAACGCCCTGGGCGAGGGAATGGCGAAGCTGCTGGGCGGCGAAGACTCGGCTCCGAGATAGAAGCCGGTGGCCAGCCCCCGAAGCCGAAGAGGCGTGGCATGCGGTAGCCGAGACCTCCGTCGTCCCTTCGTGATTGTCGGGGCACCGCGCCGTCCGTACCGTAGTCGGGGATTGGCGGTAGGATTCTCGACGTCGCCGCCCCGAAACGAATGCAAGCACGGTTCCCGCCCTTGTCCTTACCACGCCGAGTGGCCCGGTTCGCTCTCCTCGTCAGTGCCACGGTCGCCGCCGACGCCTGTGGAGGCGACTCGCCTCCCGCCGAGGTCTTCGAAACGCAGGAGCTGGTGGCCGACCTCCTGGGTCAGGGGACCTTCTGGACGAGCGTGCGGGAGCACCCCGCTCTTCCCCCCGAGATCGACATCCTCACCCCGTCACCGAGTCGACAGCGCGACGGCTCCGGTATACCCGCCCTGGTCCTGGCTCCTCCGGCCGAGGTCACGTTCGACGTGGCGCCGGAGCACGGACCGTCCATCCTCCGCGCCCGAGTCGGCGTTGACGTCGCGGTGGTGCAGCACCTGCCCGCGCAACACCCCGCGGTGGCCTGCGGATTCGAGGTGCTCGTCGACGGCGAATCAGTCTTTGCGACGCGAATCCGGGTGGAGAGGAACGCCAAGCCGCTCGGAACGTCCTGGGTGACCATCGGGGGAGAAGTCGGCCTTCCGCTACGAGGGGGAGAGGTGGTGACCCTGCGCACCTCGCTGTTCGACCATCGGGGCGAGACGCTCGACTCCCCCATACCCGTCCGGGCTGGATTCGGTCGGATGCTCCTGGAACGTCCGGTCTTCGTGGAGCGCACGCGTTCGACGCCGGAGACTCCGAATCTAGTGGTCGTGGTCCAGGACACGCTGCGGGTGGACCGCCTCTCGGTATACGGCTACGAGCGCGCCACCTCGCCTCATCTCGAGCGGCAGGCGGCTCGAGGCCTCACCTACGAGGCTGCCTACTCCACCTCCAACTGGACCTGGCCATCCACGGCTTCGATCCTCACGGGCATGCATCCTCAGCAGCACGGTGTCCTCGACCAGGGGTCGTGCTTCCTCTCACAACAGATCGTGACCGTGGCCGAGGTGTTGCAGCGTGGCGGCTTCACGACGGCGGCCTGGTCGGGGAACCCGCTCATCACGGACTCTCGCAACTTCAGCCAGGGATTCGAGCTCTTCCGCGGCTCGCGGGACGGATTCCGGAAGTCGGACGAGTTCTTCTCGGAGGTCGAGGCATGGATCGAGAGCCACGCCGGATCCCGCTTCATGCTGTACCTCCACCTCGTGGATCCCCACGCTCCATACGTGCCACTTCCCGAGGCTCGAAAACGGATCGCCCCGCACGCGCCCCCGGGCTTCGACATGAATCGCTACAAGGAGCTCGTTCATCAGCTCCGGCGCGGGGAAGGACATGACGAGCACGGCGCGCCGCGGACGGACGCCTTGGTGTCGGCCGAGGAGCAAGCGTGGTATTCCGATCTCTACGACGCGTGCGTATGGAGCGGGGATTACTGGCTCGGCAAGCTGCTCGACCAGCTCGAGCGACTGGGGCTCGACGACGAGACGGTGGTGGTCTTCACGAGCGACCACGGTGAGGAGCTCTTCGACCGTGGTTTCCTGGCGCACGGACACACCATCTACGGCGAGCTCGTCCGTGTCCCCCTCGTGCTGGCGGGACCGGGCATCGACGCGGGCGCGCGCATCGACACGCCGGTCTCGAACCGGCACCTCGCCCCGACCCTCGCCCGTCTGGGAGGGGTGAGCCTCACCGGCGCCACGGATCCGATCGACCTGATCCTCGAGACGAATCGGAACGATCCACGCTCCACCGTGTTCTTCTCTACCCGCCACGGGTGGTGGAGCGGGAACCGCTGCAGTCCGATGTTCGGCCTGCGCGTGGGCAACGACGTGCTGCACTACGCTCCCGACGGCAAGCCCTGGCCGGCGGCGGATCCTGCCGTGGATCCACGGCATCGCCTGTTCGACCTGGCCGCGGATCCGCGCGAAACGACCGACCTCGGCGCTCGGGAATCCACAAAGGTCGAGCGCCTGCGCACGGCGATCGAGAAGCGCGTCGAGAGCCTGGAGCGTCTCCGGCCCGCGAGGAGCTTCGGCGCGGGCGAGGCGACGATGGAGCTCCTGCGCGGGATCGGCTACGTGGACGACGGGGACGGAGGATAGGGGCTCCGGGGTCGACCTCCCGGAGCCCGCTCTCCCTCATATCAATACCCCACCGTGCACTCGTAGGCACAGTGCAGGCAGATGGACCCGCCGAAGCTCGCCGCCTGGGTGAAGACCACGAGGCCGGGGTACAGGGGCTGGTGCGGGATCGGCATGCTGAAAACGGCGGGAGTCCCCAGGCTCAATGGCATCCCCAGCAGCTCACCGCTCGGATCGGTGATGTTGACCAAGACCTCGCCCCACGGGCTCGAGGCCGTGAGCGGCGTGAAATAGGCGACGAGCAGAGCGCCGATGTTGCCGGGTGCGCAACCACTGACGGAGGCGCCGAACGTGCCGCCAAGGACGGCGGGGCTGGTCACCGCGAAGCCATCGGTTGCCACGTTGATGCCCGAGCCACAGTACCACAGGCAGGTGGCATCGGGGCCGGGGTCGCGGACGACGGTCAGGAATGCAGGTAGGCCGGGCGGGAGCCCGAAGCTCCCCAGAAGCGTGCCGGACTGATCGTAGTGGTAGAGGTCGTCGGAGCCCTCGGAGGTGCAGTAC
>CAYRXS010000483.1:0-2933 GCA_964428225.1 uncultured Planctomycetaceae bacterium
GGGAGCGCGCGTCGCGAGTGTGAGCACACGCTCGACCGCCTCGTCGCTCACGGCTTCGATCCAGAGAACGTTCCCCTCCTGCGCAAGCCCTTCACCGCGTCGGCCCTCCTCGAGAGCGTGCGGGGCGCGCTCGAAGGCGACTAAGGCGGCGCGGGAGACACGCCGGAGCGACGGCGGATGGGCATCATAGGGGTATGGGAGCGCCGGGATAAACCGGCATGGAGGAGCGGATGGAAGAGCCGTACATCGAAGGAGTAGCGAACCACGATGACCCCGAGTCATGCGCAGGCTTCCGCGAGGGGGTCGGCGAAGCGTTGACAGGGGCACGCACAGGCTGGGACATTGAGCCGCGAAATCATATAGATCGGGGTGCTGACGCCGTCCATTTAGGCGGAAAGCCACACAGGTGGTGGTGGCAAGAGAAAAAGGGACCTCCGTGGCGAGTTCAAAAGGGCCCCCCCCTGGTTTTCTCTGCGTTCGGCCCGCCGGAAGGAGCCCGGAGGGCGACTGGAGGGGGGCCGAACGCGCGACGTCATGGGGTGCTCATGGGTTTCCTCCCCCGGCTGCGGGTCTTGGCCGTCTTGAGCCGATAGCTGGAGCCCTGGGTCTGGAGCACCGTCGCGTGGTGGACGATGCGGTCGATCACGGCCGCGGCAGCGGTGGCGTCGTGGAAGACCTCGGACCACTTCGCGAAGGGCAAGTTGGTGGTCACGACCAGGCTGCGGCGTTCGTACACGCGGGTGATGAAGCTGAAGAGCAGATCGGCACCTTCGCGATCGAACGGGACGTAGCCGAGCTCGTCTAGGATGACGACGTCGTAGCGCGCCATCTGCTCGAGCTTGCGGGACAGGCGCCCCTCGCTCTTGGCTTCGACAAAGGTGTTGGTGAGCTCGGCCGCGGTCGTAAAGCGCACGCGATGGTCTTGCTGGCAGCAAGCCATGCCCAGCGCGATGGCGAGATGCGTCTTGCCCGTCCCGACCCCGCCGAGCAGCACGACATTGGCGGCCTGTTCGAGGAACTCGCAGCGAAACAGCTCGAGGGTCTCGTCGCGATCGAGTCCGGGTTGCGCAGAGAAGTCGAAGCCGTCGAGCGTCTTGAGGATTGGAAAGCGCGCGTCCTGGATGCGGCGCTGGATGCGCCGCTCGCGCCGCTTGGCGACCTCGAAGCTCACCAGGTCGGCCAGGTAGTCGGCGTGGGGCTGACGCTTCCTCCGCGCCTCCTGGGCGAAGCGCTCCCAGTGAGCCCCGATGGTGGCCAGGCACAGCGTCTTGAGGTCCGTGAGCAGGTGGGGCGGCTCGGCGATCTTGACGTCGGCCATCAGGCGCCTCCCCACAACGTGTCGTACGCCGAAAGAGCCGGAGCCTCGACGCTCAGCGTGGCGAGGTCGGGACGCGGAACCGGCGCAGGCTCGAGTCGCGGGGCATCGCCCTCATCGCGTCGGCGCAGCAGCAGCCGCACGGTCTCGAGCCGCGGCGAACCCCGCTCCAGCGCCTCGGCGACCGCCGCCTCGACCTCGGCCTCCCGGTGGCCCTCCAGCAACCGCAGGATCTGGACCCACTCGCGGTCCGGCCGGCGTGTGTGCGGCCTCAGCGCGTCGCGCAACGTCTGGAAGACCGGCGGGAGCTTCCACTGCATCAGCGCCGTCGCCTCGCTCACCGCGCGCGACTTGCGCTCGAGCAGCGGCAGCACGTGGCGCGGATCCAGCACCAGCGCGCCTTGCTCGAAGGATCGCTCGTGTCGGGCCACGACCTGGCCGTCTACAGCGAACTCGACCCGGTCGTGGAAGAGCTTCGTAAAGGTCGGCCGGTACGCGTAGGCAATCGGGAGCGAGTACGTCACGCGATCCACCCGCACATGGCCGAACTTGTCCGCCACCCGCGCCAGCGTGCGGCAGGTCTCGGGAGGATGCAGCGGCAGCGGCCGCAGGTGCGCCCGCTCTGCTGCCCAGGCCTCCCGCACGCTGCGCCCGTCGGCCACCGTGCGGACGTCGAGGTCGCGATCGAGTTCCTCGAGGATCCGCGCATTGAGTTGCCCGAAGCTCTCGACGTGCGGCAACGGGCGAAAGACATTGTTCCGTACGTACTTGACTCCCGTCTCCGACGAGCCCTTCTCGCAGCCCTTGCCCGGCGCACAGAAGTCCACGTGGAACGGATACGCCCCGCGGAAGGCGTGGAAGGCCTCCGTCTCCTCCCGGTGAGCGCCCGACAGGACCTTCTTGACCGCCAGCGATGTGTTGTCCAGCACGCCACGCCGCGGCACGCCTCCCAGATGGCAAAACGCCTCCGCGAGACCGTCGAGCAGACACTCCAGACGCTCGACCGGATACGCCTTGGCGAAGTAGACGTTGCTGCAGGGCAGCGTCGCCACGAAGTACTTGACCTTGCGCAGCATGCCCGCAACCACCGCCCACGACTCGCCAAAGTCTCCCTCCATCGTGTCACCCGGGCGATGCGTCCGGTGGACGAAGGCCTCCCGCGCAAACAACTCCGCGCGGATCCCCGCCACGTACGCCCGCACTGTCCGCGACGGCACCGGACCGGCGAGAGGCACCAAGAGTGTGCGGATCCGCTTGGCCGTCAGCTTGTGATCCTCCCGCAACCACGCCTCGATCTGCGAACGCCACGGATCCAGCCGGCGGCCGCGTGGCGGCGACTCCCGGCGCACCGGTGCCTTCTCGCGTACCAGCGCCCGCCGCACGGTCTTGACGTCGAGCCCGAATCGCCGGGCAATCTCCTTCTTAGAAATCCCATCGGCGTAGAACATTTGCCGAACCTCGGCCCACTGGGACACTCGGATCACCTCCTCGGTCCTCCGGAGGACGGCTGGATGGAGGGCAATCCCCTCTCGATACCGCGCCTCGAGGACCCTTGCCTCTGGATCCAGGGGTCCCTTTTCAGCTTGCCGCGGGGTCCCTTTTTAGTCTGCCGCTACCA
>CAYRXS010000484.1:0-2910 GCA_964428225.1 uncultured Planctomycetaceae bacterium
AGCTGCGCAGGGCTCAAGAGCATGCCCTCGTGCCTCAGGCTGGCCCCCCGCGTCTTGGGATCGGTCGCCGTGCTCATGACGCGCTCCTCGGAAGGACGATCTCGACGCAGAGGGGGAAGACCTGGGCCTCGCCTCGCATCGCATACCGCTTCGGGAGGAGATCGCGAACGATGCGCTCGCGCTCCCGAGTGAGCTGCTCGCGGACCTCCTCGTAGTGCTTGCGGCGGCGGCGTAGCTCCTCCTCGCGGTCTTCGATGGAGCGGTCGAGATCCTCGAGGATCCTGTCTCGGTCGAAGAGCTCCCCCTGCTGCTGCTTGCGCCTGAGCTCCTCGATCTCCCGCTCGATCTTGGCGAGGGAGCTCTCTCGGAGCAGCGCTCCCACCTCGGCCTGGCGGCTGGCGTAGCGGCGGCTCTCCCGGTCCCTGGCGCGTTCGCCTTCGCGATCGAGCTGGTTCCGCAGCTCCGTGGTGAGGGCCGTTCTTGTCTCGGCCACCAGGTCCTTGACGTCGAGCTCGATCTCGTCCCATAGCTCGCGGGCGCGGTCGAAGTCCCGGGCGCCTCGGGTCGGCTCGGTGTCGTGGAGTTCGCGCGCGGCTCGATGGGGAAGCGGGGCCCCGAGGGTGCCGTCCGTCACCGGCACCTCGATGGTCCGAACCCAGTGGTGGTAGGTCTCGCGGAGCTCGTTGACGGCGTACTCCTCGATGCTGAGCCGGAGGAGGGCGTCGGTCCCCTGCGGCACGGCTCCGGTGGTGAGGAGCCAACGGGAGGCCGCACGCTCGACCGCACCGGGGTAGCGCTGTCGGGCAAGCGCGCTCAGGGCCTGGAGAATGACCGGGTGCGCGAGGTGGACGAGGGCGGCGTCGGGGCGGGGGCGGAAGACTCGGTACTGTCCCACCTCCTCCACCAGGGCTTCGGAGTCGAACACGAGGTCGGGGAGTGGGCCCAGCGAGCCCTTCGCGAGGGGCCGGCGCAGGGTGTCGTCCACGACAGGGGTCCAAGTTCCGGGGATCGGGTGGATGATCCTCGACCGGCCGGCGGCGTCGGGCTCCGTGACGCGGGGACGCCCGATGCCGATCGCCATGGCGGCGTCCAGGGTGCGCTGCAGCGAGAGGGGATCGAGGTCGATCTCGGCCGCGACGGCTTCAAGGTCGGCGCCGGGAGTCGACTCCGTTGCCTCGTGGTCGGATCCAGCCACGGCCGTGGAGTCTCGGGGAACGTCTTCCTTGCGCCGGGCGGCCTCGAGGCGGCGGTCCAGATCGGCACGGACGGTGGCAAGGTCCTCGCCGGCGACGAGGCGCCGGTGGGTGGCCTCGTCGAACACGTCTCCCACGGACCCGAGCTCGTCTCGGATCGTGTGGACCTTGTTGACTACGTGCGCGAGGAAGGAGAGGTCCTGGTCGTCGTCGCTCACGAAGTGGTGGACGACGACGTCGCGGTTCTGCCCGTGTCGGTCCAGCCGGCCGTTCCGCTGCTCGATCCGGGCCGGGTTCCAGGGGACGGCGAAGTGCAGGAGCAGACGGGCGGTGCGCTGGAGGTTGAGCCCCTCCGAGGCGGCGTCGGTCGCCACCAGGATCCGGACGGGGTCCTCGGGATCGTTGAATGCCCGTTTCACGGCTTCACGCTCGTCGTCCTGCATGCCTCCGTAGAGGGGGCGGATCCGCTCCGGCCGATCGGCCAGGACTCGAAGACGGCGCAGCAGGTAGTCGAGGGTGGTCTTGTACTCGGTGAAGAGCACGAGACGCTCGTCGTCCCGCCAGGAGGCTCCCGTCAGGAGGTGACGCTCGAGCAGGGAGAGGAGCGCGTCGTAGCGCGCGTCATGGGTGGGATCGACCTCGGTCGGCTCCTCGTTCTCGCCGCCGAGACCCATGGCGACGAGCGCGGCGTCCACGGCGGCCACCTCGCCGCGGAGCTGATCGGCCAAGGGCGCCATCCATGCGCCCACGGTCGCCGAGGCCGTGTCCAGCCGGCTCTCCGCTTCCCGGTCGTCGGAGGTCTCGTCGAGTAGCGATCTGCGAGCGGCGACCACCTCGGACTCGTCCGCACTGGACTTCATGCCCTCCTTGACGCGGCTCCAGGAGACCGCGAAGGACGTGGGACACGAGAGGAGGCGCTTGCCGAGGATCTCCACGGCGAAGGACCCCACCTGCCGGCGACGGCGGGAGCCGCCGGCGATGAGCGTGCCGATCTTCAACCGGAAGGCGGCGAAGGCGGAGGCCAGAGCTCGCTCCGATTCGTGCAGGTCGAGGACGAGGGCCTGGGGAGGCCGGCGCGTACAGAAACGCGGCTGATCGGAGCGGGCATTGATCTCGCTCTTGAGCCTTCGGATCACAACGCTTCGCGCCCGGTCCCGCTGAGCGGGGCGGAGCTCGGACTCCCGGCTGAAGCGGACCGGGTCCAGGAGCTCGAGGAGGCCGGTGAAGGAGCGCGTGTGCCCGTTGTGGGGGGTCGCGGTCAGGAAGATCCTGTGCTCGAAGAGCGGAGAGATCCGGCGCAGCGTCTGGCAGAGGTCGCTGTCGTCCCCGTAGGCCGCGGGCGTGAGGTTGTGGACCTCGTCGACGATCAGGAGATCCCAGGGGAGGTGAGGAGAGCCCTCCGGGGAGCGAGAGGCGGAGAGGAACTGCTCCAGGACGTCGGGCTGGCGCAGGTAGTAGTAGGAGGCCACGATGCGCGAGAACGACCGCCATGGGTTCGCATCGACTCCCAGGCGCTTGCGCAGCTGCTGGGTGGCGTGGCGGTCGACGAGTTCGAAGCCCAGGGAGAACTTGTCCCACATCTCATCCCGCCACTGTACGCGGAGGGCCGCGGGGGTGAGGACGAGGATGCGCCGGATCCGCCGGCGGATGAGAAGCTCCGAGAGGATGAGGCCTGCCTCAATTGTCATCCCCAGTCCCACGTCGTCGGCGAAGAGGT
>CAYRXS010000485.1:0-2868 GCA_964428225.1 uncultured Planctomycetaceae bacterium
ACGGTGCCGGACTCAAGGACCACTGGGACCTGACGGCGCAAGAGGTGCTCACCGGAACCATCCTCCACGTGCTCTACGCCGGCCGCGACAAGTCGCTCCGCGGCTGCCTCGATGTTCTCAACGACCCCCGTCGGTCCATCGAAGACGTGCTCAACGAGATGCTCGATGCCGAGCACGACCCCTCTGGTGATCGGGGCTGGCAGAACCCCCAGACAGGAGAGCCCACCAAGACCCATCCTGCCGTTGCACGCGCCGCCCGCTCGCTCCTCAACAAGTCCGAGAACGAGCGCTCGAGCGTGCTCTCGTCGGCCACGAAGTTCCTGAGCCTCTACCACGACGATCTGGTGGCTGGGAACACCTCCACCTGCGACTTCTCGATCACCGATCTCATGCACCACGAGCGACCCGTGAGCCTCTACCTGACCGTGCCGCCCTCCGATCTGAGCCGGATGAGGCCCCTCCTCCGGCTCCTCATCAACCAGATCGGGCGCCGGCTCACCGAAAAGATGGACTTCGAGGACGGGCACCAGGTGGCGCGCTACCGCCACCGGCTGCTGCTGATGCTGGACGAGTTCGCGACCCTGGGCCGACTCGACTTCTTCCAGACCCAGCTCTCATACCTCCCCGGCTACGGCATCAAGGCCTTCCTGATCGTGCAGGATCTCTCGCAGCTCTACGCCGCCTACGGGCACGACGAGAGCATCATCTCCAACTGCCACGTCCGTGTGGCCCACGCCCCGAACAAGGTCGAGACGGCGCGGCTTCTCTCCGACATGGCCGGATCGACGACCGTCCACAAGGAGATGCGGACCTACACCGGAAACCGCCTGAACCCGGTGCTGATGCACGTGATGGCCTCGGAGCAGGAATCCCACCGCCCGCTCCTCACACCCGACGAGGCGATGCGCCTCCCGGACGACGCCACGCTGATCTTCACCGCCGGCGCGAGACCGATCCTGGGGAGAAAGCTGCGCTACCACGAGCACGACGGGTTCGTGAAGCGAGCCCGGATTCCAGCTCCCCAGGCCTCTGATCGCATCCCCAAGACGCAGTGGGACTGGACAGGCGAGGGAGCCGAATCTTGGCGTAGCACTCCCCAGGACGGTGCTCCAGAAGCAGGCGAGACGGCCCCTGTGCAGCCCCCGAAAGAGCCCTCCCCTTGCAGCCCCGCTGAGAAGAGCGCCGAGCAGGGAACGACAAAGGGCGCGCCGACGGAGGATCGCGACCTCCAGAGAATCCAGGGATTGATCTCACCGGCGGCAGGTGAATCAGAAGAATGCGCGGGCGGAGAGAGCAGCGATGGCCAGGCGTAAGCGCTCCCAGTACGAAGTCCGATCCTACGTCCCTCGGGATTTGTACGATCGACTCCTTCGCGAGGCGGCGGCGCGAAACCTCAATGTCTCCCAGTGCGTTCGCGCCGACCTGGAGGAGTTCTACGCCATCAGGGACGAGCTGACCCTGGCTGTGAGCGTGCGAACCGCGGAGGCGGCTCCGGGTCGGCGGATCATGCACACACTGCTCGCCGAGATGGAGGCTCGGATCGCGGCGGATGTCGATTCGCAGACACCTCGACTGCTGGTGATCGAGCAGCGTCTTGCGCAGATCGCATCGATGATCGACCGCCACTATGCCGGCATGATGCTCCACCTCCCGGAGGTTCCGGACGGAGACGCCAAGACCCGATCCACGAGCGCTCTCGAACGGCACCGCGCGTGGAAATGCGCCGTCAGGGAGCTGCTGCGGGATGGTGAGACGGACACCGGGCACATCGCCGAAGGCGACGGCGGAGCTTCCGTCGGTGGATCGGCGGCGCCGGAGGGCGCCCCCGAATAGCCCGGCGAGCATTCGTGGAGGCGACCCTGAGACCTGCCTCCTCGACGCACGACTCCAACCGCGCAGACACCCTGGATCTGCAGCGGGCCCGCAGCACTTCCACCGAACACCCGCCAGCCACGCGACCGTGAGGGGGCCTCTTCGGCGGGATCGCTGCGGCTCCCAGGCACGGTCAACGCGCACATCTGAGCTCGCGCGACACCGCACTCCGCGCAGGAGAGTTTCTCCTGCCGCGCTCATGGTCTCCCATGAGAACCATCGCGATTCCGGGGGGATACACGAATGTCTCCGGCCCTTTATCTTGCTGTTTCCTGATACACTATATTATGTAATCACGACCATCACCTTCGCACCAGAAGACTCCGTCCCCCTCGCATCCACCACGGCAGATCGGCTGCAGTACCTCTGCGCGAGGGCTGCTCATCGATCGACCGAAGCAGGGCGCTCGGTCTGCAGAACCGGTGTCGGATCGCGGTGCGAGGCCTGCAGCCCTCTGGGCGATTCGGTGGCGAAATGGGGGTTCCGGCGTGGCGCCCGTCAGGGCGAGACGACGCGGTACTCGACGTCGATCACCTCCGCCGACGCGGACATACCCGCGGGTCCCGGTGTACCTCTCAGGTCGCGCGGCTGCGCGCGGTCTGGCGGCTCGACCGGCTGCGAATCAGGCGCCCCTTGAGCGCGAGCGGAAGGCCGATAAAGGCCCTCGATGTGCACCCAGATCGCCACTAGGAAGCCCGCCACCGCGAGGAGTGGTGCAACGCC
Organism: uncultured Planctomycetaceae bacterium; assembly: GCA_964428225.1. Classification (GTDB taxonomy): domain Bacteria; phylum Planctomycetota; class UBA1135; order UBA1135; genus JBFMCU01. The sequence continues at coordinate 2,596 of CAYRXS010000485.1, forward strand.
AAACTCGCCCGTGGCGGCCCCCAGGTGGTAGCCGAGGAAGCCCCAGTAGAAGCTGAGGGCGAGCGCGAGGACGGCCGACAGCCGCGTGAATCGGTACAGGGCGTAGAGAACGAGGAAGGTCCCGAAGAAGCCAAGCCAGGCTTCAGTGACCATGCCCACCACGAATGCGATGAACAGGAATTCGGCGACCACCACGACTGCGCCTTCCCCCCGATCCCTCACCCGCAGGCTCGGGGTGACCGCTCCCAGTATACACCGGATCGGAGCCGCGGC
>CAYRXS010000486.1:0-2865 GCA_964428225.1 uncultured Planctomycetaceae bacterium
CCCGTAGCCGTCGTGGTCTCCGATGGACGTGATGGACGTGCCGAACGCGTCGTTGTGGTCCAGGGTTCCACCGAACCCCCCGTCGGTGGCGCTGATCTTCTGCTCGGCCTTCACCGTCCCGTCCGTGTTGAGGAACAGGATCCAGACGGCGCCGGTTCCGTAGACGCCTCCGTTGTGGTCGTTGAACTCCCCGACCCCGAGGTCCACGACTCCGTCGCCGTCGAGGTCGCCGATACAGCCCACGCCCGTGCCGAAGTAGCCGTGGTTGTCGAGGACGCCCCCGAAGCCGCCGGCGGTGTCGCTGATCTTCTGCTCGGACTTCACGGTCCCGTCCGCATTCAGGAACAGGATCCACACCGCTCCCCGGCAGGTCCCGCCGTCGTGGTCCCAGGGAGTTCCCACCGCGAGGTCCACGACGCCGTCGCCGTCGAGGTCACCGAGCCCGGCGACCGCCTCGCCGAAGTGTCCCTCGTTCACGACATAGCCGCCGAATCCGCCGGCGGCCTGGCTGATCTTCTGCTCGCCGAGCACCCAGCCCGCCTGCGCGTGGAGCGCGGTCGCCGGGGCCAGAACGATTGCGAGCGCGCCGAGAGAGCGCACGAATCCACGTACCGTCATCGGACTCCTCCTGGATCGGGCCCTGGGGGGGCGTTGCGTGAGAAGGCTCCGAGGATAGGGGATTCCCGCGATTCCGGGGGCAGAACCGGGGAGATCGGCGGCTAGCGGCCGAGGCGAAGATCCTGGGCGTTGGTCAGGTCGAGCCCGCTCCCGAAGCGAAGCCCCTGCGTCGCGCACATGAAGCCGCAGAGGGCGGGATCGTCGGGCACGACCAGGTCGATGACCGCGGGATCCCCCACGCCGAACGGCATGCCGAGGAGCTCTCCGTTCGGGTCGTTCGTGTTCACGAGGAGGTTGCCCCACGGCGTCGGGAACGTGAGCGGCGTCGAGTAGCCGACGAGCCAGCTGCCGGCCATGCCCGCGGTGGCGATCGAGGCGGAGAAGGTCGCGCCGAGGACCGGCGGAGCCGTCACGTCGTAGACCGCGGGATTCGTGCTGCCGCCGACGTCGGGGTTGCGGAAGGTCGCGCTCGCGTCCGGGCAGCCCTGCAGGAACAGGTTCCACACCGCGCCGCGCCACGTGCCGCCGTCGTCCTTGTACTGCGAGCCGACGGCCATGTCCGGGAAGCCGTCGCCGTCGTGGTCGCCGAGGGAGCAGATCGCGCTCCCGAAGTGCACGGCGTAATCGCAGTCCCCGCCGAAGCCGCCCTCGCCGCACGCGTTGATCATCAGCTCGCTCCGCACCGTCCCGTCGGCGGCGAGGAAGAGGATCCAGACGCTCTCGTGGCCGAGGGTTCCGGACGCCACCTCCGGGTTCCCGTCCCCGTCGAGGTCGCCGAGAGCTCCCAGCGTCGAGCCGAGGAGGTTCGTGACACCGCCGAAGCCGCCGCTCAGGGCGCTGATCTTCTGCTCGGCCTTCACCGTCCCGTCGGGATGCAGGAACAGGATCCAGATGGCGCCCTTCGAGCTACCTCCCCCGTCGTCGTCGCCCCGGGCTCCCACGGCCAGGTCTTCGATGCCATCCCCGTCGAGATCCCCGATCCCCGCCACGCCGCAGCCGAACCAGTCGCATTGATCCAGGGTGCCTCCGAATCCCCCCGCGGCGCCGCTGATCTTTTGCTCCCCGCCGACCGTCCCGTCCGGGTTCATGAAGAGGATCCACACCGCTCCCGCGTCGAATACGGCGTCGTCGTCGTTGCGCGCCCCGACCGCGAGGTCGGGGGTGCCGTCGTCGTCGAGATCCCCCAGCGAAGCGACCGACCAGCCGAAGTGATCGAGGTTGTCCAGGGCACCGCCGAATCCGCCGTTCGTGTCGTTGATCTTCTGCTCGCCCTTCACCGTCCCGTCCGGGTTGAGGAAGAGGATCCAGATCGCCCCCTCCATCGTGAAGGACCCGCCCGGGTGCCGGCCGTCGTGCCAGGCCCCGACCGCGAGGTCGACCACGCCGTCCCCGTCGAGGTCCCCGGGGCAGGCGAGGGAGCAGCCGAAGTAGTCGTACTCCAGCAGGTCTCCCCCGAAGCCACCGTGCGTCTCGTCGATCTTCTGCTCGGCCTTCGCCGTCCCGTCCGCGTTCAGGAAGAGGATCCAGACCGCGCCGTGCTCGTCGTCGAACACGGGATCCACGTCGTCCCCCGTGGCCCCCACGGCCAGGTCGCCGATCCCGTCCCCGTCGAGATCCCCGAGCCAGGCCACCGCGCCGCCGAAGTAGTCCTCGTCGTCGAGCCCTCCGCCGAAGCCGCCGACGGTGTCGCTGATCTTCTGCTCGTCCAGCACCCAGCCCGCCTGCGCGTGGCTCGTGGTGGCCAGGCCCGCGCCGGAGAGCACGAGGGCTCCGAGGAGAGGCATGGTGTCGCGTGCGGTCATCGGAATCCCCCGTGGTCGGCGCCCCGTGGGGCGGTCTCGGTGAACACCCGATCCAGACGGGATCCACGCCGGAGCGTCGCGAAAACGGAGGAAAGACGCCGGGAGCGGCGTCGTCGGCCTCAGTCGCCTCCCGCGCGGGCCTCGGCGTGGATGGCCTCCACCGCGTCGAGGTGCGCGTCGAGGGAGAGGGGGAGCCCGGGATCCGCGAGGCGGCCGAGGCGCCCGTCGAGCACCTCCTCGAGCGCGGACGCGAGCGCCTCGGCGTCGCCGGGGGGGACGAGGCGTCCGTGGCGGCCGTCCTCGACGACCTCCGCGATCCCCGCGACGTCGGTCGCCACCACGGGCACGCCGACGGCCCGCGCCTGCAGCACGGACAACGGCGCGTTCTCGTCGTACCCGTCCGGCGGATCCATGGCGCGGGGACGACCGTCCCTGCACGGTGGAA
>CAYRXS010000487.1:0-2847 GCA_964428225.1 uncultured Planctomycetaceae bacterium
ATCGGGAAGCTCGACACGCTCAGCCCCACCCCCAAGAGGGCGAAACTCTAGTCTAGAGAGCAACGTACATATGTCCTGGTTCGAAGACGACCTCTGGGATCTGGTGTGGAGCGGAGCGTTCCTGGTGTTCGTCCGGGCGCCGGAGGGAATCCTGAAGCTCCTCTGGATGCTGTTCGGGCGGGAGACGAAGCCGGGGCCCCTCCCGGTCGTGATCGCGACGCTGGTCTTCTGGGCGCTCGCCGTCTACGTGATCTACCTGGTGCTTCGATGAGCCCGCCCCGGGGGCGCCACCGCGTCTGACGGGCTCTGCCGGCCGACGAGGTCGAGCATGCGGAGGGTGCGCTTGGAGAAGAGGCGGGGGTCGTCGTCGCGGGCGAGGCGGGCGGCGATCTCGCCGAACAGGCGCTCGTAGGCGCGGGAAGGGGCGCTCGAGGGGGCGAAGGCGGTCAGGGGACGACGGTGGAGACCCATCTGCTCGACGCGGCTCGAGTAGGGAATCACGCTCGTCAGGAATCCGGGAGCGCTGGCCGCCACCCAGTCGCAGATCACGCGGTGCAACGACTTGCGGCGATCGACCATGCACAGGAAGGGCAAGAGCCGCGGCCGACGCTTCCTTCCCCGCAGGTGCTTCACGAGCTGGGCGAAGGTGCGCAGGGAGAGCGTCGTCGGGATCGTCGGCATCAACAGCGCATCCACCGCGAAGAAGACGCTCTCCGCCACCGGGGACACGTTCGGAGCGCAGTCGAGATAGACGTGGTCGTACTCGTCCGCGATAGGGGCCAGCAGGCGCGCGAGCCGCTCCTCGGGACGCTTCGTCGCCGAGAGCGCCTTCTCCATCTTGCGCGCCGAGAAGTCTGCGGGCAGCACGTCGAGCCCCTCGTAGTCGCTGGCGCGGATCAGGTACGCGGGATCCGCCCGGCCCCGGATCATCCGGCGACCGCTACCCTTGCAGCGCGGGTGAATGCGGAAGTAGTACGTCGCCGCCCCCTGGGGATCGAGATCCCACAGCAGCGTGCGGTGCCCTTCGCGGGCGGAGAGGTGAGCGAGGTTCACCGCGCCGGCCGTCTTCCCGACTCCACCCTTCATGTGGTAGAGGGCGAAGACCTTCACGTGCCCACCTCCCCCGCCGAACGGCTCTTGAACAGCCGGCGGAACCGCTTGCGGTTCTTGCGTCGCGCGAAGGCCGCAAAGCGCTCGAGGAACCGCTCCCGCTCCTCGCGCCGGCGCGCCTCGAGCTGCGCGGCGAGCCGGCCCACCGTCAGCAGCGTGATCGCGGGCGCCTCGGCCTCGGCCGCCATCTCCTCCGCGCTCTTCAGGAGCATCTGCTCGTGCACCTCGAAGTCGTTGAAGTCCCCGAGGTTCGTCTGCAGGCGCTTCAGGCTGGCGATGGCGGGATCGACGTCGGCCGCGTCGTAGAGGCTGCGGAAGAGCTCGAGCAGGTTGCGCAGCTTCTTGCACTCGATGCGCACGCGGTGCACCTCGCTCGCCGGCGTCTCCGGGCGGATCGCGAGGCCGCGGTCGAGGACCTTGCGGAACCGCGTCCAGATGCGATCGGAGACGACCTCGAGCACCGGGTGGAACGCCTTCGAGGGAAGGACGGGGGGCACGGGCTCGCCGGTCGCGAGCGAGCGCCAGGAGGCGACCAGCTCGCGATACCGCTTCGAGTCGAGGGCGGTGACCACCCGCGCCTGCTCCGCGGCCTGGCGCTGCTTCAGAAAGTCGTGTAGGGGGACGAGGTGCTCGTTCGAAGTGGGCGAGAGCTCGCTTCCGTACTCCGGCAGCCGGAGACGGAACACGTCCAGGTCCCGCAGGGGGCCCGTCACCGCGCCGAGCCAGCGCAGCTCCCGTTCGAGGTGCTCGGCCTCGTCGTAGGGCAGGACGTCGTCGATCTGCCCCAGGACCGAGCGCGCGCGACGAACGGCCACGCGGAAGTCGTGGAGGAACTCCGTGTCGAGCTGGCGCCGCGTCCCGTCCTCGTTCACGAGCAGGACGTCGAGGAGCGCGCCCATCACGACCCGCGTCGCGTCGAGGGCTCGTGAGGCCGACTCGAGATGAGGGCGGGTCTTCGAGGGATCGCGACCGAACGCGAGCTCCAGGACGCCCGCGGCCTCCTCCAGATCGCGCGTCACGTGCGGGGCGAGGTCGAGCTGATCGGCGAGGAAGCGGCGCACGCGCTCGAGCTCCTCGTCGTACCCGCGCAATCCCTCGACGCCCACGACCGCGGGGAGCTCGAACCACTCCCCCCTCGAACCGGTGCGACGCGCGGAGCGCTCCCCGAAGCGAACGCGCGCCACCGTCTTCTCCCGACCGTCGAGGACGTCGAAGGCCTCGTCCCGACGCCGAAGCTCGAGCACGGGCAGCAGCCGCCGCATCTCCACGCGACGCTCGAGCTCGTCGCGCAGCGGACCGCGGGGAAGGTCCTCCGCGAAAGCCGGCTCGTCGCGGACGACCTGGCGCAACGGCGGCCGACGGTTCCCGCTCGACCAGGAGAGCATCCTCTCCGGCCCCTTCCCCCCGAGCCGCAGCTCGCCGCCGGCCCGGGCCACGCGCCAGTCGAAGGTGTCGAAGTAGACCACCTCGCGGTCCTCGGCCGGCCGGCGTCGCGTCGCGAGCTCCCCACACAGCAAGCGCTGGATCACCGGAGCCGCCTCGGGCTCGTACTGGAAGGTGAGGATCCGGCTCATGGGAATCGTTCCACGCGGTGATTCTATCCGGACCGCGGGCCGGGCGCCCGCATCCCCCGAGTCGGCGAGAGGTTTCCCGACGGCCCGCCCCGCATTCGCGAATTCGACCTAGCCCGAATCCCTCACCAAGCCCCTATTTGTGAAGCGCCGTTTGTGGCATAAC
>CAYRXS010000488.1:0-2843 GCA_964428225.1 uncultured Planctomycetaceae bacterium
CCCGGAGATCGATGTCGAAGACGGTGGTTTGGCCCTCGAAGACCTCGCAGTTGAAGTCCATCGGGATGTCAGCTCCGGTGCTGGACCACGAAACGCTGGAGCGATCAGGGATGATCTCCTCGGCGCGTCGCTCCACCATCCATCGGCCGGGGGTGAGACGATCGAGCCGGAAGAACCCGTCGGGGCCGACACGGATCGTCCTGGCGTCGCCATCACCGCGATTGAAGCCGACGATGGTGCCCGCCGGATCGATCCCCGGGCTCGTGCGCACCCGGCCCTCGATCGCGCCACCCTCGCCCAGCGCGATCTCCAGGTCCTCTCTCGCCACTTCGGGGTCGATCGGGAAAGGACCGATCTCGCCCGGAGCGTGCTCGGGCGCCTCGGCCCGCACGCAATACGATCGACGGTCACGAGTGAAGAGGTGAAACCTCCCCTTCTCATCGGTCCGCGTCTCGTCTTCGTCGCGCGGACTGAGCTTGCAGCGGAAGCCGTCCTTCACGACCAGGGTCGACGGGGAGAGCTCCTCCCGAAGGGAGACGCGCGCCCCCTCCAGCGGTTTCCCGCCGGAGAGGACCCGGCCGTGAATCCCCGGCATCGCGGTCAGCGTCGCTTCGATCGTCTCGATCGGATCGCTCGGCTCGAACGTCTCACTCTTCCAGGCCTGGTAGCCGCGCGCCAGGACCCGAATATAGAACGCTTCCTCGGGGCGTCGCAGTCGCGCGCGTCCATCGGGCCGCTCCTCGCTCCAGGAGTGCTCCAGCGAGTGAGGCTCCCCGTCGGCGGCACCGGCCATCACCTCGAAGGCCTCGACGGGCGCACCGTCCTCGTCACGGACGAGCACCTGCATCCAGTCCGGCTCGGAGAAGCGAAACACGAGATCGCGGCTTCCGGGCGCGACGTCGGGCCGGCGCAGGGACGACCAGCGATCTTGGGCATCCTCGATCTCGAGGTCGTGCGGGACGCGGTGCTCGAGGAGCAGGGAGAAGCTTCCATCCGCCTCCGTCGCCACGGAGCCGCCGGCCCCGATCGTGGCCGATGTGTACCAGTACTGCACCCACGCCCCGGCCAGGGGATGGCCGTCGGGAGTGAGCACGAGCCCTTCGATGCGATCGTCGTCGCGCAGGGGCTCGAGGGTGAGGAGGACGTCGGTGGTCTCGCGCTCGCGCCGGATCTCGATTGGCCCGACGCTCTTCCAGGCAAAGCCCTCGGCTCCCGCCCAGACCCGCGCGCGCCCGACCTCGATCCCCTCGAGGGAGAACCACCCTCCGGCGTCGCTCTCGGCGCTCGGCGCGTGCTCCGGCAGATCGGGCCCCCGGCGCCGCAGCTCCTCGGGATCCCGCTTCACTCTTTCCAGTCCGCTCACCGTGACCTTCGCGCCCGCAATCGGGAGGTCGTCGCCGTCCTGGATCCGACCGCTCAGCGAACCGGCGGGCGAGAGCAGGATTTCACCCAGGTGGATCGAGGACCCGCGCTCCACCACCACCGGCAGCCAGCGCGTCGCCCGACCGGGATGGCTCGCAGTCACCTCGGTCGTCAGGCGCGTTCCCTCCAGTTCGACATCGACAAGCACGTCGCCACCCGCCCTGCTGTAGCCGACCGCCTCCGCACCGACGATGGTGAAGACGGCGCCCAGGATGCCGCTTCCCTGCTCATCGACGATGCGGGCAGCCACCGTGGCGTGGCCGCTCTCGCGGGTGGCGGTGAGCGGATCCTCCGCGATCCTCTCCTCGCCCGCGCCAGTCGTCACCTCGGCTCGCTCAGCGGTTTCCCGCGGTGCCGCGAGATCCTCGGGGAGTCGCTCTTCCGGCAGCGTCACCTCCGGCCGAGTGGCCGGATCACCTTCGGGCGCAACGGTGTGCCCGCTATCGTCCCCCCGAGTCCAGGTCCACGCGCCGATTCCCGCGGTCAACAGGACGGCGCCGGCGATGGCGGTTTGAAGTGCTCCCTTCACGGTCAGTGCTCCTTGCAGAATGGGAATCTCGGATCCACCACCGGTGGGAACTACCGCCACGGGAGGCGCTTTCGGCAAGCAGCCCGCGAGCACGCCGCACCACGCCGAGCGCTCGCCGCCGTACCTTCGATCCAGATCGGCTCGCAGCTTCTCGAGCCCGCGCTTCAGCCGCGATCGCACCGTGGCGCCGGGCAGGCCGAGTCGCCGTGCGATTTCGGCGGAGGATAGGCCCTCGAAGTAGCGCAGCAGCACGGTTTCCCGGTACGGATCGTCGAGCGCCACGACGGCGTCGGCCAGGTGGCTCTGCATCTCCGCTCGCGCCACGAGCTCGCCGGTCGAGGGCAGATCCTCGGGTCGTGCCGCCGTCTTCTCCCGGACGCTACGCCGGGCCTCGCTGCGTCCGACCTGCAGGGAGATCCGCCGGATCACCTTCGCCAGCCACGCGCGCATGACGGGCGGATCCTTCGCACCTTCGGGCGGGTGCCCGAGAGCCACGGCGTAGGTCTCCTGAACCAGGTCGTCCGCCCTCTGCGGATCGCCGACGAGGCTCCGAGCCAGACTCTCGATCCAGCTGCGGTGGCGGAGGAGCTCTTCGGCGGAGATGCTGGGGTGGTTGCTTCCCATCGGTAGGGAGAGGGATGCCGCGAACGCCGATAGTGTTGCACGGATTCCGAGGGGAGGATATGGGGCCTGCGGATCCTGCCTCGACTCGCTGCCCGCCTTGCTCGTTGGCGTTCTGTGAGCGGGCCTTGCCGGATTCCACCGCCGGATCGATGAGGAGATCTCGCCGTACGTCTTCCCCATCCGGAGGTGCCACGAGCCAGCAATCCCCTGGCCCCGGCGGGGGAGTTGTCCGGCAAGCGGACGTTCGTCCGATCCAGGAGCTACTTGG
>CAYRXS010000489.1:0-2842 GCA_964428225.1 uncultured Planctomycetaceae bacterium
CGCTTCAGGACCACAGTTCAGGAAAAACAGAGCGAGGGTCGTGAACGGTTACCGGTAGTGAGCATCTTCATGGCAAGTAGGATAGGGCACGACGACCCCTCTCCCAAGAACCGCCGAGATGGGATGAGAAGGCTGGCTCCCGGGCAGGCCCCGCAGGGTGCTGCCATGGCTCCCCATTGCGATCCCAAGTGCGAACCTGCCCTCCGAGCAACGCAGTCCTGCAATGGGGAATCCGGGCCGACTAACGACGAGTCAGCCTCAGGTAGTCCAGACCGACGAGGTGACGAGGGACCGCTCGCTCGTTCCGACCTTCGATCCGGAGCACGAGGTTCGCCTCTCCCGCGGGAAGCCGCACCTCCCCGAGCGCGATACGCTTCGTTGGCTCGACCACGTGCGGGGAGAACAGGTCGACGGGATTGCCGAGCCTCTTCCCGCCCAAGGCGACCCCGACCACCGCGTAGTCCGGCGCGCTCGTGAACACGGCCTCCACGAGGTAGAGCCCCGCCTCGGCGACGGGTACCGCCAGGGTGAGCTCGTCCCCGGGACCCGCGTCCTTCCAGAAGAGCTGCCGCTCGTTGCTCCAGCGCTCCTCGGCGTACCAGCCCATGAGCGGAGCCTCGGTCTCGCCCGCGGACACGGACAAGACCCGCAGCACTTCGCCCTCGATTGCTCCCTTCGCGCGGAAGATCGCCTCCGGTACCGGCTCGTCCACCGTCCGGTACTCCGGGTCGGGCACGTAGGGCAATCCCGAGGACGCCCCCGGTCGCCCGTACCAGTACGCGGTGGTCGCGTAGTCCACGTACACGTCCTTCCAGTGCCAGATCTCGAGATCGAAGAGGAAGGACTCCTGGAACGGCACCTGGTCGTGGAGCTGCCAGCGGTTCAGGCAGGTGTAGCCGAAGTTGTCGGGACCGTCGCACTGCGGCTGGGCGTGGAACGCGCTCCAGAAGGGATTCGGATCGGCCCAGGCGTAGCCGAAGTAGTCCTCGGTGCCGGTGCCGAAGGTCGAAGGGAAGCGCTCGCCGTCCACGAAGAACTTCTCGTCCCCCTCGCCCCACCAGTAAATGCTCGGGTTCAGGAACACGAGCGTGCAGCCCACGAAGCGCCCCGGACCCGCGGCGTTGAGCACGCGGAAGTCGGAGAAGGGCCGTGTGCGCACCTTCTTCTGCAGGTGCCAGGAGGCGTGGAAGGCGAGGGCGTCGTCGGGGACGGCGCGGCTTTCGTAGCGGACGCCCAGCTCGAACGCGGTCGGGGGCAGGGAACCGTCGGCAAGGAGGTAGATCCTCGCCGTCCCGGGCACGGGCATCGGGAACGCGCAGACGCCCTTGCCGCCCGGTTCCACGCTCATCGGATACGACAGATACGGCGCGAAGTCGGGGGCCGAGCCGAAGAAGTCCCCCACCGGCACCTTGACCGTCCGCCGGCCATCCAGGGCGACACAGAAGAGGATCCGCCGTAGGAGATCGGCGCGATCGCGCGCGAGGTGGGGTAGGCCGATGTCCAGAGTCACCTCACGAACGATGCAGGGGCCGGGGATCTCCAACCCCTCCTCCGCCCATTCGGACGGATCAGCGGGATCACCGGTCATCGTGAGCGTGCCGGCCATCCACGCGGTCTCGTCGGCAGTCCCGCCCGCGGGAGAGCCGAGGAGCCGCTCGCGCGCGTGGGCGATCTCATTGGCGTACCGCGTCAGGAGCTCGGGGCGGAACGACTCCACCGTGCTCCCCGGTGGCAGCAGCCTCACCCCGACCTGGAAGTGATGGTCGTTCTCGCTGCACGTCACCTTGACGTGCTCCTGGAAGGGAAGCGGTGCGTGAAAGTTGCACCCGCGGCCCCGCACGCCCGCGAGCGGCTCAACGAAGGGCTCGACCTTCCCAGAGGTCAGATCCTCGAAGCCCGCGGACCAGGTCGGCTCGGTCGCCCCGTCGAAGTAGAAGTAGAGGATCCCCGTGGGATTCGCGGACCAGATGCGCACGATCGCTCCGGGACCGGCGACGTCGGCAAGCACGTACTCCGTCTTCCCGTCCCGCGTCTCCTCGCGGAGATAGTGTCCGCGATCGATGTTCGCGTACCAGCCCTTGGGATCCCAGGGCTTCGCCTCCTGGCGTCCCACGCCGATCTCGCAGCCGGGATCGTAGCTCGCGAACTGGATGCACCTCTCCCCTTCCACGGGCGGCGTCCAGAGCCAGTCGAGGTCGACCATCCACGCCAGAAGGTCGGGATAGGTGAGCAGTGCCTCGTCCTGCGACGAGCGCCCGAAGGCCATGGGCAGGAGGAGAAGAGGGAGAAGGAAGGGAATCATGACGGCGATGGGTCGGGGCCTCGGAACACCACGCATCGTAGCCTTCCGTCCCCGGCGTTTCTCCCCATCGGACGCGTGACGCGCCCGCTCACTTCGCCGTCAGCTCCTCACGTCCGAATCGCGGAGGACGAGAGAGCAGAACGATCCGGCCTCCGTAGCCCGTCCTATCCACACATACGGCCGCGTCGGAACTCCCCGATGCTTCGTCCGGTGGAATCGGAAGGCACGATCATCGCCACCCTCGTACTCGGTGGATTGTACCATCGGTACGGACGGGTGGCGGCGTAGCTCAGGCCGAGGGCAACGGCGGGATCCGGTGGGGGAGCCGTGTATCCGGCTCAGTGCGGGGGCCGAAACCTGGACCTTGCGCCAGACTCGCCCGTTGCTACAGTCGATCGAGCGATCCCGATGGCGGGGCCGCACTGGGTTTTCGGGACCCACAACCCGAGATGAGCACGCCCACCAACAGACCCGGGGAGATCGGGGAATGAAGGACAAGCTGGTCACGGCCATCGCCGACATGCGGGAAGAGGAGGCGCT
>CAYRXS010000490.1:0-2829 GCA_964428225.1 uncultured Planctomycetaceae bacterium
CTACACGATCGAGCCCACCTGAAACTCGGGAGTTATTTCTGCGCGGGCCCTTAGCTTCGCGCGTTCTCGCCGGAGTGCGGGTCGAGGCGCCGGAGTCGCCCTCACTCCTCCTTCGCGTCCACCTCGCAGAGCGGCCGGAAGCCGCAGAAGGGACCGTCCGACAACCACCACTCGCTCTGGGGGAGCTGCGGATCCCTCGCGTTCCAGGCGGGGGTCGCCTCTCGGCGGAATCCCGGACCGACCTCGTCGGTGGGATCGGCATAGGAGCCGCCGCACAGAACGCGTCCCTCGTCGTCGTCCGCGCGGCACCACTCGCCCGCGTTCCCGAGCATGTCGTGGAACCCCCAGGCGTTGGCGGCCTTCGTGCCCACGGGGTGCGTCCGGTTCTCCGCGTTCTCCGCGGTCCAGGCCACGGCGTCGATGCCCGCCGCGAGCGGATCGCCTCCCGCGCGACACGCGCGCTCCCACTCCGTCGCCGTGGGCAGTCGCCACGTCCGGCCCGTCTTCTCGGTGAGCCACGCGCAGAACGACGCGGCGGAATGCGCGGAGATGGAGATCGTCGCGAACCCCTCGGTGCCCCAGCCGTAGTCCGGCGCTCCGTAGGGACGGGTGGGCCGGGTCTCGGCGTCGATGGCCGCGGCCCGCTCGTCCTCGGGGAGGTCGTTCGCGAGACGCCAGGCGTCGAAGGCCTCCCACGTGAGCTCGGTCTTCGCGAGCCAGTAGGGCTCGATCCGCGTGCCGTCCTCGAGCACCTCGCCCGCCACGCCGATCAACTCGAGCGTCGCGGTGGAGGCCGGGACCTCCTGCGTGAAGCCCTCGGGAGCGAAGAGCGTGGGATCGGGTCCCCCTCCGCAGGACGTGACTACCGTGAGAAGGGCGAGCGTGCTCGCCGCGAACCACCTTTCTCGACCTCGTGTTCTCATCGTGTTCGTGATGTCCGGTGCCTTCAGCGCCGCTGCAATTCGATCTCCGCGAAGCCCACCGAGCTCCCGCCCGGCGGTTTGCCCTCGACCTCGAGGACGGTCACCTCGAGCCGCCGGACGGTGATCCGCGCGTCGAGCTCCAGGACCGACTTCCTCTGGCCGTCGTGGGGCAGATCGTACTCGACCCCCCGCGGCTCCCTGTTCACGCGAATCCGGATCCTGGTCACCCGGGGGGTCCGCCCCTCGTCGCGTGGGCTCGCGTCCACGTGGCTGAGGAGGATCCGCTGGACCCGCACCACGCGGGAGAGCTCCAGCACGATCTGGGGAGAGGCATCGCCGGCTGCGGAGCGCCAGGAGGTGAACTGCAGCCCGTCCGCCACGTCCCCCGCCGGGTGGTAGCCCGACCGCGTGGTGCTGGCGTGCGCCCGGAACTCGATCTCGCGCAGCAGGTTCGTCGCGTCGGTTCGAGCGTAGACGAGCATCCAGTCCTCGAGCACGTCGTCGACCTCGACGGGCATCGCGGCCGACTCGAGGGGGATCTCCTCGACGTCGCCCTCCTCGGCCCGGGGGTCGAGGACCACGACCCGGGCCTTCACGGGAAAGGTGCCGTTCCGCGAGAACGAGTGGCGGTAGGGGAAGCGCTCTCCCTGCCAGCCGCGACCCGGATCGCCCGCCACCGTCGCCACGACCTCGTCGCCGACCAGCCACTCCACGCGCACGACCCGCAGTCCCTCCACGAGGCCTTCGCGGAAGGTGAACCGCTCGATCGCCTTCTCGCCGAGACCGCCGACCCACATCGCGAGCTGCGAGTTCCCCGTCGCGCGGACCTGCACGTCGGCGGCGGGATCCTCCGCGGCCCAGACCCGGGCTCGCGGGTTGCGCGAGGGTCCCGAGGAGGGGGCGGTGGCCTTGTTCAGGAAGAGCAGGGCGAAGCAGGTGTTCGCCTCGATCATGGGCTGGGGCGGCCAGACGGTGGGTCCCGCGGTGGCCCACTCGCCGCCCGCCCCCTGGCGCTTCACGAGGAACTCCGCGCCCTCCCAGTACCACTCGTGCGCGCCGATGCGATCGGTGCCCAGCAGCGAGCCGACGCGCTCGAGCCCGTAGAGGTAGTAGAAGAGCCAGGCGGGTTTTCCCCCCGGGTTCTTGTCGACCGCGAAGTGGTGGTCGAGCCACGCGAGTCCCGTCTGCCGCGCCTGGGCGATGTCGCGCCGCACGCCGGCGGGAGCCCTCGGCCCCAGGCCTTCGGCGCACAGGGCGAGGATCGAGACCGCGGCCGCGGTCATCGACGAGGTGGGCGCGTAGGAGCCGCCGCGCAGGTAGCGGAAGCCGGCGATGGCCCGCTCGCCCGTCGAGCTCACCCCCGACGGATCCTGCCAGGGGACGGTGCGCGGCTCCTCGCGGTGCTCGAGCACGCCCTCGACGAGCTCCGTCCAGGTCTTCTTCTTGACGGTCACGCCCGACTGTTGCGCGGCCCGCAGCCCGAGGGCGGCGTATTGGGTGTTCGACAGGTCGACGCTGATCGAGGGATGGTGCGGGTAGCCCCAGGCGCCCTCGCGGTCGACGCGCAGGTCGAGCAGGGCCTCGAGCAGGGCCTCCATCCGTCCCTCGGGCGCCTGCTCGCCCAGGGCGCCGGAGGCCATGAGCTGGCAGGAGATCGCGTAGTTGCGGTCGGGGAAGCCCTGGAGGAGATACGCGACGCCTCGCTGCACCGCGGGGTGGTCCGGGGGGACCTTGCTCTTGATCAGGGTGTAGATCGAGAAGGCGGTCTGGGCGTTGCGGTGATCCCAGTGGTTGGTCCGCTCGGTGTTGTGCGGTCCCCAGGAGCCGTCGCGGTTCTGGCTTCGCAGCAGCCAGCCGACGCCGCGGTCGATCGCCACGTCGATCGCGCGCTGCTGCTCGTTGCGCC
>CAYRXS010000491.1:0-2828 GCA_964428225.1 uncultured Planctomycetaceae bacterium
GAGACGTCGCCGGGCTTGCCCAGATCGGCGGCCCGGAAGAGGTAGACGGCGCCGGTGTTCGCACCGAGGGGATTCGCCGTCGGAGCGCCGACGACCGCGAGGTCACCGCTCACGGCCACCGAGTACCCGAACTCCCCTTTGTCCGGGGCGGGGGCGGGGAGCAGCTTCGCAGTCCGGCTCCAGATTCCCCCCGAGCGTTCGTGGACGTAGACCGCTCCGACGTTCCATCCGAGCTGGTGGTCGTGGCGCGCTCCGACCAGGGCGGTATCCTCGTGAAGGGAAACCGATTCGCCAGTGAGGAACGGAGAGCTACCGGCCGGGGGATGGAGGGTGGCCGTCTCCACCCAGGCAGTCCCGACCTTGTCGAACACATAGACGGTTCCCCCGTTCAGGAAGGGCACGTTGTTCCCCGGTCCTCCCACGAGCAACGTCTCGTTCCACATGGACACGGAGCGCCCGAAGCTGTCGCCCATCCCGGTAGTGCTGCCGATGAGCTTCGCCGCTTGTTCCCATTCCCCATCGACGCGCTCGTAGAGGTAGGCGGCCCCGGCGGATTGGTAGACGGTCGAGTCGTAGTCGGCGCCGATGACGAGCGTGTCCCCGTACATCGAAACCGACTTGCCGAAGCTCGCCCTTTCACTCGCATCGGAGGTGATCGTCTTGTCGAGATAACACTGCGCTTGGGGAATCGCGCAGAGAGCAGTTGCGATGAACAGGGATGTCGCGGCACGGATTGCGATCATCATAGTAGATCCTCCAACATCTTTGGTCCTTGCGGGCCGCGGTGGAGAGCTCCACCGCGCGCCTCGCACCCTGCTGCAAGAAACCGTCGACCCTCGAGCCGGCGGCACCTTCCAACTAGGATCTCGCTCGCGCTCGGTTACAGGCACGACGCACCGCCGGTGGAGATGGTCGTCGAGACCCGAGGACGCGGCAGAGGTCGGAGCTCCTCCCGGTTTCCGGCCACGGCGTTTGGCGTTTCGGCACCGTATCACCTACGATCCGCGCTGCCTCTCCACCGAGGAGGTCTTGCGGCGACCGGGCAAGGCTTCGCCGAGCCGACTCCCGCGGTGAAGGCCGCCGTGAGCCACCGGGGCCGCGTATCCGGAAGCTCGCCGACCGACACCCTGCCCTCCTCGAATCCGCGACCTGAATTCGACGGCTCACGAACCGTGAGCCTGCGCTCCCGTGGACCCCAAGTACATCCGCAACTTCTCGATCATCGCCCACATCGATCACGGCAAGTCGACTCTTGCCGATCGGATGCTCGAGGAATGCCACGCCGTCGAGAAGCGCGACATGCGCGATCAGCTCCTCGACGACATGGAGCTGGAGCGCGAGCGGGGCATTACGATCAAGGCGCGTGCGGTCACGATCCACCACGACCACGGGGGACATCGGTACGAGCTCAACCTGATCGACACCCCCGGTCACGTCGACTTCAGCTACGAGGTCGAGAAGAGCCTCCAGGCCTGCGAGGGAGCCCTCCTGCTCGTCGACGCGGCCCAGGGCGTGGAGGCGCAGACGGTGGCCAACGCGTATCTCGCGGTGGAATCGGACCTGGAGGTCGTGCCCGTCCTCAACAAGATCGACCTGCCCCACGCGCGGCCCGACGAGGTCGCGGAGGAGATCGAGCAGGCGATCGGCATCGACGCCACGGATTCGCTCCAGGTCTCCGCGAAGACGGGGAAGGGCGTGCGCGATGTCCTCGATACGGTCGTCGAGCGAATCCCGCCTCCCGACGAAGACCCGGCCGCGCCCCTGCGGGCGCTGATCTTCGACGCGGTGTACGACGAGTACCGGGGGATCATCGTGTACCTGCGCGTCGTCGACGGAACCATCCGCCGGCGCGACCGCATCCACATGATCAACACCGGGAAGGTGTACGAAGCGGTCGAGATCGGGCGCTTCACTCCGGGAATGATGCCGGTGGACGAGCTCGGCGCGGGAGAGGTGGGCTACTTCATCTCCAACATCAAGCGCCTGGGCGACGTAAGGATCGGCGATACGATGACGATCCACAAGGGGCCCGAGGTCGTCGCTCTCCCCGGCTACCGGCCCGCTCAGCACATGGTGTTCGCCGACTTCTACCCCACCGCGAACGGGGAGTTCGAGAAGCTGCGCGAGTCGCTCGTGACCCTCGCCCTGACCGACTCGTCTTTCTCTTACGAGCCGGTCACCTCGGACGCGCTGGGCTTCGGCTTCCGGTGCGGGTTCCTCGGGCTGCTCCACATGGAGATCGTGCAGCAGCGGCTCGAGCGCGAGCACGACATGGACATGATCCAGACCGCGCCCACCGTCACCTACCGCATCGAGATGCAGGAGGGCGAGGTCCAGGAGATCCACTCACCCGGCCAGCTCCCCGCTCCCGACAAGTACGAGCGCCTGCTCGAGCCGATCGCCCGCGTCTCGCTGCTGATTCCCTCGGAGTTCATCGGGGTGATGATGCAGATCGCCAACGACCACCGAGGCGTCTACCTCCGCCAGGAGTACCTCTCCCCCACCCGAGTCCAGCTCGTCTACGACATCCCCCTCGCGGAGATCATCTACGACTTCTACGACAAGCTGAAGTCGGCGACGCGGGGCTACGGCACGCTCAACTACGAGATCGTCGGCTTCAAGGCGGACGACCTGGTCAAGCTGCGCATCCTCGTCGCGGGAGACGAGGTCGACGCCCTCTCGAGCATCGTCCACTCCACCCAGGCGGACCGGCGCGGTCGCACCACGATCCGCAAGCTGCGCAAGGAGATCCCCCGCCACCTCTTCGAGGTCGCCCTCCAGGCCGCGGTCGGCGCCCGGATCATCGCCCGCGAGAACATCGCCGCCCT
>CAYRXS010000492.1:0-2810 GCA_964428225.1 uncultured Planctomycetaceae bacterium
TCCTCCTCCTCAACCTGAAGATGTGCACGCCGCTGCTCTCCCTGAACTTCGACCACCCCCGGGCCCCGGACTACCTCTGGGCTTTCGGCATCCGCCACGGGATCCCGGTCGTCTTCTCGATCGCGGTGCTCGTGATCCTGATGCTGCCGAGCATGCGGACCTTCTATCGCGTCAAGCAACGCGCGTACACGAGACGCCCCCGGACGGCCGGCCGTCCCCGGAGGTGAGGTCGAGCGCGGCGGGCCTCGTCCCGGCGGCCGGCGAGCGAGCTCAGGAGGCCGCGGTCACGATCCGCAGTCCGCTCGTCAGGCGCAGGTTGGCCTCGGGGAACTGATCGCCGACGTCCCAGAAGAGCCCCTGGGCGAAGGTCTCCACCCCGACGAGCACGGCCTCGTCGGGAATGTCGAGGAAGAAGCTGATAGGAGCTCCTCCCCACGGGGGGCCGACGTCGAAGGAGAGCAGGTTTCCCCCCGCGGGCGAGAGGTCGATCAGGAGCTCGCCCGCGGAACCGCCGATACCGCAGGGAGGCCAGCCCGCCACGGACGAGCCGGAGAGGAAGAGGATCGGCAGCACGCCCAGGGCCTGGCCTCCGGCCATCTCGAGCTCGAGCCGGTGTCCGAGCAGCGCCCACCCCGAGGCGTGTACCAGCGTGCCCTCGTTGCCGAGACACTCCGACATCGGCTCGACCAGCCCCAGGTCGATCAGGTAGGCCCCTTGCACGTTGTCGGGCATCATCGCCCGGAAAGCGACGTACCGACCGTTGGGGGAGCAGGAGAAGGCCGTTCGACTGTCGTACAGGGCGGTGATGTACTGGTTCTCGATGAACGTCTCCCCTTCGCGGACGAGCAGGGCCTCGTCCACGAAGATGGCCAGGTCGCGGTCGGCGTCGGGCGCCGTGAACTCGCAGCTCCAGCAGACCTTGCCCATCTCGGAGATGAACACCGGCAGGTTGATGAAGGACCGCACCGCGTAGTTCGGCAGCGCCGTGAGGTAGTCGCCGCCCTGACGGAACTTCTCCCCGTTCCTGACGATCAGGTGGTTCCCATCGTATCCCGAGAGCTTGCCGGCGATGACGTAGTCGCCCCGGTCGTTGATGTCGAGCCGGAAGACGCTGAGCCTGGTCCACTCCCGACCCGCCACGGGGGATTCATGGCCCTCTCGCGCGACGTTCGTCCACTCTCCGCCGATGGAGAGGTAGATGTTCTCGTTGGATGACGAGGTGCCCGTCGAGGAGACGAAGAGGATGAAGTCTCCCCGGTTGTTGAAGTCGGTGGCGAGCGGCCTCGTGCCGAGCGCCTTGACGTTGCTGCTCTGGTCCGGAAGCGGATCGCCCTGCTTCACCAGGACGTTCTCCGAGACGACGTTCCCCTCGTCGTCCGTGGTGAAGAGGACGAGCGCGAAGTCGGGGTTCGAGGGAATGGTCGGATCCTCGACTAGGCTCACGGCGACGAAATCGTTCTCGTCGTTGATCAGGACGTGGAAGAAGCCGTGCCACCGGGTCCCCGTACCGAACTCGGGGGCCGACGTGAGCTCCCCCTTTTGCGCCAGGAGCCGGGTGTCGTAGTAGGCACCCTCGTCCCCGCTGGCCGGGACGTCGCGCAGGAACAGCGACATCCCGAGTCCGCAGGAGCTGTTGATGGAGAACTGTCTGAAGCCGTCGATCGAGGCGTTCGGCGGCGCCGGCAGGCGATCGCCCTCCACCAGCATCGGAAACCCGTTTCGAACCAGGGCGTAGTCGATCGACAGGTGGCGGTTCGTGTCGACCAGGGCGATCCACTCCCCCGCGTCGCTGACGTAGACGGAGTCGACGCTCGTGATCGTCTTGATGGGGAAGACCTCGTCCCCCGTCTCGATCAGGACCCGAGGCGTCTGGGCGGAGGGGGCGGTCGACATGACGATGACCAGGCCCGCCAGGCCTGTGCCCAGAGCTCGCCAAGATCGGAATCGCATGGACCGGTCCTCGGGGTGGGGAGGGAAACCTCTCCCTCCTGTATAAGATGCTAGTGGGGATTGGGCCATGGGTAACCACGGCTCGCGCCCGAGAACCTCCCTGAACCAGGACCAGAGGGGGGTGACGCTCCCTGGGGTGAAGAACCGACCTCCGGGTCGGTCCCCCCGGTCAGCGACCCTGCGCGAAGAAGACCCGCTCTCGCCGCAGCTCGTCCCCGGCGACCTCGCTCACGACTCTCTCGATGACTTGCAGGTTCCCGCCCTCGAGCACGTCCAGGGCGCGCTGGAGGGCTCTCTGCTGGTCGCCCTTCTGCACCTCGGCGAGCGCGGCCTGCAGGTCGGGCACGAATCGGACGTCGCGGGAGATGGCCATGGCGCACGCCGCGGCGAGACGGTCGTCGACGTGGCCGGACGCGAGGGAGGTGCGGAGCAGTGCGTGGACGTCCTCGTCGGGCGCCAGGTAGCCGAGCGCGATCATCGCGTTGCGGCGCCGGAGCTGATCCTTCCCCTTGCTCGCCGCCTGGAGGAGTGTCCGGCGCGCGCCCTTGTCGTCCCGGGCGCAGGCACCCAGGGCTCGCAGCCAGCAGCGCTCGATCGCGTGGTCCTTCTCCTTCGCGAGCTGCGACTTGACCGTCTTCAGACCTTCGGGAGCTCCCATCTGCTCGAAGGCGACCGCGATCTCCCGACGCAGCCCGTCCGACGCGTTCTTCGTGAGATCCGCGAGCACCACGGTGAACCGGGCCGGCGAGAGCACCCCGATCAGGTGCACGGTTCCCTCGAGGAGCTTGCCGTCCCCCCACCCCACCAGCCCACCCCCCAGCTCGACGCGTGCGTACTTCACCGCGTCGGGCTCGTCGGTG
>CAYRXS010000493.1:0-2776 GCA_964428225.1 uncultured Planctomycetaceae bacterium
ATCCACGTGCGCTACACGGAGCAGGGGAACTGGTCCTGGACGGGGCGCGCGTTCCTCGAATTCGACGTGAGTGGCCTCGAGGAATGCCTGGACATCGAGTCGGTGGAGCTGGACGTGGCCGTTCGCACTCCCGCGGCGGGAGCCGGAACCCGCATCCAGGTCCGCCGCCTGGACAAGAACGTCTACCAGTACCTCTACTACGAACCCCTGGAGTGCGGCGGCCTCTTCAACAGCCCGACGGGAGCTCCCAGTGCCACCGTGGGTGACTGGACGGGAAGCGAACCGTTCACCAAGACCATCACGCTCGACGCCGAGACCGTCGCGGCGCTGCAGGCGGTGGTCTCGGATTCGCAGTCATCCAAGAGGTTCTCCCTCGGTCTCCACCTCGAACGAGAGGAGCCGTACTTCGCGGATGTCCTCGAGCTCTACAACGTGGGCGGCGGAGGATCGGAGCTGCGTCACCGGCTGCGCTTGCACGTCGTGGCGGATCTGTAGCAGTGAGAACCTCGGAAAGGCAATTGAACATGAAGAACCAGGCAATTCGCGGAACGGGCGTCGTCCTCTTGGCGGTCGCGTGCATGGTCGGATCCTCCACGGCACTGGCCCAGGGCCGGGGCGGCATCGGGGGCGGCATGGGGACGCTGGACCTCGATCCGGCGAACGTCATCATCATCGTGGCCGACGACGTAGGGGTCGATCAGGTCGGGATCTACGAGCAGGAATACTGGGACTCGTCGGGGGAGTTCTCGCACCCCGTGCCGTACACGCCTCACATCGACCAGCTCGCCCGGGATGGAGTGCGTTTCACCAACGCCTGGGTGAGCCCGATGTGCTCACCGACCCGCGCACAGATCCTGACCGGCCAGCGCGCGACGAGGACGGGGATGGGCTACATCGTCCGGTCGCTGAACCCGGAGTGGCCTGGACTGAGCACGGATCTTGATACCGTGGCCGACCTCTTCCCGGTCAATGCTGCATTCGGAAAGTGGCACCTGGCCGACGTGGACCAGAAGCCGGGCCACCCGCTGGACATGGGCTTCGCGGAGTTCGCGGGGACGTACGAGAACCTCGGTTCCGAGCTGCTGGATGGCGAGTCCTACACTGAATGGGATCTGTGGGACGGGATTTCCACCACGCCGGAGCGCCAGACCGAGTACGCCACGGTGAAGACCACGCAGGATGCGATCGACTGGCTGGTCGCCCATAACCCGGATACCCCTTCCGATCCCTGGTTGCTCTACGTCTCCTACCATGCGGCGCACAAGCCCTTCCACTGTCCGGAGGAAAGCGGCTACGACTGCGGGGCGAACTGGTGCGCGGACTGCGCTTCGGCCGGCGACGACGACGTCTGGAAGTCTCGGGCCATGGTGCAGGCGATGGACCAGGAGATCGGCAGGCTGCTGGCGGAGGTGGACGACACGGACACCGCCGTCATCTTCATCGGGGACAACGGTACCCCCAAACCCGTCTCCGTGGACCCTTTCACCAGGGCGCACGCCAAGGGAACGGTGTACCAGGGCGGGGTGAACGTCCCGCTGATCATCCGCGCGCCCGGGGGGCGCACCTGGGAGATCTGCAACGAGCTCGTCAGCGCCACTGACATCTACGCCACGGCCCAGCAGTTCCGTAACGTCTCACCCCCGGTGCCGAGCGCGGACCGCGATTCCGTCTCGATGGCCAACTACGTCAACCCGGACTACACACCGCCCTCGGCGGGTTTCCCGCGGGACTACGTATTCTCCGAGCTGTTCTTCCCGAGCTTCCGGCCGATCGACGGCTCGATTCCGGCGGACTACCTGGCCAGGAAGCACCACCGCGCGATCCGGAGCGTCACCCACAAGCTGATCGAAAAGCGAGATGAATTCGAGACCACCCGGGAGTTCTACCGCCTGTGGGATCACACACTCGGTGGATCGGTGCCTCAGAATCCGGCGGACCTCGACGCAGATCCGTCCGATGACTACGCCAGCGCTTTCGAGGACCTGCCCCTACCGTTGGAAGACACCAACGCTCCGCCCTGGACGGATCTGGACCGGAGCCAGCTCGATATCCTGACGAACCTCCTCGAGGACGAGAGCGAGTACCCCGCCCTCCCGCTCGGTGCAGTGGTCGAGCTCGATGCGGGTATCGTGGTTGCGGCGACGCGCTACGGAGAGGATACGACCGCGAACTGCGACGGTCGGTTCGTCCACGTCCGTTACACGCAGGACGGGCCCTGGACCTGGACGGCGCGTGCTTTCCTCGAGTTCGACGTGAATGGGATCCACCACCTCGCGCAGATCGAATCGATCGAGCTGGACGTGCCCGTTCTCACCCCCGCGGGCGGGCCGGGCACCCGCGTCGAGGTGCGCCAGCTGACGAAGAACGTCTCCGAGCACCCGGACTGGGGCGCCGACCATTGCGGGAGCATGTTCGACACCCCCACCGGTCCCCCCTTCGCCACCGTCGGCGCGTGGACGGAAGGCGAGAACAATCCGTTCGTGCGGACGATCTCGCTCGACGCCCGGGCCCGGACAGTGCTGAAGGGGATCCTGAACAGTCCCGTCGATCAGCTTTTCTCCCTGGGGCTCCAGCTCGAGCGCGAGGAGCCGTACTTCGCCGACGACATCGAGCTCTTCAACGGCTACAGCGGCGGCGCCGAGTTCCGTCACCGCCTGCGCGTACGCTATCTGGCGGATCCGTCGCAGTGACCCCGCAGTCGACGCGGGATTCTCAGCCCCGGATGGCCCAGCGGACCAGGTCCGTGATCTTGGGCGCTTTGCCCTGCATGAGCAGG
>CAYRXS010000494.1:0-2728 GCA_964428225.1 uncultured Planctomycetaceae bacterium
GGCGTGGCGCAAGCCACCGGGGGTTCGAATCCCTCCGCCTCCGCCAGTTCGCTGGTCGTGGCAGAGGGTCGCACGTGGCCGCAAGCTGCTCCTTCCGCTAGTTCCACTCGGGAACCCGTGGCTAGTGGCTGGACTCACCTAAGATCCAGCACAGGTTCCGGGGGCCGATGAGTGCGGGCTGCCGCGCCACCAGGCACCAACCCCGACGGCGACCGAGGAGGAACCGCTTGGAAAAGGCCCGGGAAGAAACCCCGAAGAGACCGCGCATCGATCTCACGGCGGGCAGTGGCGGCGCACCGCACGGAGAGCACTCCCCCACTGCGGCGATCGAGATCGGTGATCGCCTACGGGCGGCGTTCAGAGCTGCCTGCGAAAGGCACGCAATCCGCGCACGTATGACCGGAGAGCCTCCCTCCCTGCGCTTCGAGTTCGACGCGCAGGAGGGCGCCGACGCGGAATGGGTCAGCGATGCGTTCTTCCGCGAACTGGCCACCCAGGGCGTCCGTGCCGAGCCGAGGGTGGCGCTGCACGCCCGTCTCGCCGACCACATCGACGAGATCGAGGCCTCCTTCCAGTACGCGTGCCGGCGCCTCCAGAGCCTCCTCGTCGATCGGAACGCCTTCGTCAGCGGAGGGCTGCCCTTCGTCTTCCCCGACAACGATCCGACCTTCCGCGACCGGGGGCTCGCCGTCAATCGCTACCCGGCGAGCGCGCGCGTGAAGGTGGAGGCGACCGCGAACCAGGTCGCCATCCGGTTCATGCCCCAGTCCCTGGGGAAGATCACCTCGGTCGGCTTCTTCGTCCCCACCCTCGTGCGTGGGGACTTCACGGCGACGGCACGCTACCACCTCGGCGAGTTCGAGACGGGCTCCGAGGTCGCGTGTTTCGCCCTCTACGCGATGGACGAGCTGCAGACCACCTGCTTCTACGTCCAGCGGATGATCGTGAGCGGCCAGCCGCACCGCGTCGCCGGGCACATGGCGGGCGAGTTGCAGGTAGAGGTTCCCGTGAGCGGAGAATCCGGCGAGTGGAGGGTCCAGCGCCGCGGTGACCTCTTGACGACGTCCCACCGGATCGACGGCAAGTGGGTGCAGGTCGGCGAGTATCGCGAGCCGGAGCCGCGCGACATGCTCATCGGCGCCAAGCTCTGGTCGATCGTCGATTGCGGTCGCATGGAGGCGTTCGTGACCGATCTGGTCATCACGGGCGAGCTCCCCGAGGAGCAGATGGCCATCCCGGCCGTCTCCGTCGATCCGGTCGCGAGCACGGCGGACTGGATGATCCGCGCCGGGGAGGTGCTCGCCTACGGCGGCCTCTCGAGCCCCGTCGAGGGAGTCCTGCAGTACGAGGGTGGAGTCCTCCCGCAATTCGCCGAGAGCGCGCAGGGCTGCCGGCTGACCGACTCGACCGGGCGCAGCTACATCGACTGGATCAACGGGCGAGGACCCGTCGTGCTGGGACACCGTCGGCCGGAGATCGAGGCGGCGATCCGCGAGCAGTTGGAGGCCGGGCCCATGCTGTCGCTGATCCACAGACTCGAGGTCGAGGTGGCCGAGATCCTCCGGGAGATGATCCCCTGCGCCGAACGCGTCGCCTTCGGCAAGAACGGCTCGGACGTCACGACGGCGGCCATCCGCGTCGCGCGCGCTGCAACCGGCCGCCAGCGCATCCTGCAGTGCGGCTTCCACGGCTTCCACGGCTGGTACATCGGCCTGCTCGGCTGTCAGGGGATCCCCGCCCCGACGTTCGAGACCACGCACTCCTTCCCCTACGACGATCCGGCCGCGCTGGAGGAGTTGCTGGATCGCTTCGCGGGCGAGGTCGCAGCGGTGATCCTCGAGCCGACGAGCGTCGCGCTGCCGAGCGAGGGGTACCTCGACCACATGCGGCGCCTCTCCAGCGAGCACGGCGCAGTCCTGATCTTCGACGAGATGATCACGGGCTTCCGCCTCGCGCCGGGGGGCGCCCAGGAGGCGTTCGGCGTCGTGCCGGACCTGGCCTGCTTCGGCAAGGGGCTCTCGAACGGCATGCCGCTCTCCGCGCTCGTCGGCAAGGCGGAGCTGATGCGCAGCCTGCCGAGCGTCGGCTGGGGCATGACCTGTCAAGGCGAGACGCTCTCGCTCGCCGCGGCCAGAGCTGCCCTGGGGATCCATCGCTCGGAGCCGGTGGCCGAGCACTTGGCCCGGGTGGGAGAGCGCGTCCGCGACGAGGTGCGAGCAGCGCGCGATCGGCTCGGGCTGGCCTGTGAGCTCGGCGGGCCGGCGGCGCGCATGACCTTCCACTTCGCGCCCGTGGCGGGGGCCTCGTCCGCGGGCCTGATGGCGCTCTTCGTCCAGGAGTGCGTGAAGCGCGGCGTGCTGACGAACGGCAACCTGCTCGCGTCGTACGCACACGACGACGAGGCCGTCGAGCTCACGACGAAGGCGCTCGAGGGCGCACTGGCCGAGGTCGCGCGCGTCACGTCCGGCGCGGCCGATCTGCAGGATCTGCTGCACGGCCCGCTGCAACCCGGGCACCGCAACCGTTCGGAGGCGGCTCGGCGCGCTTCCGTGCGCCAGCGCCAGCCCCTGGGGCTGCCCTACGGGTACGTCGAGACGATCGAGCAGCGCGGCGGGGAGCTCCATCTCGCGGGCTGGCTGCTCGACCTCGAGGGTCCCTTCGATTCCGTCGAGATCGAGCAGGTCGGGGGCGGTTCTCGGCCCGCGCAGCCGGTGGAGCGCCCCGATCT
>CAYRXS010000495.1:0-2726 GCA_964428225.1 uncultured Planctomycetaceae bacterium
AAGATCGCGGCGGTCGTTACCGGGTATTTCCGGTACTCACACGCCCAGCACATTGTCGACCGCTTCCTGTGGGGCTACGGCTGGGGGAATCGGCATCACCGTCCTCGCGTGGATCTGGTCTCGCTCTACGTCGATCAGTTTCCCGACGGGGACTTGAGCCGTGACCGAGCCCGGCGGTTTCCCTCCATGAAGATCTACCCCTCGATCGCCGAGGCGCTGACGCTTGGCGGCTCCAAGCTGGCCGTCGACGGCGTGGTGCTGATCGGAGAGCACGGCGACTACCCGAAGAACGAGAAGGGACAGACGCTCTACCCGCGATACGAATTCTTCCAGCAAATCGTCGACGTGTACCGCGACAGCGGACGCACGGCGCCGGTGTTCAACGACAAGCACCTCTCGTGGAAATGGGAATGGGCCCGCGAGATGACGGACACGGCTCAGACGATGGGGTTCGCCTTGATGGCGGGGTCATCGCTCCCGGTCACGAATCGCATCCCGCCGATCGAGATGCCGCTCGGGGCGGAGGTGGTCGAAGCGATGTCGGTCGGCGTGGGGGGGATCGACAGCCACGACTTCCATTGCCTCGAAACCGTCCAAGGCATGGTCGAGCGGCGCCGGGGCGGAGAGACGGGCGTCGTCGCGATCCACGCCCTGCGCGGCGATGCGGTCTGGGACGCCATGCGAGCGGGGTCGTGGGCGAACGGCGGATGGAGCCCGGCGTTGTTCGAGGCCTGTCTGTGCCGCAGCCAGAGCCTGACCCCCACGCGCAAAGGCTTCAACCACGTGTATCCCGACGTGGATCAGCTCCCTGCGGTCGTGCCCGATCCGGTTGCCTACCGCTATGAGCATGCCGACGGACTCAAGGGGACGATCCTGCTGCTGACAGGCCTGGTTGCCGACATCACCTTTGCCGCCCGGGTAAAGGGCCGGCGCAATCCGCTTTCGAGTCTGATGTACTTGCCGCCGCACGCGGTCTGTAACTTCTTCAGCCCGCAGGTGTACCACATGGAGACCCTCTTCGTTGCGGGCGAAGCACCCTACCCCGTTGAACGTACGCTCCTGACCACCGGCGTGACGGCGGCCGGAGTGGAATCGCTTTGGCGAGGACAGAAGCGCATCGAGACGCCGCACCTCGGCATTCGTTATCAGCCCACCGAGGCGTCGACGTTCTGGAGAACGTAATGGTCACGCGACGCGCTTTCCTGGGAGCAACCGGAGCCGCAGCCTTGGCCGGCCCACGGGCGTGGTCCGCCGAGCCTGCCGAGGGACCTCGCAAGCGGATCGCCATCGTTGCCACGATCTGGACCTACCTCAGTCATGCCCAGCACATGGGGGACCGATTCCTGGTCGGCTACCCTCGCAACGGACGGTGGCATCGGCCGGAGATCGACGTGGTTTCGCTCTATGTCGACCAGAAGCCCGACGGCGACCAGAGCGAAGCTCGAGCCCGTGAGTTCGGATTTATGGTCTTCCCGACAATCGCCGAGGCGCTGCGTTGTGGAGGCAAGGAGCTTGCCGTCGACGCCGTCCTGATCATTGGCGAGCACGGCGACTACCCGAGCAACGAGAAGGGTCAGAAGCTCTATCCGCGCTACGAGTTCTTCGAGCAGGTGGTCGACGTCTTCGAGACGGACGGACGCACGGTACCCGTGTTCAACGACAAGCATCTCTCCTACAGCTACGCCAAGGCCGCGAAGATGGTCACGGCCTCGAAGCGGCTCGGCTTTCCGATGCTGGCCGGCTCGTCATTGCCCGTAACGTGGCGACTCCCCTCGATCGAGCTCCCGGCCGACTGCGAACTCACCGATGCGCTGATGGTCGGCGTCGGGGGCTCGGATGCCCACGACTTCCACGCCCTCGAGGCCATGCAATGCATGGTCGAGCGTCGCCGCGGGGGCGAGACCGGCGTCAAAGCCGTCCGGTTGATCGATGGGGACGCGGTGTGGCGCGCGGGCAAGCAAGGCCAATGGTCGGAGGCAATGTTGGAGGCGGCACTGTCGCGATCGAATGCCATTCTCGGAGAGAGCTTGAAGGATGCACGTCCGCAGGATCTCGTGAACAGCGGGGAGTTGCCGCGGCTCGTCCAGGAGCCGGCTGCGTACTTCATCGAGTATCGGGACGGATTCCGGGCAACGTTGCTCATGCTGAATGGGGCCGTCGGGGACTTCACCTTTGCTGCCCGCGTCCGAGGCTTGCCGCAGGTCCAGTCCACGCTCTTCCATCTGCCGCCCACGCCGAACGTGACCTATTCCGCGTGCCTGATGCGCAAAGTCGAGGAAATGATCCAGACCGGCCAGGCACCGTACCCGGTAGAACGGACGCAACTCGTGAGCGGAATACTCGAGAGCTGTCTCGATTCGAGGTTACGGGGCAACCGTCGCTTGGAAACACCGCATCTGAAGGTTCGCTACCGTGCCCCCGAAACACCGCAGTTCTGCAGGACATGATCGGTTGCGCGGAATCTCCTCGACCGTCCCTCGCCGTCGGTGCTTGCCCTTGGCTGGAGAGGAAAGGCGAGGTTGCCTGCGCAAGGAGGGCAAGGTACCGTAGGTACGTCATTCGGTGCCTCATGGAACCCAGGCCTGCAGATCGAGCGCAGCAGACGTGCGCGTTCCGTTGAGCGATCGGCGACGAGCGAGGGAGACCAGCCGATGCACCGTCGAGCCAACCGACGTGACTTCATGAGGCGGACCGAAGCTGCGGCAGGAGCCGGCTTCTGGATTCTG
>CAYRXS010000496.1:0-2726 GCA_964428225.1 uncultured Planctomycetaceae bacterium
ATCCTTGAGAGTGTTCGTCGATTCTGCCTACGAACTTCAGGTACGGGACACTAGCAGAGAGCCGTCACGAGACCTCGAACCCCGGCCCGCGCACGCGGGGGCCGGGGTTCTTCCATTGGCAGTCCGTTTGCCTCCCTCGAACTCCGGATACCATTCCACGAATGCCGCTCTCGATCCTCGCCCTGGACGCCGGGACGACCGGCGTCACCGCCCTCCTGTTCGACGCCGACCTCCGCCCCCTCGCGCGAGCCTACCGTGAGTTTCCCCAGGGCTACCCTCGCCCGGGGTGGGTCGAGCACGAGGCCTCCGCCATCCTCGCCGCGCTGGACGCGGTGATCGCGGAGGTCCTCGCCGAGCCCGCCGCGGCCGGCGTCGCCGCGGTCGGCATCACGAACCAGCGCGAGACCGTCTTCGCTCTCGACCGCCGCACGGGAGAGGCCCTGCGTCCGGGGATCGTGTGGCAGGATCGTCGAACCACGGCGCGCTGCCGCGAGCTCGTGGCCGATGGCCGCGAGGAGCTCGTGCGGAGCCGGACCGGGCTCTTCTGCGATCCCTACTTCAGCGCCACGAAGATCGAGTGGATGCTCCGCGAGGATGCGGCCCTCCGCGCGCGGGCCGACGCGGGCGAGGTCGTCTTCGCAACCGTGGATGCCCTCGTTCTCGCCCACCTGACCGAGGCCGCGGTCTGGGCCACCGATCCCACGAACGCCTCGCGGACGATGCTCTTCGACATCGGGAGGCGGGAATGGGATGCGGAGCTGTGCGACCTCTTCAGCGTCGATCCGCGGTGGCTCCCCGAGGTGCGACCGTCGGCGGGGGAGCTCGGCACGACCGCCGCGGCCCGCACGGGGGGTCGGGCCCTCCCGATCCGGGGAATCGCGGGGGACCAGCAGGCGGCGCTCTTCGGTCAGGGCTGCTTCGAGGCCGGGGCCCTCAAGGCGACCTACGGCACGGGCTCCTTCCTCCTCCTGAACACCGGGACCGAGCGCGTGGACTCGAGCCGGGGCCTGATCACGACCCTCGCCGCCGGGCGGGACGGCTCCGTGGTGCACGCCATGGAGGGCAGCGTCTTCGTCAGCGGCGCCCTCGTCCAGTTCCTTCGCGACCAGCTCGGCTTCCTCGAGCGCTCCGAGGACGTGGAGGCTCTCGCCCGCGAGGCCGACGACTCCGGGGGAGTCTTCGTCGTCCCCGCCTTCGCCGGCCTCGGCGCGCCGTACTGGGATCCCGAGGCCCGCGGGGCGATCCTCGGCCTGACCCGGGGCACCACGCGGGCCCAGATCGCCCGCGCTTCGCTCGAGGCGATCGCGTTCCAGAACGCGGAGCTGGTCGAGATCCTCCGCGCCGAATCCGGGCTCGAGATCGCCTCGCTCCTCGCCGACGGGGGCGCGGCGCGCAACGACCTCCTGATGCAGCTCCAGGCCGACCTGGCCGGGCTCGAGGTCCGGCGCGGGGAGAGCGTCGAGGCCACCGCGCGCGGGGCGGCGGCCCTGGCGGGGATCGGGATCGGGCTCTGGTCGGATCCCGAGGAGGCGGGGGTCTTCCGCGACGGTTTCGACCGGTTCGCCTGCTCCTCGACCGCCCCGGAGCGCGGGACGCGGCTCGCGAGCTGGCGGGAGGCCGTAGGGCGCATCCTCACGCGAGGGGAGTGACGCGCGGCGGGAATCTGCTTCCGGGGTGATTTCCCGGGTACACAAACCCGCGATACCCTCGATATCGCCCCTCGCGGAGGCCGAAGAGTCCCTCCGGGGATTCTCGGGATTTCGGGTGCGGAATCCTCACGGCCGGACCACGGGTGGCATTCATGCGGACAACAGGACCGTCTTCTCCGGACTCGAAGCGGGGAATCAGTCTCGTCGAGCTGATGGTCGCGGTGACCGTCCTCACGCTCGCCATCCTCGGCACCCTGACCACCCAGGCCTCCTGCCGGAAGCTGTCCAAGACCGGCCGCGAGACGACCCGCGCGGTGGCGGACCTGCAGTCGGCGATGGAGGAGATCCTGCTCCTGCCGATCGAGGACATCCCCCACGAGGACGGGGACTACGCGCCGGGGCTTCCGATCGCGCGGTTCACCGACCTCCATCTCAACGGAGAGACGATCACCCCGACCTACCCCGGCCTCGGCGGGGGGGTCGTTCCCGATCCCCTCGAGATCATCCTGACGTGCCAGTGGATCGACCACGGCGGGCGGGCGCGCACACTGACCTTCGCCAACCTGAAGACCCGATGATCCGTTCCCATCCCGATCACGGCGCCCGGCGGGCGGGCTTCACCCTCATCGATCTCCTCGTCTCGGTCGCGATCTTCTGCATCCTGATCGCGGCTCTCGGACGATCGATCACGGGGCTCGCGCGGGAGCAGACGGGGATCAGCACGGCCAACCGGCTGCAGGACCAGGGGGTCAGGGCCATCGAGGCGATCCGGGCGGACCTCCGCCGGTCGGGCTTCGTCCCCGCGAACGGCGTCGACTACCCCTACCTGTTCGAGGACGGAGCGGCCGAGATTCCGTTCGAGGCCCACATCCACCTGCCCGCGGCCAAGGAGGCCGAGCCCGGGGACCCCGACTTCGGCCCGAATCGCGAGATCGTCCTCTGCCAGCCGGCCGACGGCGACGGCGATCACATTCCCGACGTGGACGCGAACGGAGCGCTCGTCTGGGACGTGGCCGAGATCAGCGTAAGCGTCGCGTGACACCCACCTGTGCTCTTGGCGGCCCTCCAGGGGCGATT
>CAYRXS010000497.1:0-2715 GCA_964428225.1 uncultured Planctomycetaceae bacterium
TCCGCATGCCCTCCATGCACTTCAGGCTCCCCGCGAGCACCTCCTCGGGAACCTCGAAGCCCACCTCCTTCGCCCGCAGGAGGGCGAGGACGTTGGCCGCGGTCGTGAAGCTCATCGCCCGATTCGTCGGGTCGCTCGCGGAGGCGAGATCGCTGCTGAGGTAGTAGCTCCACCCGCCGCCCGGCTTCTGGATGTCGGTGAGCTCCGCCAGGATCTCGTCCGCGACCGGACGCAGCGAATCGACGTCGCGCAGGCCCGCCCCCACGCAGTCCGCGAGGAACCACAGCATGTAGGGTCGGCTCCACACCGAGTAGTCCATGAACGACGTCGGCAGCTCGGCCGTGCGGTTCTCCTCGTACGCGGGCAGCAGCCACTCGATCGCCTTCTCGATCGCCCGCGCGGCCTCCTTGCGGTCCCGGTACGGGAGCAGGCTCTGGGCACAGATCGCGGCCGCGGCGAGCTGGAAGTGATGTGGCGGGTCCGAGGGCAGCGTCCCGAGCTCCATACCCACGAGCCAGGATCCGTCGTCCCGCTGGTGTGAGAGCAGGTACTCGAACGCCGCCCGCTCTCCCCGGGCGTGCTCCGAGGGAGCCAGGGGCGCGCGAACCGGCGTGCGCAATTCCGCGCGAAGCTCCTCGTCCCCCCAGTCGAGCCGCCCCCCGGAATCGAGGGTCCACGTGGTGCTGGTCAGGGTCGCGGCCGCCTTCCACGCCCATCGATCATCGGGGCGCTCGTCGATCAGCCGCCTCCAGAGGGCCTCGGCCTCGTCGCGGCCCGCGAGGAGCCGTCGCAGCTCCCCGAGCCGGTAGAGGGCCTCGCTCGAGCGCGCGTGCTCGGGATGATCCTCGAGCACCCCCTCGAGGAGCTTCGCCGCCTCCTCGCTGCGTCCGAGACCGGCGAGGACCAGGGCCTCCATCACGTCGAGGTCCACGTCCAGATCCTCCGCTCCCGGGGCGCCGCGCGCGCTCCGCAGGTCCGCGAGCGCCGGCTCCGCGCGCAGGAAGCGGGTGTGGAGGTCGGCGCGCAGCAGGAGCTCCCGCGCCGTCTTCGCCTCCGCGAGCAGCTTCTCGGCCACGGCGATCTCGCCGCGGGCCAGGTGCATCTCGGCGCGGGCGCCGGGGCCTCCGCCGCGCACGCGGGGCGCGGGCGGTCCCGGAAAGCCGGGATCGACGGTCAGGCCCTCGACGAGGAAGGTGTAGAGCGGGTACTGCGCCTCGTGAACGACCCTTCCCTCCGGGGTGACGAGCAGGGCCGCGGTGCCGAAGGTGGTGCCGCTCAGCCCGTAGACGTCGTGGCTCGCGAAGGGCACGGCGAGGTCGGGGCCGAGGCGGAACGGTACGTAGCGGGTGCGCACGAGGTCGATGATCGCCGGCTCCATGAAGGAGCCCGCCATGATCTCGTCGGTGATCGCGAAGCCGCGATAGACGCGGGCGTGGACGAGGACGAGCCTCTTGTCCTCCCTCGCGCGCGCGGCGGCCTCCTCCCAGGTCTTCGCCCACTCGAGCTCGCTCCCGCAGCGGGCGGCGAGGTTCTTCAGCAGAGCATCGGACTCCTGCTCCGCGGAGAGCTCGGTGAACTCGAGCTTCGACCAGACGTCGAGGAAGGTCTTCTCGTGCTCGTCGAAGGCGTCCGCGGGGGCGTAGCCCTGCAGGATGAAGAGGAAGTCGTGCTCGGCGACGTAGATCTGCTGCAGGCAGAGCGTCATCCCCTCCGCGGCCACGTCGATCATGAAGGCGGGGGCCTTCCGCCCGAGGACCTCGCGCTCCACGTGGCGGTGATTCGAGTACTGCGTCTGCCCCTCGATCGACTGCGCGATCATGGTCCGCGCCGCCTCGGGATCGCCGTAGCCCCCGAGGGGCGCCACCATGAGGGCGAGCTGCACGGTGCCGCCGGCGTCCGGGGGAGTGAGGGTCAGGCCCAGGCTCACGCCCACGTCGGTCGCCTCCGTGTGGGTCCAGCCCTCGGGGATCTCGAGGCGGAAGCCGTGGGTGGGATTCTCGTAGACGTCCCCGTCTGGAATGGCGCTCCCCGCGGAGGCCAGGGCGAGGGTCGAGAGGGAGAGAGCGACGAACCGAGGGAAGGTCACCATGGCGATTGCTCCGGGAGAGGGTCGGGGCCATTCTAGCCGCGGGCAATCCGCCCCCGCCGTTCCCCGGAGGTACGACTCATGCAAGCCGCCTGCATCCTGCTGCTGGCCCTGCTCCCCGCGACTCACACATCGGAGGAGCTCGTCCTCGAGGCCGAGGAGGTGCGATTCTCCGTGGTCGAGGCGGAGGACGGGCTGCGCGTCGCGCTCGACGTCGACGGGCACGACGTGCTGTATCAGCCTCCGGAGGGTCTGTGGACGGTGGGCAGCGGCTGGAAGGACGAGTGGCCCGCGGAGTGGCACCACGGATCGCCGACGAAAGCCGAGCGACACGGCGAGTGGATCGTGCTCCACGGCGAGGTCGCCACGCCGAAGGGGACGTGGGCCGTACGCGATTCCTTTCGCTCCCGGGGATCGATGATCCAGGGCATCCGGCGATGGGAGTGGCGCGGAACGGAGCCGACGGGGCCCTGCACGCTCTCCGTGCGCTGGGTCACGCTGCCCGCCTCGGGAAACGGCGCCGTGCTCCCCGGGATCCTCTACCACGGCACTCCCTCGGGACGAAGATCACGGGAAGCGGGCTGGGGGGGGGACGTCCCGCAGTGGCAAGGTCGAGCCGGTGAGGACGC
>CAYRXS010000498.1:0-2713 GCA_964428225.1 uncultured Planctomycetaceae bacterium
GGGAGGCGGCGGTCCGGCTCAGCCAGTGGGTGGCCGACAACATCGGCTACGAGATTCCCGGGGGAATGACCGCCCGCAAGACCTACGACCTGCGCAAGGGCGAGTGCGGCGCCCACTCCATCCTCCTCGCCGGATTCTGCCGGGGGATGGGGATCCCCGCCCGCGTGGTCTGGGGATGCATGTACGTACCGAACATGGGCGGCGCATTCGGCCAGCACGCCTGGACCGAGATCTGGATGGGCGAGGCCGGCTGGGTTCCCGTCGACTCCACCGCCTACCAGGCGGACTTCTGTGATTCCGGTCACATCCGGATCGGTCTCCTCGACTCGATGGTCATCGCCATCAACACGAAGTCGATGGAGGTCCTCGACCACCGGCTCGGCTCGGGAGCGGACGAGGGAGCCGACACGGCCGCGGCGAAGAAGTTCGAGCCCTACCTGGGCGAGTACCTGACTCCCGACGGAAGCCTCACGATCCCGGCGCTCGTCCAGAACGGAGGCCTGTGCGTCGACATCCGGGGGCAGGTCATCCCAATGAAGGAGCCCGACGAGAAGGGGCGGTGGATGTGCACCTTGACGAACCGGCTCTTCTTCGTCTTCTCGAAGGACGAGGAGGGAGCGGTCACCGAGATGATCATCCACGAGATCCTCCAGCTGAGCCGCAAGTCGGACCCGGAAGAGATCCCCGAGGGGGTGCCCGAGGAGGTCGTTCCCCTGCTGGGCGGCTACCACATCGCCCAGCTCCCGAGCGAGCTCACCGTGCTCTGGGACGGCGAACTGGCGCTGCACATCCCCTTCGAGGGCGAGACCGTCCACTTCGATCCCCCCGACGAGGAGGGCTGGCGGTACGGCGAGGGAGGCAAGATCTCGATCCGCTTCGAGACGGACGACGACGGCAAGGCGATCGCGCTCATGCTGGACTCGGCGAGCCGCTGCACTCGTAAGTAGCGGCGGCGACCGGTCCGGTCCCGGCTCCCGTGCCCGCGTCGTCAATCGGTGACCAGGACGACGCGGGCGATCTCGTCCGTCCGCACCTCGCACCGGGCACTCGGCGGAGGGCCCTGGGGTCTGGGGCGGTGGGGTAGCGTCGCTCGAACGCGACCCGCGGGGACGTGCGTGAAGACCGCGCGACCCTCGACGTCGCTCGGCTGCATCTCCGAGCGCCGCTCGCCTCCCTCGCCGTCCGGAAGGAAGAGCTGCACGTGGCGGCTGCCGAGGGGCCGACCGTGGATGTCCTCGATGCGGACCTCGACGGTGCCGCCCCGGGGCCGCGTCAGCGTCCGCACCTCCCGGCCGCCGGGGGGAAGCTCGACGGTGGCAAGGGGATGGAAGCCGCCGTACCCCCCGGCCTTGGCTCGCACGCGATACTCCCCCCCGGGCAGGAGCGTGAACCGCGCGCGCCCGCGGGCGTCGACGCTCCGGCGGACGCTCTCGCGGATGGAGAAGCGCGGACCCTGCGCCCCTCCGCCGTGGTGGAGATCCTCCCCCTCGGAGCTCGGAGAGGGCGACGCCAGTCCTTCGAGCTCGACGAGCACCGGCCCCTCGAGGGGAGAGCCTCCCTCGTCGAGGACCCTGATCTCCAGCTCGCCTTCGGGAAGGTGAAGGTCGTAGGACCCCGGTTCGCCTCCGGCAAGCGCGCCCGGCAAGCGCCAGTGGAGCGGCGTCGCGTCGGCGAGGTCCGGGACGAGCACATCGAATCCCAGGTCCGGCGTCCGCCAGAAGTCGGAGGGAAGCTGGAAGTGCCCGGCTCCGTCGACGGGGACGTCCCCCCGAGCGTGGTGGATGATCGCCCCGGGCACCGGCTCGTCCCGGAGGAGCACCCGGCCCTCCGCGCGGATCGGAACCCAGCGGCGGAGGTCGATCCAGGCGAGCTCCCCGGGCTGCACGTCGACCTCGACGAGGGGGACCGGCTCGATCGCCGGATCACGATCGACCACCGCCACCTCCCAACGGCCCGCGGCCAGCCCCGGGACGGTGAAGGATGGGGAGCCTCCCTGGTCGTAGACCTCGAGGACGACCCGGTACCCCTCGTCACCGACTCGCCGCAGGCCGAGCATCACGAACGGCCAGGCAACTCCCTGGATCCCGCCCGCCGCCGCGAGCTCGTGATGCAGGGTTCGCGTCTCGCCGTCCACGAGGGCGACGTCCCCGCGGCAGTCGTAGCTCAGTCCCTCGCGGAGGACCTCGATCCGCCAGTGCGGGTCGGGCAGGAGGCCGGGGAAGCGGTAGGTTCCCGTCTCATCGGTGACCGTCTCGCGGGCGGTCAGCGGACTCTTCGCCTGGAACGAGTGCGGGCGGTCGATGGGCCAGAACCGCACGCCCAGCGCTCCCTCCTGGTGAATCCGGGCCGTGAGCGAGCACCGGACACGAGCACCGACGACCGGAGCGCCGCCCTCGGCCCGCACGACGTGGCCCTCGAGGGTCGCGCCGGGTACGAGGTCGAGCTCCAGGGTGGTCGTCTTGCCCGGCCGCACGACGACCGGCACCGGTCGCCAGACGAAGTCCGGCGAATCCGCGTAGCTGGACTCGAGCGGGGTGTCGATCCGCATCCCGTTCGGGGAGTCGAGGGTCAGGAGGTACGTTCCGGGGGGAATCCCCTCGAGCACGAAGCGCCCCTCGTTCACGACCGCCGTCCCGACCTCGTGACGCGTCTTCGCGCGTCCGGGGCAGAGGCTGCCCGAAAAGGCATGGACGATCGCTCCTTCGACGTCCCG
>CAYRXS010000499.1:0-2692 GCA_964428225.1 uncultured Planctomycetaceae bacterium
CGGCCTCGGGGCCCTGCGCCACGCGCCCCTGGATCGAGGCCGCCTGGAAGAGGGGCAATCTTGCGGAGATCCGCGTGCGCCACGACCTGATCCCTCGATCCCTCCGCTTCGAATGCGGGCTCGCGCACCTCTTCGCGGGCGAGTTCATCGACGACGCGCCCAATGCGACGACGCAGGGAGACTCGAACTTCGCCTACATCGGCACCACGCTGATGTTCTGACCTCGGCCCGAACGCGACGGCCAAAGCAATCTACCACCGACTCGCTGCTCGTTCGCGACGCAATCGGTCTCGCGTCTTCATCGCCCACTCGTCGTAGACCTGTAGGACATCGTCCCACGAGGTCATCGGCCGCGTGCGGACACGCCGACGCACCTGGCGGTCTACGGCGGCGAAGAGGCGCTCACGTGTCACGCCGTCAAGGATTTCGAGTTCAGCGCTCGCCCCTCCTGCGAAGAGCAGTGTCTCCGTCGTGATGTCGGATCGGGAAGCCCCTCCTTCCTCGACGGCAACAATGCGCGAGACGTCCCCTTCGTCACGTGCTTCGGTGATCGCTACGCGCAGAACCAGCACTCCCTCGCCTGCCTTGACTTTCACGACCTCTCCGGAGGCGCTTGTCCGGAGGATGGTGGATTGCATGTAGGTGTTGTCGACGATCTCGTAGTCCTCACGAAGGGCCGCGATCAGGGAGTCGCGCAAATGCCCCGCTAGGTACCTGACGTTCCGACGAAACGATCCGTCCAGATCGGAGCTAGCGTAGACATCGATGGCCTCGATGCGCACCTTGTCGTAGCTATCGAAATCGGCATCGGGATTCCGATAGCGAAGGAGGGCTTCCCCTTCCTCCCCGGGTTGCAGTTGTGAGTAGTCGTCGAGGAACCCGCTCACGCCGACGGTGTCTGCCTGCTCGACCGAAGCACAGCCGACAGCGGGCAGGAGCATGGGAGTGAGCACAGCAACTGAGAAGAGATGGGGCTTCACGGCATTGGGGAGGGGTAGGTGAGTTCCTGGTTGGTGTACGCCAAAGGGTACGAATACCGGGCCGAGGCGCGCAACTCCAGGCAACTTGGGTGGCCCGGGCGTAGAAGACGAAGCGGACACGCCCTGGATCGTTGGGCCCCCGGATTCTGAGGGTAGCTGGATCGCCGATGCCGAACGGGAAGGGTACGGGCGGACGGGGATCACCCGAGCTCCCACAGCACCTCGAGCGTGGCCTCCGGCTCGGGGCGGCGCGTGTAGTCGGGATCCACATCAATGCTGCGAATCATCCCGCGTCCGTCCACAACGATCCGAGTAGGGAGTGGAAGCACCCAGGAGTCGCCGCCGTTGAAAGCGGGGAGGTACATGCCGAGCCCCGGTAGATCTCCCGCAGGTCGTCGGGCAGGGAAACGTCAGCGAGGGCTGTCGGGCCTACGCGTTCCCCCCATCGGGGAGGACCGGGAACTCGCGTCGGTGTCGGGCCCGTGCCCTGGTGGCTTCGGGTGCCCTGTTCCGGGCTGAATCGGCACCCGACACGCGGCTCGCGACGACCCGAGAGCCACCAGGTGGGAATGCTTGACCTGGCCTCCACGCCCCCACGTCGGCCCATCCTCGGGGTGTCCCGAGGGGACGGAATTGCATATCGAGGGCGGTTTGCATTTGGGGTCTTAATGGGGAGCCAACAAGACCCTTCAGGGGAGCCGCGTAAGTTCCTGCGCGCGAATGGGTTAGAGCGGAGAGAGCGAGAACGCTGCACGCAATCTGCCGATCTGGCGTGATCGAGTCGGCGTTCTTGATGCCTTGGAGCGGTTTGCAAAAGGGTCGTCATGGGGTCCATCCCGACCCTTCTAGGGAGCCGATGTGCAATCCGGTTAACTGCCCACTCCACGCCACTGGTCCGGCATCGGGTTCGCCGAGAGCCGGAAGCGGGCCGACGGTGCTCTCAACCTCTCTGGTGCTCTCGGGGGACCCCGCCCAACATCGCCGGCATGACGGGTCAGGTTCGTGTCCGCAGCATCTCACGGACGATTCGATCAAATGCCTCGCCTGGCAGGGTGTTCGAACCGGGGGCGCTTGTCTGAAGGACGACAAGCTGTCGCTGGGCACTGCGATATACCTTTAGCGACCTATTCGTCGGAGCGCCCCGGGAGTTCCTAGGCCAGTCTCTGAATCTCTGTGGGCCAGTTCTGGCGTCGGCATCGTCGAGGATCTCGAAGTGCAGCTGCTCAAGAAGCGTCGCGAACGCCTTGCCGACCGCAAGGACCGCAACGCCCCCCAGTGATCGCTGGGAAAGCACACCGAAAGCGCTCCCCTGGGCAATGCTCGCGGCGGGCAAGAGCACGTTCTCGTCGAGCCACCGCGCTCCGGCGCTATCGGGATTCAGGTGGCCGGTGCTGCGCGAGTGCCAGGGAAAGAGATCGATTCCGACGACATCGAGATCTTGGCACTGCGACCCCCCGGCCGTCCGCTTCAACCATCGCCCCCGCCTCGCCCACCATTCTAACGTTTCTGGTGCGAACCCCCATCTCCTGCACGTCGCGTAATAGCCGTCCTGCCGGACCTGCGCAACGAGTGAGCCACCAGGCCAGATTTGGGGATCGATCCCAACACCGGGATTCAGATTGAGTGCGACACCAACCAGCCGATCCGACAACGGATCTCCGACATAGGGTTCGGGCAGGGCCATGTTGTTGATCGCCGCCCTTCCTGAGCCC
>CAYRXS010000500.1:0-2653 GCA_964428225.1 uncultured Planctomycetaceae bacterium
CATGGACCATCCTCATCGGATCCCGACTCACGTCGATCTGGGTCTCTTGCTGATCAGCGGCGATTTCGTCGCGGAGAAGTGTGGGGACGTCGACCTGGAATTTCTGTTCAAAGTAGCTGACAAGGTCGTCAACTGAGGTATTGAGCAAGCGATCGCCATGCATCGATTCGACTTCTTTGCGCATCTCTGCAATCTGATGCGCCTCAACGTCGTGCCACCGAACGTCCGAGAATAGGGCATCGCTGCTTCCCGTTCTTCCTCTCTGCCTCATGTGCCAGATCTCCGAGCCCTTGACATCGGAGTGTCTGAGGCCGCAGGGCTCGTAGCCGACTTCAAGCACTTCTGTCCTCGCACGTTTCTCGCGAGGGTTTGCTGGGCCGGAGATCGCGGTTGGTGCCCGCCGTCCTCCGGAGTTTTGCCCTGCAAAGCAAGAGTCGTGCCGCCCCCCGCCGAAGGGCGTAGTTCCTGGTGTCGGAGTAGGGGGCCTGTCAGCGTGGCAGGCGTCCGGGGCGCGTTGTGCTCCCTCTGCCAGTGTGACAGGCTCGCGGGCTATCGGCAGGGAGCACAGAATTCGACGACCACCATCACCCGACAATCCCGCTCCCTCCCCTCTGCCCGCTCCAGGGCCACATTCCGGGCGTCTGAGCCGTCCCGCAGCTCCCACTCACCGATCCCCGTGAGGCGCGTGATGGCGGTCGCCAAGTACCCGTTTCCGTGGTCGGTCTCGAAGCCATACGTCGTCGTCAGTACCCGCCCATCGGCCCCGAGGGGTACGGTCGACCCGGAGCCCACTTCCCCCACCGTGACCACCCGCTCGACCGGCTCCGTCCGCATCCGGCCCTCGACGAACTGGCCCCGGACCAGGAGCCTGCCGGCGTCGGCCCGGATCGAGCTGGCCATCTCGAACCTGCCCATGCCCCGATAGTTCTCGTCGAGGAGCTTCCAGTCGAGGTGGACGTGGAGTGGGTAGTCGGGGAACGGCGCCTCGTCCGGCCTGCCAGACCGGGCCGTGGCGAGCATCAGCGCGTCGAGGCCGCCGAGAGCCAGGAGTGCCGGGTCGAACCCGAGGGGGACGACGTCGGCGTGGAGCTCGATGTCGAGGCGCTGCCGGCCAGGGACAGCGGGATCCGATCCGTGGGCATCTGACTCCCCCACCGGCCCCACGTGACCTCGCCCCGTCACCACCACCGGCACGCCGTTCACGACGCCCACGAACTCGCACTCGACCCTGGTCTTCCCCGCCACGCGGCACCTCCTGTCCGGTCCTCTGGAACGTGGAGGGACACTCGCTCTGAGGGCGGCGGCTATCCAGTCGATTCTCGGAGATCTAGCCCCGCCGAGAGGGCGAAGCTCTACTCAGGGCTCGAATCTCGCTCGATCCTCGGCCTGGCGCAGCACCTGGCTCGGCCTGACTCCCAGCGCTTTGCACACCTTCAGCAGGTTCGCGATGGTCGGGTTCCTCACCCCTCGCTCGACGCCGGACACGTATGTCCGGTCGATCTCCGCCTCGAAGCCCAGATCCTCCTGCGACCAGCCTACACGTTCGCGCTGCTCGCGGAGAGCAGCTCCCAGGGCAGCCAGGAAGCGATTCGTCTTGTTCGAGTGAGGCACGCCGGGCAGGGTCACCAGGCGTGGCCGTTCGGTCTACGGACTATAAGTCACATCGCCCTAGCGCCACCCCTGCCCCCCTCCTAGACTCGAGAACGCCGAATCACCGCCCGCCAAGGGCACCGAAACGCAGTCTGAGAGGGAGCCGATGGGGAACGCCTGGATGATCCGCGCTGGCCGGAATGCAGCCCACGTGGATGATTTCCTGGATGAGGGGCTGGCGGCCGTCGGCTGGGGTCAGGCAGGGAAGCTGGACCCCGGGGTGTCGAGGGCGACCGTGGTCGAGAAGATGCGGGCCGCTTCGCCCGGTCACTCAGCCCAGAAGCTCGCCGCCGGCTCCGGCCTGCTCTACAGGTTCCTCTCTGAGATCGAGCCGGGCGACCTTGCCTGCACCTATGACCCGGGACAGCGGCGGTACTGCCTAGGCGTATTCCTCGACGAGGCCGGAGCTCGGGAGCACCAGTTGGGTCGGTACCGGAAGGTGAACTGGGACCGCCACGTCTCGCGCGACGCTCTCTCCCCCACTACAAAGAACACACTCGGCGCGATCCTGACTCTGTTTCTGCTGCCCGAGCAGGCGGTGCAGGAGCTCGAACAGAAGGCCGTCCCGATTGAGGAGGAGCTAGGGATTGGCGGACAGGTCGAGCCGCCGGACCCGGGGAATGGCAACGATGGCGGGGACACCGAAGGCGCGTTCGGATTCGAGGAGATCACTTCCAAGTCCGCCGAGCTCATCGAGGACGCCCTGGTGGCGCTCTCGTGGGAGCAAATGCAGGACCTTGTCGCGGGTGTTCTTCGGGCGATGGGCTACCGAAGTCAGGTGTCGACCAAGGGTGCCGACCGTGGCGTGGACATCTTCGCATCGCCCGACGGCCTCGGACTCGAGGAACCCCGCATCTTCGTGGAGGTCAAGCACAGGCGCGGTACTGCGATGGGATCGCCCGAGCTCCGTGCGTTCCTCGGCGGGCGTCAATCCGGCGATCGTTGTCTCTACGTGTCAACTGGTGGATTCACGAAGGAAGCACGAAACGAGGCCGAGAGGTCC
>CAYRXS010000501.1:0-2652 GCA_964428225.1 uncultured Planctomycetaceae bacterium
TCCAAGCTAACCTAAACTGCGGTCCCACTGGCTCCGCTTCCCGACCCACCGCTCCATCAGACGCGGTGATCTTCTCGACCAGATCGTCGAGATCTAGGTTCCTCTTGGCTTCGGGATCTCGATCGGCAAGCCGACCCACCAATTCTTTGACCTTGTCGACGGTGACGCTCGCGCTTCGCTGGGCCAGGCCGGTAATCACCGAAGCGACGGTGTCAGAGACCATTCGTTCAACGTCCATGTGCTATCTCCTATGGTTGAAGTCGAGGCGCTTCATGCGCGAGCCCATCTGCCCAACTTGAATTCGACAGGTCCCCGTAGGGCGGGACGAAGGGGCTGCTGGTCTTCGTAGGGCAAGGCGCGTGGCTTGGGGGGGCCTGTGTTGGGCAGCGGGGCAAGTCGTGGGAGCGGCATGGTGAACTCCTCTCGAGATTGCGAGAACTTCGTAACGCGGAGATGTGCGGGTGTCAAGGCGGCGCGGGAACCACGGGTTTCGGGGACTCTCCAGGAAATCAGCGGGGCTGCTCACGCCCGGGGGCCCCCGGTTCAAGACGTGGGTGTAGATCATCGTCGTCGAGAGGCCCCGGTGCCCGAGGAACTCCTGGATCGGGCGTATGTCCGTGCCGGCCTCGAGGAGATGAGTGGCCAATGAATGGTGCAAGGTGTGACAGGTGGCCCGCTTCGTGATTCCTGCTCGACATTCGGCCCCCCCGTCCGCGCGAAGATCGCCCGGGTCCTGGTCGACGACGGCGGCGAGGTCAACGCCGGCGATCTGATTCTCGAGACCGAGGCGGACTAATCCCGAAGCTCGGGAGGCAGATTGAACGAGACGGACTCGGGCTCTCCCTCGAGCTCGTGGATCTCGGTGGCGCCGAGCTCGCGCAGGTGGTCGAGGACTTCCTCGACCAGGGTCTCGGGGGCCGAGGCGCCGGCGGTCACGCCGACGGTCATGGCGGGGCGGAACCAGGCGGGGTCGAGGTCGGACTGCGAATCGACGAGGTGGGAGGGGACGCCGTTGCGCTCGCCGAGCTCGCGGAGGCGATTCGAGTTCGAGCTGTTCGGGGAGCCGACGACGAGAAGGAGATCGATCTCGTCGGCCATGGCCCGCACCGCGTTCTGGCGGTTCTGGGTCGCGTAGCAGATGTCGGCGAGATCGGGGCCGCGGATGCCCTCGAAGCGATGCTGGAGGGCGCCGATCACGCCGCGCGTGTCGTCCACGCTCAAGGTGGTCTGGGTCACGTAGGCGAGACGGTCCGGATGCCCGACGTGGAGCGACTCCACCTCCTCCGGAGTGCAGAGCACGTGCACGTCCCCCTGCAATCGCCCCTGCGTCCCCTCGACCTCGGGGTGGCCGCGGTGACCGATCAGGACCACCTCGCGATCCTCGCGCTCGTAGCGCTGCGCCTGGAGATGCACC
This sequence comes from uncultured Planctomycetaceae bacterium, assembly GCA_964428225.1. Lineage (GTDB taxonomy): Bacteria > Planctomycetota > UBA1135 > UBA1135 > JBFMCU01. The sequence continues at coordinate 1,415 of CAYRXS010000501.1, forward strand.
TTGGTCACCAGGGGGCAGGTGGCGTCGATCACGCGGAGGCCGCGCCCCTCCCCCATCCGCACGACCTCCTCGGACACGCCGTGGGCGCTGAAGATCGTGACGGCGTTCTCGGGGATGTCCTCGAGACGGTCCACGAAGACGACCCCACGCTCGCGCAGGCCGTCGAGCACGTGGCGGTTGTGCACGATCTCGTGGAGGACGTACACGGGCGCGCCGTGCAGCTCGAGCGCGCGCTCAACGATCTCGATCGCCCGGTGCACGCCGGCGCAAAAGCCGCGGGGGGAAGCGAGCAGGATCTTCATCGCCCCTCGAGGATGTGGTCGGCCAGCGCGCCCGCCATGGCCCGGTTTCCCTCGGGGAGGTAGTGTCCGTCGAAGGGAATGACCGGCATCCGGTCCTCCTCCTCGTAGAGACGCCGCACGGGAGGAGTCAGATCGAGCGCCGGGATGCCACGAGCGCGCGCCTTGTCGGCCGCGTCCCGGTTGACGTCGATGCTCTCGTGGGGACCGAGCAACGCGTTCGGATCGGGGATGATCGCGAAGACGAAGCGAAAGCCCATGCGTTCGCCGAGCGCCAGGAAGCGCCCCAGGTACCGGTCGAGGCGGAGGATGCCGCCGTCGTAGACCTCCTGCTTCGTCGGCGTGCCCCCCGACTTGCCGATCGTGTCGTACAGGAAGTTCGCGAGCGCGCTGCGACGGACGAGCTGCTTGCCCTGCCACTTCCACCACTCCCATCCCTCGATGGTAGTCCCCGTGTCGAACGCGACCGGCTCCCGGTCCTTCCATCGCTCGTAGGTGGCCTCGACGTCGCGCTCCATCGTGTCGTTCCAGTACCACAGGCAGACGACGACGTCCGGGTGCAGCTCGGAGCCCAGCTCCTCGAGCAGCGCGAGCTCCTGGTGCGTGGCGTAGGCCCGGTGCCCGCCGTTGATCACCTCCCAGTCGCTCCCGGGTTTCCGCTCCTCGAGCAAGACCTCCAGGTAGTGGGGCAGCGTCTCGTCCTCCCCCACCCCCTGCCCGTAGACGAGGCTGTCCCCGAGGACGAGCACGCGGGTCGTGCCCTCCGCCTTCGCGCCGATCTCGGGGCCGCGCAGCCCGTGCGAGTTGACCCGCACGAGGTGGTGGTAGGTGTAGTGATCCTCTCCCGGCACCATCTCCCAGCCCCGGTGCGGATTCGCCTGCATCCGCATGATCGGCAGGCGCTCCACGTAGGGAGAGCCTACAGATCGGAAGAGCAAC
>CAYRXS010000502.1:0-2646 GCA_964428225.1 uncultured Planctomycetaceae bacterium
CGATGATCCAGCCCTTGCTCCAGTGCGTGCCGATCAGGCCGATCTGCTCGGCGGTGGGCGGAGCCCAGGGGGTGGCCGCGTGCTCGAGGGTGAAGCCGCGCACGGTGATGTAGTTGCGGCCCGTCTCCTCGGGATAGAACACCGCCTGGCGAACGTTGATCTCGACCTCGGCCGCGTCCGGACCGACGCCGGGGAACTGCGCCCAGATCGTGGTGCTCACCTCGCCCACCTCGGCGAACCACAGGCGGACTTCGGCGGTCTGCTCCGTCGTCAACGCCCGGAACACGAGGCAGATCGTCTGCTCCCCGCTCTGCGGCTCGAGCTTCACGTGGATCGACATCCACGACTGCCAGCCGCCCGTGTGCGGGACCGTGCCGGAGCCGAGGAGCTCTCCATCCGGCGCGTCGCGGCGCACCTCGATGATCCCGCCGCGCGTGGCGGACGCGACGCGGAGCTCCAGCGCCTCCGTGTCCGCGCTGAAGTGCAATCTCTCATATCGCACCCAGTCGCCGGACTCCATCCAGCCGATGCACTCTCCGCCCTCGGTGCACTCCGCGGCCTGTACGCCCTGCTGGTCCGCGAAGCCCACGGCCGCTCGGATTTCGGAATAGCCTCCGCGAACCCTGGGTCGCAACCAGGCAACGTTCAGGAGATACGGATCGACGCCCGGGACGTAGGAGCCGGCGGCCACCCCGACGGGGCGTAGCGCATCCTCCTTCGTCACCGCCTCGATCAGCCAGTGGCCGTTCAGGTACACCGCTCCGGTGTGATGCACGCGGCCCCGCGGGTTGAACCAGTCGCCGTGGATCTCGTCCGCGTAGGGGTTGAAGTCGCCGAAGAGCGTGTTCGGCACGACGGTGCGCCAGGTGTCGTGCTCCACGTGCTTCCAGCCGGTGACGACCTCGGAGCCCTTGATGACAACCTTCTCGCCGGGCGCCGCTCGGTAGACGATGCGCTTCTCGTCGGACTCGCCGCCGCGAGGCGGATCGACGCGCTCGCGATAGACGCCCTCGTGGACGGTGATCACGTCCCCGGGCATCGCGCGCTCGGCAGCGGCCGAGATCGTCCGCAACATCCGCGCTTCCGAGCCGTCGTTCGCGTCGTCGCCCGCGGTCGAGACGTGGTACTCCCGCCCTTCCGCGACCTCGCGGAGGGGAAGCGCGAAGTTCGCCGACTCGTTTCCGCGCTTCGCGCCCACGAAGAGGATCGCGGGATCGCCGCTCTCGTCGAGAAGGACGAAGGGGCGCTCGAGGCGCTGCGGCGCCCACTGCTCGCCGTCGGCGAAGGCCACGCACTTCGCCTTCCTGGCGAGCGTCGGGTGCTCCGCCTCGGTCCACCGATAGCCGTCGGCCGAGGTGATCAGCCCGATCCGATCGTGGGCGTGGAAGACGGCGTAGAAGCGCTCGCGCCGCGCGTCGTACCACATCGAGGCGTCTTCGGTGTCGAAGGTGCCGATCACCGGCTCGGGGTGGATCGTGAAGGGGCCCGTGGGCGACTTCGACGTCGCCAGGGCCTGGTTGCGCACGAAGCGCTTCTCGCCCGGCTTGTCGCCCTTCACGATCATGAAGTACGTGCCGTCGGGTCCGCGCGTGATCGCGGGGTTCACGGTGAGAGTGGTGATCGGGCCGCTCGGCTCGACGATCGGCGCGTCGAGGCGCTCCCACGGCCCGTCGAGGGAGTCGGACACCGCGACCCCCGTGCGCTGGTTGTTGCGCAGCTCGCGCCAATTCGCGTGGCCATAGCCGGTGCGCGCGATCTGCTCGAGCTCCTCGTCGGGCACCTCGGCATTCGTGGCGACGTAATACAGATGGTAGCGCCCGTCGAAGCGTTCGATCTTCGGGTTGTACGCGGCGATCCGATCCCAGCGGTCGCCTCCCCCACCGCGCAGGACCGTGCTCACGAAGTGGTACGGACCCTCGGGCTTCTCGGCGACCGCGTGCGCGATCTCGCCCAAGGGCAGCCACGCGGTGAAGGAGAGCGCGCGCGGCCAGCGCTCGTAGAACATGTGGTACTTGCCGTCCTCGCCGCGAATCACGTCGCAGCCCCAGGTGTGCCAGTCGGGGTCCGCGAGGACGTGGGGCGCGGCGCGACGCTCCTCGAGGGCAACGCGCGAGGCGGCGGGAAGCGGCGCCACCTCGAGGGCCAGGCTCGCTTCCTCCGCCACAGGAACGGCGCCCAGGAGGATGAGGAGGGGAGCGACGAACGACGGTAGATGATTGGCCATTGCGGTATTCGGGAAGGTGACGTACCAAGGGAATGTTCGAGAGTCGCGTCGGCCGAACGATACACCGCCGGAGGATCGCCATGAACGCCGAGATCGTCCTTCCCGCCCTCCTTCTGCTGCTCCCCGGATCCGCCGCACCGAAACCCTCGTCGGAGTGCCCCGACGACGCGCCGCGTGTGCTGCAGGCGCGAGCGGAGGGCGTGGTAGTTCAGCGCGCCGGAGACGCCGCCGGCCCCGCGGCGGGGACGGGGAACCGGCTCTTCTTCATGCTGGGTCCGGACAACGCGCCGTGCGTGCGGGCGTTCACGTCCGCGACGAGGTGATCGCGGGCATCGACGAGTCGCAGGTCGACAACGTCTTCTGCCTCGACGGAGCCAGCTCGGGACAGGCCACCGCCGTGTGGCAATTCGAGACCGCGGACG
>CAYRXS010000503.1:0-2632 GCA_964428225.1 uncultured Planctomycetaceae bacterium
CCCCCCTTACGCCCTTCCCCCCTTGACTGCAATGGGATGGCGAGTCTCCGCCCCGCGTCGCAACACGGTCCCACACGCGCAGTGACGAGCGCCACGGCGAGCCCCTTCGCACCCGCCCTTCGCAGGCTTGCCGATCTGGCTGCCGAAGCCGCGGAGATTCTGGCCGGCCTGGCGACTGCCGCGGAGAACCTCGACGACTCGGCGGGAAATGGCGACATTCAGCTTGCCGGTGGCGGAGGTTCGAGCCTGATGGACGCCGTGGAAGCCACCGACGTCCAGCCCTCACCAGGGACATCCATCGATCTCCTGTCGACTGCCGATATCGCCCGAATCCTGGGGATCGGCGAGCGGTCGGTACGGCGCTGGCGGTCTGAGGGCGCGTTGCCGCCGGCGATCGAGATCGGCGGTCTTCTGCGGTGGCGGCGCGAGGTGGTCGAGCAGTGGATTACCGAGCGCGAGGAGGAGAACCCGTGAACCGTGGCCGTCGACGTGGCAGGGTAGTGCCCAGGTACGGTTCGGGCCAACTGCGGAAGCTGAAGGGGACCTGGGTCCTGGACTACCGCGACGAGCACGGAAACCGTGTCCGGGACCGCCTGGGGACGAACAAACGCGAGGCCGAGGAGCTGCGGGCGGAGATCATCAGCCGCCGCAACCGCATCATGCGGGGCCTGGAGGTCGGGTTCGAAGACATCCTCCTCGATGACCTCCGCGACCGCTACCTTGCCGACCTCGGGGCGCGGGTTACACCGATGCACAAGCTCAACGTCGAGCTCCAGCTCGCCCGGATCCTCGACGCCATCCCGCCCCGGTCGGTGGGGGAGCTGACGGCCGGGCACTTCCTGGACTATCGGGCGAAGCTGCTCGCTGACGGCGCATCGAACCGCACGGCGAACGTCCACCTCCAGGCGCTTCGAGGGGTGTTGCGCTGGGCGGTCAAGGTCGAACTGATCGCGAAGAACGCACTCCAAGGCATCGACAAGCTCCCGGACGGCAAGCGTCACCAGCGGTACCGACGCCGGGCGCTGACTGAGGAGGAGATCGAGCGGTTCGTTGTGGCGGTGGAGACCGAGGACGCGGTGATCGGTCGAGTCCGAAAGCGCGTACGCCAGACCCCCATGTGGAGGGCGTTGTTGGAGACGGGGATCCGCTACGGCGAGATGCGCCAGCTGGTCTGGCAGGACGTCGACGAGGAGGAAGCCCTCCTCCACATCCGGGCCGAGACCGCGAAGGCGGGGCGCGACCGCGTGATCCCGCTGCGCCCCGAGCTGGTGCAGGAGATCGCCTCGTTGCGGATCGACCACTGGCGGCTGAAGGGCCGGAAGCCGGGACCGTGCGACCCGATCTTCGTCACCCCGCGCGAGGCAAAGCCCTGGTGCTTGCCGTCGAACAACGCCGGGCGGACGCTGGCTCGGCTTCTGAAGAAGGCTGGGATCGAGCAGGTGGACGGGCAGGGGCGAAAGGTCGACTTGCACGCGCTGAGGCACACCTTCATCTCCAGGCTCCAGCGCGCCGGCGTCTCCCTGATCCACGCCCAGCGCCTCGCCGGGCACGCCAACGTGCAGTTGACGGCCCAGGTCTACACCCACGTCGGGGTCGAGGAGCTGCGGGGAGCGATCGACACGTTGCCGGGGAGGGGGCTGGAGCGGGGCCAGGGCGTTGTTTCAGGTCCGAGGCCCGCTGAGAACGAACCCGCTGCCAGAGGGGCCTGAACCAAGGAGCATCACCATGAGCGGAATCTCGTTCCAAACGACCCGGATGCCCCTTCGCGCGACCTCACCCTCAAGCGCGCCGGGCGCGATGACAGAGACCACCAGGTCCGCGCGGGCCTGGACATGCAACGCGGGGGGAAACAGTAGTCCCGTCGCACTTCGATGAACCGAATCACGAAGAACTCCGGGCACTCGCAAGCCGTGCATGCCTGATTGCTTCGGCTCGAGTCCAAGCGCCCGGGTCCCCGTGAACCAACCACAGAACCAGAACAGGAGAAGTCTGATGCCCAACTGGGTTGAATGCAAACTGACAGTGACGGGCCCCGAGTCGATCCTCGAGGAACTCGTCCAGGCCGTCGAGGGCGAGCAGGAGATAGCGGATGAGTGCTCAGCCGAAGGGGACCGGTCCGATGAAGGCGAGCCGAGCGAGGCAAAGGTGGAGAAGCTACGATTCTCGCTTGGCTCGATTGTGCCTGAGCCAAAGGCGATCGGAGTCTACGGCAACCGCAGCATCCCTACCCCCGGATCTCCGAAGCCTCGTTCCGGAGAGCCCGAATCGGAGGATTCCCTTCAAAAGTCTCTTGCGGGAATTGCAGAGCAAATCTCTCTCGAACGGCAATTCGAGTACTCCGCGGATCCGCCTCGGTACTGGCACGAGTGGAGGTGCCTCCATTGGGGAACGAAGTGGGACACCGCCGACAGCGAGCTCGTCGAGAGCCCCCCCGGTTCGCGCGTGTACACATTCCTGACGGCGTGGGATATGCCAACACCGAGCATTGACGTGCTCTCTTCCCTCTATCCGGAGCTGCAGTTCGAACTTGCTGCTGTCGATGTTGGAATGGACTTTGCCTTCAAGGGGAAGTGGGAGGAAGGCCACCGAATGGATGGAGGGTACGTCGAACTGGACATCGACAGCGAGGACT
>CAYRXS010000504.1:0-2624 GCA_964428225.1 uncultured Planctomycetaceae bacterium
CGTCCATGATGCTCGCGTCGAGTTCGACTTCGCCGAGGAGGTTGGGGTATCCGCCGACGCCCACTGAGTGTTCGGATCTGTCCGCCTCCACCTCCCGGATGACGGCCTCCACCGCGTCGAGGCTCGATCCCCCCCCGCGGAGGATCTCCATTCCACGCGGAAGGTGGCCTGAGGCGTTGCGCGTGGAGACGATGAGCTCGTTCATGCCGCGGGCGATGGTATCCGAGGCCGGGAGTCACGGGCAAGTGGCGTGCGCAGCCCCTGATCCTCGCGTAACGGACTGGTAGTGTGGGGAAACCCTCTCAGAAGAGCGATTTGGGCTTGCTATTATTTCATAGATGTTCTATAATTCGTATGTGCCCGCTCACATCGACACTATGGCCAAGACGCCGTTCGAGCTCGATCCCCGCCCCCTGCGCGAGGCGACAAGCGCCCACGCAGGAGTGCTTGCCACCTCTCGCGCGTTCCGCTCCTTGGGCTTCCCCGAGCTCATCGGCACTCACCTCAACCTCTACCGCCGCAGGCGCGGTTTCACCGAAGCACAGATGATCGAGTCGGTGGTGCTTCTGCAGACCCTCGGCGGAGACTGCCCGGAGGATATCGGGCTGCTATCGAGTGACGAGTGTCTGGCGCGGGGTTTGGGATATCAGCCGCCGAAGGTGACGGCGGTGCGGGGCTTTCTGGAGCTGTTTCACGCGCCGGAGTTGGAGGCTCTTCGTCCATCGCGCGATGTGCAGCTGTCCTTCATCGTTCCCGAAAGCGAGGCGCTGAAGGGCTTGCAGCAGGTGCAGGCGCGAGGGGTAGAGCGCATCAGTGAGCTCTACGAGAACCGGGGGGTAGGGCAACACATCGGGACCATCGACCAGGATGCCACGATCATCGAGAGCCACAAGAGAGCCGCCTACTACCACTACCAGGGAGGGAAGGGCTATCAGCCGATGGTGGCGCTATGGGCGGAGGCGGATCTGGTGGTTGCCGACCAGTTCCGGGACGGGAACGTTCCGGCCGACCAGGAGCCTCTTAGCTGCTGCCGCACGGCCTTCGAAGCGCTGCCGCCCTCGGTCACCGAGCGCTACTTCCGCGGCGACAGTGGCTGCTACGAGGGGAAGATGCTTGAGTGGCTGAGTTCCGAGCGGCGAAGCGGGGAGCCGGGAGGTCGGATCGGCTTCGCTATCAGTGCGAAGATGAGCCCAGAGTTAGCGAAAGTGGCACAAGCAGTTGAAGAAGACGAGTGGCAGACGATCAAGACAGAGCCTGACGGGACCAAGCGGCAGTGGGCGGAGCTGGACTTCACCCCCTCCCTGGCTTACGAACGCAAAGACAGCCGACCGCTTCGCTACGTGGGTCTTCGCCTGCTCAAGGCGCAAGGCTGTCTGTTCGCCGACGGCTCGGACCGCGAGCACTTCGCCGTTGTGACGAACCTCGACTGGGAGGGAGCGCGGCTGCTGGAGTGGCACAGGGAGAAAGCCGGCACCATCGAGCATGTGCACGATGAGATCAAGAACGGCCTCGCCGGCTCTCATATGCCCAGTCAACGCTTTGCGGTGAACGCCGCCTGGCTGAAGCTGACCTTGCTTGCCTACAACATCGCCAGTGCGATCAAGGGGCTGTGTCTCTGCCCCGAAGAACGCACGGCCCGCCTCAAACGCTACCGGCTTCTCATGGTGCATATCCCGGGACGGATGAACCGTAACAACTGCGTCATGCGCTTGCGTCTCTGCGCCTCCCCCGAGACGATTGCCCGCCTTCAATCCGTCTGGCAGGTGTTCTCGCTTCCCACCCAGGCCAGCGCGACACAGCCCCTGGCCCGCGCGGGGTAGCGTCGAGACAGTCTCGGCAGAACCAAGCAATCTCTGGTCCGTCGGGTTCCCGATCCACGCATTCATGACGGCACGGACGCCGCCACCGAGCTGTGTGGACCTGCCTGGGACAGGGATTCTCCGGGGGATCTGCCGTGGGCGAAGGAACAGCCCGAAGCGCCAGGGACGTCGGCCGCTATCGGCCGGCCGACTTGGGCCGACGTGGCCTTAGGCGAGGATTTGGGGCGGAGGGTGGGACTTGACTGCCTCGCCGGGTGCGTGCGAGTACAGTCGATGGGGCGTACAGGGGGCTGAGCGATGAAGTACTTTCTGGATAGCGCGAAGATCGACGAGGTGGTGTACGCCGACGAGCACTGGTCCATCGACGGAGTCACCACGAACCCCCGGCACGTCCAGAGCTCCGGCAAGCCCTTCCTAGCGGTGATCGAGGAGCTTGCGGGGGCGTTCTCGGACCGGGAATTCCCCATCTCCGTGGAGATCGACCCGCACCTCGAGGACGCCGACTCGATGGCCGAGGCCGGCCGACGCATGTCATCCCACAGCCCCAACTTCGTCATCAAGTTGCCCTGCACCGAGCAGGGCCTGATCGCCGCGCGGACACTTTCGCGCGAGGGCGTGAGGACGAATGTCACTCTCGTGTTCACCGCCTCTCAGGCGCTGCAGGCCGGGCGCGTAGGGGCGAGCTACGTGTCTCCCTTCGTGGGGTGGAAGGAGGCGAGCGGGGAGGAGTACCGCGACCTCATCGGCGAAATCGCGGAGGTGTATGCGCACTACGAGTTCGACACGCAGATCATCACCGCAGCG
>CAYRXS010000505.1:0-2619 GCA_964428225.1 uncultured Planctomycetaceae bacterium
ACGAGTCGGTCAACTACATCACGAACGAGGTCACGCTCGGCTGGTTCATCCGGAGCTTCCACAAGTGGGCGGGGACCCTCATGGTGGCGGCGATCGTGCTACACCAACTGCGGGTCTTCTTCACCGGGGCCTACCGCAAGCCCCGCGAGCTCAACTGGATCATCGGGATGCTCCTCCTGATGTGCGTGCTGTTCTCGGGCTTCACTGGCTACAGCCTCGTCTTCGAGCAGCTCAGCTACTGGGCGGCGACCGTTGGTGGCAACATCACGGCCTCCGTCCCCGCCGTCGGCAGCTTCCTGGGTCCCCTGATGCTCGGCGGCGAGGGATACAACGAGCACACGTTGAGCCGCTTCTTCGTCCTCCACGGGGCCGTGTTGCCCGGCGCCGTCATCTTCCTGCTCATCCTGCACGTCGCCCTGATCCGTCTCCACGGAGTGACGGAGCTCCGCTTCGGGGACGAGAAGGCCGACGCACCGAAGACCTTCAAGTTCTTCCCCGACCACTTCCTGACGGAGCTGATCATCGGTCTCGTCCTGATGATCCTCCTCTGCTTCCTCGCCACCACCTACCCGGCCATCACGGGTCCGAAGGCAAATCCCCTGGTCACGCCGGACGTGATCAAGCCGGAGTGGTTCTTCTACGTCACGTTCCGCTGGCTGAAGTTCTTCCCCATCGTTCCCGCCGTGCTGAGCATGGGCCTGATCATCCTCGTGATCTTCCTCTGGCCCTTCATCGACGCCGTGATCCGCCGTCGCAACAAGGACTCCGAGCTGAGCGTCTGGATCGGAATCCTCGGAGTCCTGACCATCATCGTCCTGACCGTCTGGGAAGGGATCGTTGCGCACTGACCGCATGGATAACCCGATGACCCTCAAGACCAAGCAGTTCATCATCACCGTCCTGAGCCTGATCTTCCTGCTCTCCCTGGTTTTCGTCCAGTGGATGGAGGTCGCACGGAAGGAGGCCGAGGTCGGACTGCGCCCCGCGCACATCAGCGTGCCGGACACCTCGAAGGAATGCGTCGACTGCCACACCGACGAGACCCCCGGCATCGTGGATCACTGGACGGGCAGCCGGCACGCCGAGAAGGGCGTCGGGTGTCTCGAGTGTCACCAGGCCGAGGAGGGGGACGCCGACGCGTTCGACCACTACGAGAGCCTCATGGCGGTGATCGTCACCCCGCGCGACTGCGCGCGCTGTCACCCCGCCGAGGCCGAGGAGTTCCAGCACAGCCACCACGCGAAGGCCGCCAACATCCTCGCCTCGCTGGACAACCGCCTCGCGGAGATCGCCGAGGGATCGCGGGTACCCTTCGAGCCCCACTCCCCCACGCCGGGGATGATGGACGTCACCGGCCCGGTGAACGGGCTGGCGAGCGCGACCAGCGGGTGCAAGCAGTGCCACGGTAGCCTCGTGGCCATACAGACAACCGACGGCGGGACGATCACGGTCACCGACCTCGCCCCGGACGAGGACGGCAAGCCGACCAACACGGATGCCCTCGTCCGCATCGAGAGGACCGACAAGGGCGCGCCCGTCTTCGACAACAAGACCTGGCCCAATACCGGCATCGGTCGCATCAACCTCGACGGCTCGCGCGGCTCCTGCACGGCCTGCCACAGCCGACACGACTTCTCTCCGCGGAGGGCCCGTCAGCCCGAGAACTGCGGCAAGTGCCACCTGGGACCCGACCACCCCCAGAAGGAGGTCTACGAGGAGTCGAAGCACGGCGTCGCCTACCGGGACCTGAGGGACCAGCTGAACCTCGACTCCGTCCGGTGGGTGCTCGGCGAGGAGTACTCGGCCGCCCCCACCTGCGCCACGTGCCACATGTCGGGCAACAGCCTGAACGACGGGAAGGTCACCCACGACCCCGGCGAGCGGATCTCGTGGACCAACCGCCCCCCCATCAGCCTGGTGATGGACACCGACGAGAACCACGCCGTCATCAAGGAGACCAACGAGCGGACTCGCCGGGAGATGGTCGCCGACACGTGGCAGAAGAAGCGCACGCGCATGCAGAACGTGTGCAAGCACTGCCACACTCCCACCTACATCACCTCGTTCTACGGCCAGTACGACGACTTCGTCCGCCTGTACAACGAGAAGTTCGCCAAGCCCGGAACGAAGATCATGGACGCGCTCTGGGACGGCGGGCTGCTGACCCGGGCGCAGTTCGACGACGAGATCGAGTGGACGTGGTTCTACCTCTGGCACCACGAGGGACGGCGTGCCCGGCACGGCGCCTCGATGATGGCCCCGGACTACGCTCACTGGCATGGGATGTACGAGGTCGCCGAGCGCTTCTACATGGAGCTCATCCCGCAGGCCCGCGAGCTCTGCGAGGAGGGCAAGCACCACGGCCTCACCGCGGAGGCGGATGGAGTGCTCACGCTGATCGACGAGATCCTGGCCCGACCCGAACACGAATGGAGTGCGAAGGAGTAGAGAGGCCGACCCCCCTCGGCACATGTCCGATTCCCCCCGCGGACCGCGCGTCGGAAGGCGTGCGGTCCGCGCATATCCCCCCCCCCCGATCAGGAGGACACTGCGATGACTCTCGTCAGCGTCCTGGCTCGCGTGGACACCTCGCGCCGGGACGAAGTGTGGCAGGAGCTG
>CAYRXS010000506.1:0-2615 GCA_964428225.1 uncultured Planctomycetaceae bacterium
CATCTATCTGGACTACCAGGCGACCACGCCCGTGGATCCCCGGGTCCTCGAGGCGATGCTGCCCTACTTCAACCAGGACTTCGGCAACGCGGCGAGCCGCAACCACCGCTTCGGGTGGACGGTGGAGAAGGCGGTGAACGAGGCGCGAGAGACGATCGCGAAGGCGATCGGGGCGTCCGCGAAGGAGATCGTGTTCACCTCGGGGTCGACCGAGGCGATCAACCTCGCCCTCAAGGGGGCGGCCGAGATGTACGCCGGCAAGGGCAAGCACCTCATCACGACCCAGGTCGAGCACAAGGCCGTGCTCGACACCTGCAAGCACCTCGAGAAGACCGGCTTCGACGTCACCTACCTCAAGCCCGACGCGACCGGGCTCGTCACGGCCGAGGACGTGGCCGCGGCCCTGCGCGACGACACGATCCTCGTGGCGATCCTCTGGGCGAACAACGAGATCGGCACGCTGAATCCGATCCGCGAGATCGGAGCGCTGTGCCACGAGAAGGGCATCCTGCTCTTCACCGACGCGACGCAGGCGGTCGGGAAGATCCCGGTGGACGTCGAGGCGGACCACGTGGATCTGCTCAGCCTCTCCGGCCACAAGATCTACGGCCCCAAGGGGATCGGCGCGCTGTACGTGCGCCGCCGCAAGCCCCGCGTGCGGCTGGTGGCCCAGATGGACGGGGGCGGACACGAGCGGGGCATGCGCTCGGGGACGCTGAACGTGCCCGGCATCATCGGCCTGGCGAAGGCGTGCGAGCTGTGCCTGGAGGAGCTCGAACCCGAGATGGAGCGCGCATCGCGCCTGCGGGACCGGCTCGAGGAGAAGATCCGCGCGGAGCTCGAATACGTGCACTTCAACGGGAACCTCGAGCACCGGCTGCCCGGATGCCTCAACCTCTCCTTCCCCTACGTGGAGGGCGAGTCGCTGCTCATGGGGATCAGCGACATCGCGGTGTCCTCGGGCTCGGCCTGCACGTCGGCGAGCCTGGAGCCCAGCCACGTCCTGCGCGCGATGGACGTCGGTGACGATCTCGCGCACAGCTCGATCCGCTTCGGGATCGGGCGATTCACGACCGAGGCCGAGGTCGATTACGCCGCCGAGCAGGTGGTCGCGGCCGCGAAGAAGCTCCTCGAGCTCTCCCCGCTGTACGAGATGGCGCGGGAAGGGATCGACATCTCCCAGGTGGAATGGCAAGGCCACTGAGCGAAGACCACGCCCCTACGAAGGAACGACTGACCAAGACGGCAAGCGAGGCCAAACAACCATGGCTTACAGCGACAAGGTCCTCGACCATTACAACAATCCGCGGAACGTCGGATCGCTCGACAAGGGCTCCGAGGACGTGGGAACGGGCGTCGTGGGCGCACCCGAGTGCGGTGACGTCATGAAGCTGCAGATCCAGGTCGAGGGCGATCGCATCGTCGATGCGAAGTTCAAGACCTTCGGCTGCGGCTCGGCCATCGCCAGCTCGTCCCTGGCCACGGAGTGGATCAAGGGCAAGACTCTCGACGAGGCGGACAGCATCCGCAACACGGAGATCGTCGAGGAGCTCTCGCTCCCGCCCGTGAAGATCCACTGCAGCGTGCTCGCGGAGGACGCGATCAAGGCGGCCATCGCCGATTTCAAGAAGAAGAAGGGAGCGGACGCCGAAGCCGGCCGCGAACCCCAGATCCAGGAGGCAGGATCGTGATCACTTTGACGGAACGCGCGGTGAAGGAGATTCGCCGCATCTTTGACGAACAGAACCTCCCCGAGGACACCGTCCTCCGGGTGGGGATCAAGGGGGGTGGATGCTCGGGCTTCTCCTACAGCCTGGGCTTCGACGACCACGTGGACGACACGGACCAGGTGTCCGAGACCGAGGGCATCCGGGTGGTCTGCGATCCCAAGAGCTTCCTGTACGTCAACAACACGACGGTGGACTTCGAGGACAGTCTCATGGGGCGCGGATTCAAGTTCGACAATCCCAACGCGTCCAAGAGCTGCGGCTGCGGAGATTCCTTCTCCGTCTGATCGCCGGACGGGGGTTGTCCGTGCAGGAATCCGAACCACAAGAAGTGGTCGACAGCCCGCTCTTCTGCGAGCGGACGAAGCGGTTGCTCGAGGCTCGCGGGAACCTGACGCCCTTCGAGGTGCTCGGGCTACGGCCCTCCTATCCCCTCGACGACGGGACGCTCCGCAAGCGCCTGCTCGTGCTCTCGCGCAACCTGCACCCCGACTTCCACGGGCAGGAGTGCCCGGCGACGCGCGAGCTGGCCGAGCACAACATGGCCGAGCTGAACACCGCGTTCCGCATCCTCTCCGACGACTTCCGCCGCGCGGACTGGCTCGTGCGGAGCCTGGGCGGACCGGGCGAGGACGAAGAGCGCCAGATGCCGCAGGAGTTCCTCCTGGAGGTCCTCGAGTGGAACGAGGCCGTGGACGAGGCGAGGAGCTCTCCCGCCGGCTCTTCCGAGCGAAAGCAGATGGTCTCGCTCGAGGGAACGCTCGCCCGCGAGCGCCGGCAGGTGATGGACGAGATCAGCGAGATGCTGACGCCCCTCCCCCCCGCCCGCTCGTCCGTGCTCGTCGACGTCCGCAAGAAGCTGAACTCGGTGCGCTACCTGAACCGCAC
>CAYRXS010000507.1:0-2614 GCA_964428225.1 uncultured Planctomycetaceae bacterium
CGGCCTCGAGCAGGGCAGCCACGGTCTGCACCCACTCGATCTGGCGAGGTCGGGGCATCACCGCGGGTACCCGGGTCACACTTCGCTGCTTCGGCAGTGCCGCGATCGCCTTGCAGGTGGTGAGCGCCGAAACCGGAGAGGCAATCGACGACTACGAGCTTCGCCTCCACGTCTCCGGCAGCCATTTCCGTCCAGCCACCTGGCTCCTGCACGAGCAAGGGACGCCATTGCCACAGGGTGGGATCTACGACGGTCTGTTTCCGACCTGCTCTGAGGTCTGGTCTGAGGCAGATGCTCGGCTGCGGAGCGAAAGCCCCACTGCAGGGATCGTGCGGATGCCTGAGTCTACGACCTTGATCGTGGAGGCCGATGGCTTCCCCGCCCAGCGCTTCGAGATCCAGAGCCTCGTCCCCGGAGAAACCAGAGTCGTCCGCGCCGCCCTCCAACCTGGCGGACGGATCGAAGGTGTGGTCCTCGCCGCCGATGGCAAGACTCCCGCAGCCGATGTTCCGGTCGAGCTGACTCGTGGCGACTGGCCCGGTGTCGTGATGGAGTACGACGGTGTGGCCTGGGTCGACGGGCGCGAACTGTCGCCCGTCGACGAGGTGGTCACGACTGACGAAGAAGGCCGTTTCGTTTTCCCCGGCGTCGATGGAGGTACCTGGAGCGTGCGCGCCGTGTTCTCCCCGTGGAGCTTCGCCGATCACAAGATCCACCTCGAGGGCAGCGAGACCAGGGCTTGCCACTTCACCGAACCCGAGGGGGGGTGGATCACGGCGCGCTTGATCGGCGCTTCCGACAAGGAGCTGGAGAAGACGAGGTTGTCCACCCGTGCGCGCAATCCAAAGGGCGCGTGGCCCCATTTCCGTTACGGCTCGGCGTACGTGAGGTTCTCTGCCGACGGAAGCGCTCGCTTCGGCCCGCTTCTCCCCGGCGAATTCAGAGTTGTGCTGCAGAGAGGAGGGGACTCGGGTATCGGCTTCTCCATGTTCGACGTCAACCCGTCACGCGAAGTGCGCGTCACGGCGGGCGAGACGACCGACATCGTCTTCGACCTGGGCCAGAATCCGCGCGGCGAGCTGCACGTGAGCGTCGATCTGGCCGACATCGATCTGGATGACCTCACCCTCATCCTCGAGAGCGACGGCCTCACCTGTGGCGACTCGTTCGAGCGCCTACCCGAGCCTCCCGGCCGACCGGACGCACGTCTGATCCGCGTGATACCCGGCAGCTATCAACCGTCGCTGAGATCCAGGCTGGAGAAGTGGCTGCTCAGGAGCACCGAGCCCGCCGTCGTACGAGCGGGCGAGGAGACGCGGATCGAGTTGCGCCCGCGGCTCGCCATGGGGCGAGTCCGCATCGTCGATGCAGCTTCGGGCGAGCCGCTCGACGACCGCGAGCTAGAACTCGAGTCGACGGCGTTCGATCCGAGCTACGAGATCACGCTCCCGGCAGGACGCACGGATCGGAACGGCCGCCTCTCACTGCGCACCCTCGAAGGAACACTCGAGCTTCGCCTGGAGGGCTACGCCCCGGTCGAGATCGCCTGGCCCCCACCCGGCGAGACGGAGCAACAGATTCGACTGACTGCGAAGTAGGTAGGGAGCCATCTCCAAGCGGGCCGTAGCGTCCAGGTGTTCCTGGACGCTACGGCCCGCTTGGAGATGGCCCCCTACTCTAGCGACTACTGGAAGGTCACCTCGAGCGCGTTGGAAAGGTTGAATCCCGTCCCCCCCGGGCCCGCGGGATCGCGATAGAGGAACTGGAAGTACCAGGGGATGTCGAAGTGATAGAAGAGCCAGTCGAGATCCTCGGCATCACCCTCCTTTCGAATATCGATCAGAGCCGTTCCCTGAGGCGTGCACCTGGTTCGGCAGATGATCCAGGCGGGGGGTCCCACGCAGAGTCGCCCGTCCCCGAAGGGAATATCCTGATCTCCCAGGCTGTACACCACCATCCCGAAGGAACTGGCCGGGCATCCTGCGACGGACAGGGAGCCCAGCGACGGATGGAACGGTCCATTCCATTGCATGACTGCGCCCGTACCCACGGAGTTGGGGAGCCCGTCGCAGTAGCTGGATGAGCCGGCACTAGCGAGAGTCGCCACGGTGAAGAGAACGGGGATCGAGAGAATCGTGAGCACCTTGCGAATCATGTTTGTTTTCCTTGTCCAGATTATACTCGTTTGCAGGCAGGACCGCGGGTACGGGGATCCAGAGACTCACCAGGGGGGGCGGTGACTCCTCCTGATGCCACGGGCACCACGCATTGCAAAACCCGTACCAATCAGAAACAGCGCCCGGTCGCTGCCGAGACTGCTTCTCATGCCCCGCTCGTGTCAATCCGCTCGGGTGAGCCGTGCGTCTTACGCACGTTATTCGTCATTCCCCGCGCAGATCACCGAGCGCCAGCACGGCCATCGATGTCGCGCACGCCCGGCCGACCACCGGGTTGTCGATGAACGAGCCGTCTGATAGCCGACCGGTGAGGATCATCTCCCGGAGACCAATCGCCAGCTTCGGATCGCCGCCCAGCCGTGACAGGGCAGCCGTAGCGCCTTCGGAACGTAGGAGTTTCAAAGGGCCTTTCAACCAGAACCAGCCTTCTCGGGGGT
>CAYRXS010000508.1:0-2603 GCA_964428225.1 uncultured Planctomycetaceae bacterium
GCAGAAAGGAAGGTGCCCTGATCATTGCCGGGATAGTAAGGAAACCTCCACTGGGAGACGTGCCGTTCTTGCTCGAACGGACTTGCTGCCGGTCCCGCGATAATCCGCTCCTCGCCGCGCAGGATCACCCGGAACTGCGTGAAAACGGGATCGTCCGGCAGGAGCAGCTTCACCACGAGCTCGTTCGCACGGTCCATCGTCACGACGAGGAGACCCACGACGACATTGGGGATCTTCGCCTCCATCGGCTCGAATCCCCGCGCCTCCGCGACAAGGCGATCCACCGCCCGCGCGATCCACCGCAGCTCGCCGCGCCCGTCCTCCCCCGTGGGATCGCTTCTCACCCCCGCGGCAACGGCCACCCCGCCCGGGATCGGCTCCTCCTCCGCATCCTGCAGCAGGAAGGGCACGAGGCGCACGTTCTCCACCACCACGTCACCGAGATCGCCGTCATCGGGCAGCTCCGGTTCGCCGAGACGGAGGATCGAAGTGCCTTCGTGGAAGAGGCCGAGACGAAGCTCGAGCCCGTCGATCCGCTCAGCCCGGTACGGGATCTCGAAGCGTCCGTCCTCGTCCGTTTTCGCGGTCGGCAACTCAGCATCCGGCGAGTGGAGCATCGCCGCGACCTGCGCGCCTCCCAGCGGGGAGCCATCATCGCGCAGAACGAGCCTCCCGCACAGCGAGGAACGCGGCGTCACGCACAGGACGACGTCCGTGGCCGGCTCCGTGAACCGGACGCCGGCGGCGCGATCGTCGATCTGTCCGTGCGTGGTGGACACCACCTTCCAGTCGGGCGGCACCCACAGTTTGCCGCTCCAGGACTCGGGTAGTCCGCGAAGGTCGAAGTGGCCATCCTTGTCGGTTTCGAAGGTCACGTTGGTGGAGTGCAACGTCGGCACGGTGAGGGCTTCGGTCACGACCGGCGGTAACCTAGGGAAGGCCCCGGGAGATAGATCAGAGACGATGCGCAGATCCAGGACGCCCGGAGAGCCCCTGTCCTCGGTGACGAGGCGACCGGACAGCCGGGCTCCCACAACGAGGTGAATGTCCTGCCGGCCGGGCACGAGCACGACGTCGAGCCATTCGAGTGGTCGATGTCGGGCGGCCACGACGAGGGCCGCGGCCTCCTCGTCGGCCGCGATCTCGACCTGCCCCGCATCGTCCGTTCGCTCGTCGAGGAGCAGCTCACCGTCGCGCAGGACGAGGACCTGGGCGTCGACGACGGGCTCATCCGCGCTTTCGAGCACGCGGAAGGCCGTAGTTTCTTCCTCAATCAGCGGGTCGATCGCCACGCGGGAAGTGGTCGCTTCGGCTTCGCCCACGGGCGCGTCGAATTCCCCCTCGAGCTCGACCGCCGCACTTCTCTCCACGGGGACCTCTGCTGCCGGAGTTGCCAACGCAACGCCCCCTCCTTCCCCCGGTTCCCCCGCGGTCGACTCCGCGTCCGTCTCGAATACGCTCGAAATCCACCAGCCGGCGCACCCAAGAATCACCACGCCCACACACACCTTCGCTGCCGTTCGCATGACGATGCCTCCGTCAGAAGTCCAGCGCCGGTCGTGGCCGCTGGAGAAAGAGGGTCCTTCCCGCAAAGAGGAGCCGATCAGACATCTTTCGTGAGTACTAGCCCCCATCCCATCGTCGCCCCGCTACTAGGTGTGAGCTCCTCCGGAGTGAGGTGGACGTGGAACGGCCGATGGCCAGGGGCGCGGATGTCGATGTCGAGGGGGCCTTCAGGAATGGCGAGGCGGAGGTATACCGCCCTCTGCTCCCTCGGCGTGGTGTCATCGCCGTCCGACCACGTGAGGGTCCACCCTCCCCCGTCCGTGTGTGTGCCGGAGGCAGTGACGCACACGTCCCCCTCTCTGTCCCGCACCTCGAGTGAAAAGCTCGGCGCGTCGAGGGGACCAACGTCTGTCCGATTGTGGTTTAGCTCACCCCAGCGCCACAGGCTGATGAGCTCCTCGACCGGGGCGAAGTTCACATCCGGATTCTTACTGAAGAGGTAGAGCTCCACCTTGCGCGGCAGCTGCACGTCGGCGACGAACTCCTGCACGCCGTCGAGGGGTAGGGTCAGATCGAGGTCCACGCCGAACCAGGGGACACCGGGAGCGCCGAAGCGGAGCGTAATCGGACCCGCGGGCAGGCCGTGGAGGACGGCCTCCCCGAACGCGTCGAGCTGCGCATGGCCGGGGCGGTCCTCGTACCCCTCCATCAGGTAGGACAACACGCGCTTCCCCCCAGGATCGCGGATCCCGAAGAAGGCACGTGGCACGGGCCGGCCGTTTCGATCTACGAGGCGCAGGGAGAGATCCCTGGCTGGCAGGAGCTCCACCTCTACGCGGTGCTCGCCAGCTTCGTACATGCGCTCGGCCACGCTCCCCGGAGCGTAGCCGTCGGCCTCGAACAACAGACGGATGCTTCCCGGCTGGAGCCCGCATACCTCGTAGAGCCCCTCGTCGTTCTCCACGAACGAGCGCGGGAAGTGCAGGCCGCGCGGAGCCGAATAGAAGCCCCGAATCAAAAACAAGGGTATCGGCGTCCCCGTCAAGGCGTCGATCACCCGTCCCGCGATCCGCGCGTCCCAGATCGCCTCGGGATTC
>CAYRXS010000509.1:0-2593 GCA_964428225.1 uncultured Planctomycetaceae bacterium
CTCGTTCTGCATCTTCATCGCTTCGAGGATGAGCAGGGGCTGGTCCTTCTCGACGGTGTCGCCCTCGTTCGCGAGGAGCTCGACGACGACGCCCGGCATCACGGACTTGACCACGCCGCCGCGGCCGCCGCCCGCGCGTTCGGCCGAGGCGGCGGCGCGCTCGCGCTCGTCCTCGATCTCGATGGCGTAGAGTTGGCCGGCGACGGTGACGCTGGCGCTCGAGGAGTCACCCTCGATGGAGATCGCGAAGGCCTCGTCGCCCAGGTACATGGCGACCTGGCCGAGGCGGTCCACCTCCTCGAAGCGGTAGTCCTGGGGCTCGCCGTCGAAGGTGACCTCGAGCTCGCCGAGGCGCTCCACGAGGTCGACCTCGTGCTCCTCTCCATTCACGGTGACGAAGTACTTCACGACTGCACCTCCTTTCCTGAATCGAGGTGGGGCAAGGCTCGCCACGGTGCGATTCTTCGCCGCCCGCGGTCGATCCAGCCCTCGCGGTCGCCGCGCTTGCCCGCGAGCGCACGGCGGCGGGCCCCCGTCCACCGATGGATGGCGGCGGCGATGGCCGCGGCCTGGACGCGCGAGCCCTTCGGGCCCGTGAACTCCATGTCGTCGAGGATGTGCGTGTCGTAGATGCCGGAACGGAAGCGCTCGTCGGCGAGCACCGCCATCCCCGCGGGCGTGCTCGTGCGCACGCCGCCGACGTTCATCTCCTCGAGGGCGCGGCGCATGCGCTCGATGGCGCCGGCGCGGTCCGGCGCCCACACGATGATCTTCGCGAGCATCGGATCGTAGTTCAGGCCGACCTCCATACCGCGGTATAGACAGGAGTCGACGCGCACCCACGGCCCGCCGGGCAGGCGCAGGTTCGAGATGACACCCGTCGAGGGCACGAAGCCGTTCGCGGGGTCCTCGGCGTTGATCCGCATCTCGATGGCGTGGCCCTGGAAGACGACGTCGTCCTGCGTGTAGCCGAGCTCCTCGCCGCAGGCGATGCGCAGCTGGTCGCGGACGAGGTCACGGCCGGTGATCATCTCGGTGATCGGGTGCTCGACCTGCAGGCGCGTGTTCATCTCCAGGAAGAAGAACTCCGGCGTGCCATCGGCCTTCTCGGTGTACATGAACTCGACCGTGCCCGCGCCGACGTAGTCGACCGACCGCGCCGCGTCGAGGGCGGCCTCGCCCATCTCCGCGCGAAGCGCGTCGTCGACCACGGGAGACGGCGTCTCTTCGACGAGCTTCTGGTGGCGGCGCTGCACGGAGCAGTCGCGCTCGCCCACGTGCACACCATTGCCGTGCTGGTCGAGCAGGACCTGGATCTCGACGTGGCGCGGCCGCTCGAGGTACCGCTCGAGGTAGATGCGCCCGTCGCCGAATGCGGTCTGGGCCTCGCCCGACGCGGTCCGGAACGCGCCCTCGAGCTCGCCGGCCTCGCGCACGGTGCGGATGCCCTTGCCGCCGCCGCCGGCCGCGGCCTTGAGCAGGATCGGGTAGCCGATCTTCTCCGCGGCTTCGAGGGCCTCGGCCGCGTCCGCCACGGGATCGACCATCCCCGGCACGAAGGGCACGCCGGCCTTCTTCATGATCCGGCGGCTGATGATCTTGTCCCCCATCGACTCGATCGCGAAGGGGGGTGGTCCGATCCAGACGAGACCCGCCTCCTCCACGCGCTTCGCGAACACCGCGTTCTCGGCGAGGAAGCCGTAGCCAGGGTGGATTCCCTCCGCGCCGGTCTTCTTCGCCGCGTCGAGGATCTTGTCCATGTCGAGGTACGACTCCGCGGGCAGGGCCCCGCCGAGGGCCACCGCCACGTCCGCGAGCCGCGCGTGCAGCGCGGAGCGATCGACGTCGGAGTAGACCCCGACGCAGTCGACGCCCATCTCGCGCGCGGTGCGCATCACGCGCAGGGCGATCTCCCCGCGGTTGGCGATCAGGATGCGTTTGAACATGTTGGCACCTACAGGGGGATGTTGCCGTGCTTGCGGGTGGGACCGGGCTCGACCTTCGTCTTCAAGAGCTCGAGCGCGCGGATCAGCGTGGGCCGCGTCTGGTGCGCCTCGATCACGTCGTCCACATAGCCCCGCTCGGCGGCCATGTAGGGGTTGTTGAACTTCTCCTCGTACTCCTGCGCGCGCTTCGCCTCCTCGGCCGCGGGATCATCGGCGGCGGCGATCTCGCGGCGGTGGATGATGCGCGCCGCACCGGCCGCGCCCATCACCGCGATCTCGGCGCCGGGCCAGGCCAGGTTCAGGTCCGCGCGCACGTGCTTCGACGCCATGACGTCGTAGGCGCCGCCGTAGGCCTTGCGCGTGATCACCGTCAGCTTCGGCACCGTCGCCTCGCAGTACGCATACAGGAGCTTCGCGCCGTGGAGGATGATGCCGCCGTACTCCTGGGCCGTGCCGGGCAGGAAGCCGGGTACGTCCTCGAAGGTCACGATCGGGATGTTGAATGCGTCGCAAAAGCGAATGAACCGCGCCCCCTTGATCGAAGCGTCGATGTCGAGGCAACCCGCGAGCACCGAGGGGTTGTTCGCGACCAGCCCGCTTCCACTGCTTCCGCTGCGGAACCGATCTCCTGGTGGCCTTCTCCTGCA
>CAYRXS010000510.1:0-2565 GCA_964428225.1 uncultured Planctomycetaceae bacterium
AGGAAGCGCGCGAGCCCGTCGAAGGCCTCGTACGTGGTGCGTGAGGACTTGATCCTGACGTCGTTCACGTAGAAGTCCTTCGAGTAGTACAGCAGCGATACGTCGTAGCTCAGCTCGAAGAGGCTCGCGAGCAGCTCGAGCACCCGGTCGAGCGCGCTCTGAGCCGCCTTGTTGTCGATCGAGTGGAACTGGGCCACGCGTACCGCGGCGTTGAAGTTCAGGATGATGTCCCGGGACAAGGTCCGGGTCTTCTTGGCGGTTTCGGCGGTCAGCGCCTCGCTGACGCCACCATCGTCGGCCTCGCGCGTCCCCTCGTCTTGCGGCCGATCCGTCATTGCTCGGCCCCCTCGCGCTTCTTCAGAACTCGCTCACAGATCCGTCGTACCTTCTTCGGTCCGTGGTGGGAGCGCTCCGTCAGGATCTTTCGGGCCTCCGGCGTCCCGATCCGCGCCAGGCAGAGCGCCACCGGCTCGATGAGCTCCTCCGCGTGCGCCGTCCGCAGCAGGCCGAGCTCCACCGCCCCGAGCCCGAGCACGGCCCCCGCCAGGATGACGAGCGCCATGGTGAGCAGCACGCCGATGAGTTGCGCGATCCCGACCAGCACGCCGCCGCCGACCAGCAGGGCGACCACGATCTTCTGGATCCTCCCTCGCAGCCGGCCGCCGGCGATCGAGTCGAGGAGGCGCTCGAGCCCCTCTACGACCTCGTTGCCGCCAGCGAGCGCCAGGGCCTTGAACACCTGGGCCTGCTCACTGTGAGAGCGCAGCAGGAAGCGACGGTCCTCGATCAGCGCGACCAGGGGGCCGCGGGCGTCGTCTCGCCTCATGGCGCCGAAGGCCGCGAGCGTCGCCTCACGCACTCGCAGGTCCGCGTCGCGGAGGAAGGGCTCGAGCGTGCGAAAGAGGCGGGGCGGGCCGATCGCGGCCAGGGCGGCCACCGTCCGCACGCGGACATCGGCGTCGGGGTGTTCGAGAAGGGGCGTGATCAGTGGGACGGCGACCTCAGGGGTCGTCTTCCGCACCACGTCGATGGTGGCCCTCACCACCTTCGGGCGCGCGTGCTCCAGCCCGGCCTTCAGGCGATTCGACTCGTCCTTCGAGAGCACGAGCAGGCTCATCTGCAGCACGGGCAGGGTCTCCTCGTCCACGCGGTCGAGCCGATCCACGACCAGGGGTACCGCCACATCCGGTTCGAGGAGGGTCAGGTAGCGCCCCACCCGCTTGCGATCCGAGGCGGAGCGGGGGGTGTCGAGGGTGTCGAGCATCCCTTCCACGTGTCGTGGCTCACTGGCGATCTTTCGGATCGCCTCGAGCTCCTGGGCGAGCTCCTCGTCCGAGGTGCCTTTCTCGACGATCTTCCTCACCGCCAGGAGGATCACCAGGACGTGTCGCGTGTCGCGAAGGTTGAGCAGCCCCTGAAGCGACTCTGACAGCACCCGGGCGATGGCGATCTGCTCCCGGGGATCGGACGACCGGTGCATCACGGCGAGCAGCGCCACGATGAACTCTCCCATGTTCTCGGACGAAGTCTCGACCTCGATCGCGGCGCGCAACGTGTCGTGGTCTTCGGCGGTCAGCTCGGCGACCGAGCTCGTCGCCGTGCGCTCACCGCTCTTGGCGCGTGTCTGGTCTCCGCCCTCGTCTCCTTCGCGGTCCGTGCCGTGCCAGCCGGAGGCCAACGCTCCGGTGTCCGGGAGCGAGTCCTCGATCAGGTCCTCCACCAGGTGGAAGCTGATGTGCCGGAACTTCCGCTCCCACATGAGCGTGACCAGGTCGGAGGTCAGGCCGCCTCCCTTCGCCACCGCGTCCAGGCAGTCGAAGTAGTCGAGCACCTCCTCCCGGGTGAGCCCCTTGTGAAAGAACAGCCGCCG
The DNA here is from genome assembly GCA_964428225.1 of uncultured Planctomycetaceae bacterium. Lineage (GTDB taxonomy): Bacteria > Planctomycetota > UBA1135 > UBA1135 > JBFMCU01. The sequence goes on from CAYRXS010000510.1 coordinate 1,871, forward strand.
GATCCCGTCCGAGAACAGCCGGAACGGGTAGCTGATCCGAAGGTCGGTCTCCTCGTAGACCTTCTTCTTCCGGTAGAAGATGGCGAAGCGGTCCACGGTCATGGGGAGGCGCTCGTGGATCGCGAAGTACCGGTCCAGGTGGCCCGTCATCGCGTCCGCGGCCCGCTCGAAGATCGGGTTGTCGCGCGGGTAAAGCATGAAGCTCTTGTAGGCCCGGCCGAGCTGGGGCAGGAGCTCGGTCACCGCGGCCTCTGCCTCGGCCTCCGCTTGGATCTCCGCGTCCCCGAAGGCCCGACGCGACACCGGGATCGCGGACTCGCCGTCGTAGCGCTCGCCGGCGTCGAGCACCGAGGCCAGATCGGGTCTCGCCAGGTCCTCGCTCAGGGTCTCGAAGTCGTCGAGGATCTCGTCGGCAATCTGGTAGCGGTCCTCCGGCTCCTTGGCCATGCATCGGGCCACGATCTCGTCGATCATGTCCGGCACCCCGGGGCGCACCGCGCTCGGAGGTTTCGCCGTCTCGAGGACCTGCCGGGTCATCATCGCGATCGGAGACCTGGCCTCGAACGGCGTTTGCCCGCAGGCCATCTCGTAGAGCATGGCCCCGAAGGAGTACACGTCGCTCCGGTGGTCCAGTGGGTCGCTTCGCTTGCGACGACGCCGAGTGGACGCCGGTGGAGATCACGGGTGATGTCGAC
>CAYRXS010000511.1:0-2548 GCA_964428225.1 uncultured Planctomycetaceae bacterium
CATCGGCGGCGCCCGCCCCTTCCGCGACTGCGAGTTCGCCTTCGTCCACCCCAAGGCCACGAACGGCGTCCTGCTCGAGTACATCGACGGTTGAGCCGACTTGGCGGCTCAACCGGCCGCTGCTGCAGCGGACGAACTGGCGTTCGCCACTGATCAGCGGCTTGTAGGGTCTGCGGCCAAGGGGTGATCGCTGCGGTCCCTGCACGCGCGGAACGACTCGCTACGTGGTCGGAACGCCGTCGGAGCAGGGGGGCGGGCAGGGCCCTCTTGTCGCGCGTACCCCGGGCTGGTACGCGCTTTGCCTTCTCTCCCTCAGAAGCGTGCCGCGCGCACCCGTCTCAAAAGGCAGCCCATCTCTCGCGGTGGGATAGAGCGCAGGGGAAGTGCGATGAAGCAGTGTGTATGTACGGCGACTCTCGCCGTGGTGGGGATTCTCTTGTTCGCGACGAATGCGTTCGCGCATGGTGACCAGTACGTTGGCCCGGGAGATACGGTTCCCCCGGGCAATCCCCGTGGCCAACCCGTCGGGCCGGGGACCAACCCGAGCACGTCCGGCGGCGGAGCGGAGCCGGGCACCCTCGGTAGCGGCAATCCCGGGAACCCCAACTCTCCGGGGAGCGCCTCCGCCCCGACAACCGGCGGCGGCAGTGGCGACCTGGGATCCGACCTCACCACGTGGGATTTCTGGTGGGCCTTCAACCGTGATCCCTATCTGAATCTCAAGTCCCACGTCCATGGTCTGCAGGCGGTCACCGGATCGGACGGCTTCTATATCGGGCGCAACCAGAAGGACCAGAGCAAGGACACCCTGCGCCCGACGAACCGGCAGATCCGCGGGACGGTCGTGCCCGCTCTCCGGCACGCGCTGGAGACCGAGACGAACAACGACATCGTCACCGCGTGCCTGATCGCTCTCGCCAAGATCGGAGAGGATCCGGATGCCGAGGGAGGGACGGGTCTCGAGGAGTTACTCGCTCGCTTCCTGGCCGATCCGAACCAGGAGATCTCGGAAACCGCGGCGGTGTCCCTGGGGATTCTCGCCGACGACTCGTCTATCGACACCCTGTCGCATCTCCTCTTCGATACGGCACGCGGGCGGGAGCTCGTGGACTCGAAGGAAGTGCTCTACCGCACCCGGGCATTCGCGGCCTACGGCCTGGGCCTCGTCGGAGCCCGCACTGCCGACGAGGGCATCCGGATCCGGGTGGTGAGCCAGTTGCTGGACGCGATCCTCAGCGACTCCACGAAGACGCGCGATCTCGGAGTGGCGTGCGTCGTGGCGATGGGCCTGGTTCCGCTCGAAACGGTCTTGCCTCCGGACGACGGAGAGCGCGAGGGGGAGGGCGACACTCCGCGAATCACGTGCCTCGTCGAGCAGATCGAGTTCCTGCTCGGCTATCTCCGGAATGACGAGAATCGCCACCTCGTCCGCGCCCACGTCCCCACCGCGCTCGGACGCCTCCTGGCCGGGCTCCCGGTCGAGCTGCGCGATCTCTACAAGGAGGAGGTCGCCGAAGCCCTGCTCGAGCGCTTGAGCCGGAAGGCGAACGACGAGCGCGAGGTCGTCCAGAGCGCGATCCTCGCCCTCGGCTCGATCGGGGACGCGGACGACGATCCGGTCGACCGTCGGATCCGCGAGACCCTGGCTTCCGTCCCGAAGCAGGTGAAGGACGCGCAGGCTCGCTACTTCTCCCTGATCGCGATGGCCCAGGTCGGAAGCGATCCCGGACGCGGCGATGGGGCCGAAGACGGGATCGGGGAGGCCATTCAGCACCTCCTGGGTCAACTCGTCCGGGGCAAGACGCAAGCGAAGCCGTGGGCGGTTCTCTCGATTGGCGTCCTGGGTCGAAGGCTGGCCGACGCGGAGATCGAGCACGCGGCCGTACCGGGCATGACCGCCGCTCTCCGCGACTCGCTCCGCACGGAGCGGGAGGGCCGGAAGCTCGGGGCGCTCGCGATCGGGGTCGGGCTCCTCGGCGACGTCGAGTCCGCCGACATCCTGCTCGAGAAGCTCGCCCGGACGCGCGACGACGAGGCGCGTGGCTACCTGGCCGTCGGCCTGGGCCTCATGAACGCCCGCCGGGCGGTCGCGCCGATCCAGGAGATCGCCCACGAATCACGGTTCCGTCCCGACCTGCTCCGGAAAGCGGCCATCTCCCTCGGATTGCTGGGAGACAAGGATCTCGTTCCCAAGCTCGTCGACATGATGGCCGAGGCCTCGGGTGTCGCCACCCAATCGGCCATCGCACGGGCGCTCGGATTCATCGGCGACGAGCGCTCGATCGATCCGCTCGTCGAGATGCTGCGGAACGAAGACCTGAGCCCCGGAGCGCGCGGCTTCGCCGCCGTGGCCCTGGGCATCGTCGCCGACAAGGAGCCCCTCCCCTGGAACTCCAAGATCGGGGTCGGCCTGAACTACCGCGCCGCGACCTACACGCTGTGCGACCAGCAGGGCGCGGGGATCCTGAACATCATGTAGGACCAGGAGGAGTCGGAGCAGGCTCCCGGCCCGCGCGAACGTTCGCTAACCCAACTTGAAGGGTTTGGA
>CAYRXS010000512.1:0-2547 GCA_964428225.1 uncultured Planctomycetaceae bacterium
CTGGGGCACAACTACATCGGTACCGAGCACCTGCTGCTCGGACTGATCAAGGAGATCGAGGGGATCGCGGCCAAGGTGCTGACGAACCTCGGCGTGAAGCTCGAGGACGTGCGCGAGGAAGTGCTCGAGTTCCTGGGCGCGGAGCCGGGCGAGGAGGACGAGGACGACTCGGGCGAGACCCCCATCGGCGGCGGAGGCGCGGGCGGAGGCAAGAGCAAGACGCCCGCCCTCGACGCCTTCGGCCGCGACCTGACCGAGCTCGCCCGCGAGGGCAAGCTGGACAACGTGATCGGGCGCGAGAACGAGATCGAGCGCGTGATCCAGATCCTGTCCCGCCGCACGAAGAACAACCCGGTGCTGCTCGGCGAGCCCGGGGTCGGCAAGACCGCGATCGTGGAGGGGCTGGCCCAGCTCATCATCAACGGCGAGGTGCCCGAGCTCCTGCGCGACCGGCGCATCGTGGTGCTCGACCTGGCCCTGATGGTGGCGGGCACGAAGTACCGCGGCCAGTTCGAGGAGCGCATCAAGGCGGTGATGACCGAGGTGCGTCGCGTGCAGGACGTCATCCTCTTCATCGACGAGCTGCACACGCTGGTCGGCGCGGGCGGCGCCGAGGGGGCGATCGATGCCTCGAACGTGCTGAAGCCCGCGCTCTCCCGCGGCGAGATCCAGTGCATCGGCGCGACGACCCTCGACGAGTACCGCAAGCACATCGAGAAGGACGGCGCCCTCGAGCGCCGCTTCCAGTCGATCCACGTCGATCCCCCGACGCCCGACGAGACCTGCGCGATCCTGATCGGGCTCAAGGACCGCTACGAGGCCCACCACCGCGTCACGTTCACCACTCCCGCGCTGGAGGAGGCGGTAGACCTCTCCGTGCGCTACATCACGAACCGCTTCCTCCCCGACAAGGCGATCGACGTGATGGACGAGGCGGGGGCGCGCGTGCGGCTGAAGAACATGATCGCGCCGCCCGACTTCAAGGAGGTCAACGACGAGATCGAGGTCCTGGACCGCTCCAAGGAAGAGGCGGTGCACAACCAGGAGTTCGAGACGGCGGCCCAGTTGCGCGACCAGGCCTACCAGCTCCGCAAGAAGCGCGAGGAGAAGCAGAAGGAGTGGCGCTCGAAGCAGGCCGAGCTCGAATCCTCCGGCACCGTGGACGTGGACGACATTCGCGAGACGGTCTCGAAGATGACGGGAGTTCCGCTCACGCGCCTGGAGAAGGCCGAGGCCGAGAGGTTGCTCCAGATGGAGGACAGGCTCGGCGAGGTCGTCATCCACCAGAACGAGGCGATCAAGGCCATCGCCCGCTCGGTGCGGCGCTCGCGGTCGGGACTGAAGGACCCGCGGCGACCGATGGGATCCTTCGTCTTCCTCGGCCCCTCCGGAGTCGGCAAGACCTACCTGTGCAAGCAGCTCGCCCACTTCATGTTCGGTGACGAGGACGCCGTCGTCACCATCGACATGAGCGAGTACATGGAGAAGCACAACGCCTCCCGTCTGGTCGGCGCGCCCCCCGGGTACGTCGGCTACGAGGAGGGCGGCCAGCTGACCGAGAAGGTGCGGCGCCGTCCGTACTCGGTGGTGCTGCTCGACGAGATCGAGAAGGCTCACCCGGACGTCTTCAACATGTTGCTGCAGATCATGGAGGAAGGTCGCCTGACCGACTCGTTCGGCCGGCACATCGACTTCCGGAACACGATCCTGATCATGACCAGCAACCTCGGTTCGCACATGATGACCGCGGGCGGAGGTCTGGGCTTCGGCAAGGTCGACAAGCAGGCGAGCGAGGAGGAGCGCGGCAAGAAGATCACGGCCGACGTGATGTCGGAGGTGCAGCGCCAGTTCCGCCCCGAGTTCCTCAACCGGGTCGACGAGCTGGTCGTCTTCAATTCGCTGACGGTGGACGACCTGAAGATCATCGTGCACCTGCAGCTCGAGGAGGTCCTCGACCGGGCGGCGAAGCGCGGTCTCCTCCTGAAGCTCGACGACAAGGCGATCGACTTCCTCATCAAGAACGGTTTCAACCAGGACTACGGGGCCCGGCCGCTGCGTCGCGCCATCGAGCGCCACATCGAGGACCCGCTCGCGGAGGAGGTCCTCCGCCTGGGCGAGGGAGCCAAGGTCGAGATCGACGTCACCGTCGACGGCGACCCGGACGAGGCCGAGCGGCTCAGCTTCAGCACGACCGCGGTCGAGGAGCCCGACGAGGAGAAGGAGGAGGAGGAGCCGGTCGAGGCCGGCGCCGCCCCCACCGAGGGCTGATTCACGCCTTTCTCACTCTCACCCACCCGGAGGCCCGGAAACCCCCGCGAGGGCGCCTCGCGGGGGCGGATACCCTCCCCGAGCCGCCCGGATTCGTCGAAACGACGCCGCCGGTGCCTTGTTGAATGCGAACCGGGCGGTCCACAATGGACCCGGATCCCAACCCGCTGGAGGTGACGAGATGCTCGAGATCCTGCTTTCCGCCGTCCTGCTCGCCCCGCTCCCGCTCGAGGACGAGAAGAAGATCACTCCTCCGGACCCCGCGGTCGTCGAGGCGAC
>CAYRXS010000513.1:0-2141 GCA_964428225.1 uncultured Planctomycetaceae bacterium
ATTGGCCGAATCGGACTGGAACCGGCCTCGCCGGCCCCCCGGCGGGCGGGGGGACGGGAGATCTTGCAGATGAACGGCGAACAGGACGCGACCGCACGGCCCGCGAAGGCCGCGCGACGGAGGCGGAAGCTCGATGCGTACCGCGAGGAGATCCTCGCCTGGCTCCGGACGGACGGAGGTCTCAGCGCGAAGGAGGTCGCGGCCCGCCTCGCCGCGAGGAACGCGGGGATCAGCGAGCGCACCATCCGTCGGGCCGTGGCCGAGTACCGCCGGGAGCTCCGGGAGGCCGCCGCCGGGGGCGCCGCGTCCGCGGAGGGAGCTCCGGCCGAGGCCATCCCCGCTCCCGAACCTCCGCGGGGGGAGTCCGCGCCGTCCTCGACCGGGCTCGTGCGCACGCCGGGCGACGGAGCCACTTTGCCCGAGCCGGACGAGGAGGGGGTCCACCACCTGAAGCGACCGGAGTACTTCCTCAACCGGGAGCTGACCTGGCTGAACTTCAACTTCCGGGTCCTCCAGGTCGCCCAGGACGATCGCACGCCCCTGCTGGAACGGATCCGGTTCCTGGCGATCGTCAGCGCGAACCTCGACGAGTTCTTCATGAAGCGGATCGGAGGACTCAAGCAGCAGGTCGGAGCGGGGCTCCACAAGGTGACCGTCGACGGGCGGACGCCCCGGCAGCAGATCGACGAGTGCTACGAGCTGGTCCACGAGCTGAACCGGCGCCGCCGTTCCATCCTGCACACCCTTCGAAGTCTCCTGGAGGCGGAGGGGATCGAGATCCGCGAGTACGAGGAGCTCTCGCCCGAGGACCGGGAGAGCCTGCGCCAGGTCTACGTGGAGAGCTACTACCCCCTCGTCACTCCGCAGGCCACCGATCCCGCCCACCCCTTCCCGTTCATCTCGAATCTGTCCCTGAACTTCCTGGTCTCGCTGCACTACCCGAACGAGTCGACGCTGCGTCTGGCTCGGATCAAGGTGCCCGTGGGAGCGGGCGTGCCTCGCTTCATCCGGCTGGAGGGAACCGAGACCTTCGTCCCTCTCGAGTCGATCATGGCCGCCAACCTCGATCTCCTGTTCCCCGGAATGGTGATCGAGAACATCGAGATGTTCCGGGTCACGCGCAATGCGAACACCGAGCGCGACGAAGAGAGCGCGGACGACCTGCTCGCCCTCATCGAGAGCGAGCTTCGCGACCGAAAGCTCGCCCCGATCGTGCGCCTCGAGGTCTCCGAGGGGATGAGCGCCGCGCACCGTGGCATGCTCGCCGCCGAGCTCGGGCTCGACGAGCACGCCGACGTTTTCGACGTGTCGGGGATGATGGGCATGAAGGACATGATGGAGCTGACTCTCCTGTCCCGTCCCGAGCTCGAGATCGAACCGCATCACCCGGCCGATCACCCGGAATTCCGGACCGACCGCAGCATCTTCCACGTCGTCAGGGACCAGGGGCCGCTGCTCCTGCACCATCCCTACGTCTCGTTCACCACCTCGGTCGAGCGCTTCCTGCGCGAGGCGAGCGTGGATCCGAAGGTCCGTGCCATCAAGATCTGCCTCTACCGGACCTCGGCGGACACCCAGGTCGTGGACTTCCTGATCGAGGCCGCTCGCAACGGCAAGCGGGTCACGGTGGTCGTGGAGCTCAAGGCGCGGTTCGACGAGGCGGCCAACATCCGGTGGGCTGCCCGCCTGGAGGAGGCCGGCATCAGCGTCACCTACGGGGTCGTGGGCCTGAAGACGCACTGCAAGGTGATCCAGGTCGTCCGCCAGGATTTCGACGGCTTGCGGCTCTACGCCCACGTGGGCACCGGCAACTATCACGCGGGCACGGCTCGCTTGTACTCCGACCTGGGGCTCCTCACCAGCGACCGGACGCTCGGCCAGGACGTCACGGAGCTCCTGAACTACCTGACCACCGGGTACAAGCCGAAGCGGAAGTACGCCAAGATCCTCCCCGCTCCGAAGATCTGCAAGCAGGCCATCCTCGAGAAGATCGACCGGGAGATCGCCGGCCACACCGAGGAATCTCCGGGGCTGATCCAGTTCAAGATGAACGCCCTGGAGGATCCCGACCTCACCCGCGCGCTCTACCGAGCATCCCAGGCGGGGGTGAAGGTGGACCTGATCGTGCGCTACACGTGCCG
>CAYRXS010000513.1:2151-2482 GCA_964428225.1 uncultured Planctomycetaceae bacterium
GCTTTCTTGCGGTTCTGCTGCTCGTCCTCAGTGGCCTCTTCGCCCAGGGATTCCGGGCCTGTCAGAGAACGTCACCGTCGTCAGCATCGTCGGCCGCTTCCTGGACCACTCCCGCGTCTACTACTTCAGTAACGGCGGCAAGGAGGAGTTCTTCATCGGATCCGCGGACCTGATGAGGAGGAACCTGAACAGCCGGGTCGAGCTCCTCGCTCCCGTGGAGGAGAAGCCCCTGCGCGCGGACCTGCGCATGCTCCTCAACCTGCAGCTGTCCGATCGGCGCAACGCCTGGGACATGATGCCGGACGGAAGCTACGTCCAGCGCAGGCCGGCC
>CAYRXS010000514.1:0-2472 GCA_964428225.1 uncultured Planctomycetaceae bacterium
CTCGGGGCCGCAGCCACTGCAGCATAGGCACTCGAGAATGCAACATCAGGGTGTTCTCAGCATTAGCTGCGGCGCCGCCCACGGGCTCGCTATCGGAGACGATGACCAGCCGATCGTTGATGCGATCTGCGATGGCTTCAGTGTCGAGGGGGGCAACAAGGTCCGTCGGAAACCCGTGAACGGCGATCATGTGAGCGACGATACGATCCTGGGCTATTGGCGACCTGAAACGCTAGTCCAGGAGACAATGTTGGACCTGCTCGCCGACCCTGACGGCAATGGCAACTGCGTGGCATTTGCAGAGCTGCTAGCCGCGTGCTTCGGCATTCACGGAGTGGATTGCGACGTGCTCAAGATCCTGCCGAGCCCTCCTGGAGCAGACTACGACCCGCGGAACAGCCTCATGGTGCACAGGTGGAGGGATCTCGGAGGTGGAACGAACCTGCCACCGGCCCCGTGGGACCACGAGATGAACGTGACGGTCGTGTCTGACACGCGACTGCCCGCGCAAGACAATGACGACTCTCCAGACTCCTTCGATGCGCACTACGTTGTCAGGCGGGGCGCCCTGATCTACGATCCGAGCTACGGCTCCACTAAGCACCCGACTCGCGAGGAGCATGAGTTGGCGGCATTCTGGGGCTATGCCGCGCTTGGAAAGAGACTACATGACCAGGGTTCAGGCGCCGACGATACCCATTACTGCACGCCAGATCGTGCTGCCCAGCTTGATACCAGGATCATCGTCCAGTAGCCCCTTCACACCCTCATGCAGGAGTGACCACCATGCGGCGAAGTAGCACAAGGAAGCGTACCGTGATAATGCTGGCGAGCGTGCTGGCTCTCGGGCTCGCGACGGCGGCGGGGCAGGACACGGATCCGCCGTCGGTCAGAACGACCCACCTGGGCTTCGCTCGACTCGATGGCGGTCTCGTTGCCCTCCTTGGCGTTGCCCCAGATGCCAGGGTGGAGCATCTCGGTCGTGCGATATCCGGCACGCTCTTCCTCGAGAGCGTTCGAATCGGACAGGACGAGCCGGGAGCGGTTGGAACGAGACGCACCGTAGATTACGGTTGTGGGGGCAACCCCTACTATCGCGAGATCGCCGTCGCACGTCGAACACGCGACAATGAGCTCGTCGTCGCTCAACTGGGAGGCCAAGGCCGGGGCTACCTCGACCTCTGGGTGAGTGGGAGTCACCAAGTTCGGACTCTCTCGATTTCGGCTCTCTTCAGCCCCGCGATGTTCTCCGAGAGCGGATGGTTGCCAACCACTGCTCAGGACGCCACGCAAACGGAGTTCTCCACGCTCGGCGGCTTGACGCTCGAGAACGACGGTACAGAGCTCGTCCTGTACGCGTCCGGACGGCAACGAAGAGGCCGCACGAGCTACGTGCTCGAGATCCCCGTCGCCGGCATCGAGTTCGAAGTCCCGGACGGACGCATCATCGCTCGAGGCTCGGGGCCCTGTTTCGACCACGACGCGCAGGGACGACTGTGGATGTTGACCCGCGAAGCTCTCGAGGAGATTGCCACGCCGGCTGCGCTGCGGCTGTCCAGGCGCGACGCCGATGGCGCTTGGTCTGCTGTACCCTCCCCCTTCGCCGAATTGAAGGCCTCCCCCGACTTCGACATGGCCGTGGGCCATGGGTGGCTCTACGTTTCGGCCTGGCACTACCCTGGCTACGTGAGGGGCAATCTCCGTCGTGAGGAGCCGGTCGAGCTCGGTCTATGGGGTTTGGAACTGGCTAGCGGTGACTGGAGCCGCGTGACGCTACCGGAGGGCTTCGGCCCCGAAAGACCCGTGCGCCGGTCGCGGTCGGTTCAACTGTTCGGGTCGGGCGGATCGTCATCGCCCGGTGTCACCGGTCCCCTGGTGTGCTACGCGACGGCTGCAGGTGAGTTCGAGGGCGTTCACCTGGAAGGTCTCCAGCGGGTCCCGGTCGATTGATCATGAGCTCCGCCTCTCGCCTTGCGCCGGCCGCGTGGGCTAAGCTGCCGAAAAACCGGCCTCCTGAGAAGCCGTCTGCTGGACGTTCGCAGGTCGGCCCTACCGCTGGGACTTATCTTTCGCGCTCTCGTCCGAGGGCTGCTCAGGCGGCGGGCCCCCAGAAGGACCCTCTGGCGCTTGAGGAGGAGGGTGGCGAGCAGCACGAGGCCAGCAAGGTGGGCGGAAAAGGAGGAGCGCCTCCGAGGAGGCGCTCCGCGGAGGTCCTAGGCCTCCTTCGAGCGCGCTTGCTCGCAAATCCACGTGTGGACGCGGTCTAGCTGTCGTTTCCAGGGACGTTGTTCACCCGGATCCGGGGATCCGAGTCATGGGTGGCAGGAAGTCCAGGCTGCCATGGGGGGGCGTTGGTGCACGAATCCGGCTGAGCGCGCATCTCTCGTAGGGCCCCGCCCCCCACCCCCTCGCCCGATCAGGCAGGGGCCCGGCGGGCTCGGTGCGGTTGGGGGGGGCTGCGAATGAGGCTGG
>CAYRXS010000515.1:0-2460 GCA_964428225.1 uncultured Planctomycetaceae bacterium
CGAACCAGCTGGTTGATGGTCGGCATGGGTTTGGATCGTTCGGGAATGGAGGGCCGAAGATTCTAGGGTCGGATCTCCGATCGTCAAGAAGTCGGGGAAGCCGGCGTGCGGCGTGTGCCGGCCGTCGGCCCGAATCGGGGTGAGAGGGGGGTTTGTCGAGAGATCATTCCGCCCCGTCCTTCTCCGGAGTGGCCTCGGGAGCAGCTTCCGCCTCTTCCCCCGCGTCCGGCTCGGAGACCGGCTCCTCGGGCGCGGGTTCGGGGGTGGGTTCGGGGGCGGCGTCGACGATCGGAACCGCGGTCTCCTCGCCCGTCGGCTCCTCCGGGGGTGGAACGGGCTCGGCGGCGGGAGGAATCGCACCCTCGGCCGCCGGCGGCGCGGCATCCACGCCGGGGGGCGCGGAATCCACGGCGGGGGACGCAGCATCCACGCCGGGGGGCGCAGAATCCACGGCGGGGGGCGCCCAACCCCGGGGGGGGGGCGCGGGGGCCGTGGCGGCGGCCGCGACCTCCGCGACTCCCGCTCCGGCCGCGACCATCGCGGGCTCGCCCTTGGTCATCGCGTCGAGGTCTCCGGAGAGCAGGGCATCCATCTGCGCGTCCATGGCGGCCGCGCCGATGCCGGATCCCTTGCCGATCTCGCCGAAGTCGATGTTCTTCTTCACCCGGGTGCGGTAGTGATCCCGGAAGCCGGTCCCCGTGGGGACCATGTGGCCGAGGATCACGTTCTCCTTCAACCCGACGAGGAAGTCCCGGCGGCTCGCGATCGCCGCCTCGGTGAGCACCTTCGTGGTCTCCTGGAAGCTCGCCGCCGAGATGAAGGACTCGGACGACAGCGACGCCTTGGTGATGCCGAGCAGGAGCGTCTGGCCGGTGGCCGGCTTCTTGCGCTCCTTGCGCAGCACCTCGTTCTCGCGGCGGAAGCGGAACTTGTCCACGACCGCTCCGGGAAGGAAGCCGCTGTCGCCGGGATCGTTCACCTGCACCTTGCGCATCATCGCGCCGAGGATGATCTCGACGTGCTTGTCGTCGATCGTCACTCCCTGGGCTCGATACACGTTCTGGATCTCGCGCAGGAGATACCTCTGGGCCTCATCGTCGCCTCGGATGCGCAGGATGTCGTGAGGAACGAGCGGGCCGTCCACCAGCGGATCGCCGGCCTGGACCTCGTCGCCCTTGTGGACGCGCAGGTGCTTGCCCTGGGGCACGGAGTGCTCCTGCTCCTCGATGACCTCGTCCTTCGGGCCCACCGCGCGCACGATGATCGTCCGCCGGCCGCGCTTCTTCTCGCCGAGCTCGACGGTGCCGTCGATCTCGGAGATGACCGCAGGGTCCTTGGGACGCCGCGCCTCGAACAGCTCGGTGACCCGCGGGAGACCGCCGGTGATGTCCTGCGTGCCGCCGATCTCCCGGGAGCTCTTGGCGAGGAGGTCACCGGCCTTGATGTCCTGGCCGTCGTCCACCTCGATGTAGGTGCGCTCGGGGATGGCGTAGACGGCCAGAGCCTGACCGGCCTTGTCCTCCAGCACGATCTGCGGGTGCAGGTCGCCCTTGTGCTCGATCACCTGCTTGCGAGCCCCGCCGCGGCGCGAGTCACGCTCCAGCTTGAGGGTCTTGCCCTCGATGAGGTCTTCGAAGCGGACCTTGCCGTCGAACTGGCCGAGGATCGGCACCTGGTGCGGATCCCACCGGCAGAGAGTCGTCTTGGCCTTGATCTCCTTGTCGTCCTCCACGAGGAGGATCGAGCCCATCGGGGCGGAGTAGCGATCCAGCTCGCGGCCACGCGCATCGACGAGGATGATCTCCGCGGTCCGGTTCAGGACGACGACCTCGCCGTTCCGATTGACCACCGATTGGAGCTCGTTGAAGCGGGTCGTTCCTTCGCGCTTCGCCCGAACCTCGGATTCCTCGACCGAGCGGCTCGCCGTTCCCCCGATGTGGAAGGTCCGCATCGTGAGCTGCGTGCCCGGCTCGCCGATCGATTGCGCGCCGATGATGCCGACGGCCAGGCCCCGCTCGGCGAGGGTGCCGCGGGCGAGGTCCATGCCGTAGCACTTCGCGCAGACTCCCAGTCCGGCCTCGCACGTGAGCGAGCTCCGGACACGGATCTTCTCGTTGCCGAGGGCTTCGATGCGCTTGCCGGCGTCCTCCGTGATCAGCTCGTTCTCGCGAACGATGATTTCGTCGGACACGACGTCCATGATCGTGTCGCGGGCCACGCGACCGCTGATGGCGTTGGCCAGGGTCAGCACGACCTTCTCGCCCCGGTAGACGGCGGTCTTGAAGATGCCGTTCGGCGTCCCGCAGTCCTCCATCGTGACGACGACGTTCTGGGCGACGTCCGTGAGCTTGCGCGTCAGGTAGCCGGCGTCGGCGGTCTTCAGCGCCGTGTCCGCCAGTCCCTTCCGGGCGCCGTGGGTGGACGAGAAGTACTCGAGCACCTTCAGCCCCTCGCGGAAGT
>CAYRXS010000516.1:0-2455 GCA_964428225.1 uncultured Planctomycetaceae bacterium
GCCGTCGAGCATGCAGGTGACGATATCAGCAGGCCCTCATGAATATGGCGGGGTCAAGAGCCTCGAGATCATCACCCCCGCGGACGTGATCGGGTGGACGGCGCCCCAGGTGTTCGTGGCCGCCCTGTGCGCTCTCGTCGGCCTGGCGCTTCGAAGCCTGATCCTGCGGACCCGTCTCCTGGAGATGCGTCGAGCTCGGGAGATCAGGACTCCCTGATCGCGCCGCGCCGCCGACTCGCGCGGTCAGGACCCGTCGGAGTCGGGCTCTCGCGGCGGGAGCGGCTCGACCGGAAAGCGCTCGATGACGTCCACGATGTCCTGCATGGCGAAGGGCTTCTTGATGCTGCACGCGACGCCGTCGTGCTCCGGCCCGCATCCCTTTCGCTTCGTGCGGGCGGAGGAGAGGGCGAGGATGATCTTCAAGCCGGGAAGCCGGCGGTCGCGGGCGAGGTTTTCCACGAGCCGCTCCTCCCCGGCGCGAACGACGTCTTCGTCCACGACGACGAAGGCCGGTCGTGTCTCCAGGAGAGTGGCGGAAGCCTCGTAGCCGTCACGGACCACGGTCACCGTGATCCGTCCGGGATCATCCGTGCGGATGCCTTCGACGAGCGCCTCGTCTCGCGTGATGAACAGGACGGGCGTAGCGATGTTCATTACGCGGCGATAGTACACGCAGTCATGACACGCCGTGACGCACATGTGTCGGCCGAGCTCGTCCTCCATCCCCATGCGCGCCATCTCGAAGCAGGATCCGGCCCGCAGGCGATACGCCGCGCATTGCGTGCACTCCTCCCGCACCCCGTCGCGGCCGCCCATGTACTCCCAGCAGCGCAGCGGAGTGGGCGCCGGGGGTCGAGAATCGTGAACCGGGAACTCGCCGGTGACGACGGGAGTCGTCAGGGGATCGAGATCACCTCGGGCCACCCGGAAGTGACCGCCCGCGGTTCGCTTCGCCGGGAGGCGCCCCTTGCGGATCCACTTCAGGATCGTGTCCGAGGTGACCGAGCAGAGCTTCGCCGCCTGGCCGGTGGTCAACCACTCGCGCTTTCTCTCCTTCATGGGATTCGGGAGTCTCCGATATCTGGCCCTGCCCGGGCCGGAAAACCCGAAAAAAACGAACAGGCCCCGCCCGAGGGCCCAAAAACCAGAAATCGACGGAGCCCGATGACGCGCCGCCGGGAGGGTCGGCGTTGTCGGGGAGCTCCCGCGCGAGGCCTGCGTTTGCCGAGTATGAAGCGCGGGAACGACCGACGCCTCGCTCGCCCCGCACGCACGAAGCGAGTCGTGCGGCGGTCGACGGGGATCGGTGCGCTTCGAGGTCGGGGACCGAGATCTCGTCTCGTTCCCGCGCGGCGATCTCCCGAAATCGACGGACTGCATCGAGGGGCTCGGCTCGACGTCGTCGGGATCCGCCCTTGCCGAGACGGAGTCCGCAACGTCGTGCTCGGCGACCGATGACGTGCAGGCCGAACGCGAGTGGCTCGCGCGCGAGAGGGATACGCGACTTGAATCGATTGCGATCAACGCCATCGATAGGTGAGCTCGCGCGACACCGAAAACCGGACGATGCTCGTCCGGATTGCGAGCGTCTGTCGTATCGCGAACATGTTTCGCGCAGCTCGTTCCGATGCGAGTGACCGAACGGTCTTTCGTCATGACGCGTTCGGCATCCGACACCTCGGCACCACGAGTCCGTTTGGGGGGACTTTACCGGGGACGAGACGTATAATGCCCCCTGGGTGGTCCTACCCCGGGCGGGTCGAACTGTGCTCGCCGTGTTCCCGGCCCTTCGGTAGGCGCTCATCCCTCGTAACTCGTCACCGTATCGCCCCCGGGAACGGGGTCTGAACAGCCGAGGAAATCCGGATGCAGTGGCTTCCCTACATCGTGGCCTATGCCGGGATCGCGATCTTCGCGATCGCGGTGGTCGCGCGATTCTTCCTGTGGGCGAAGATGCCCATGCACCTCAGGTGGGAGCTCTATCCCGTCGCTCACGAAGCTTCGAAGGCGAGCTACGGAGGGTCCTATCTCGAGGAGACCGAGTGGTGGAACAAGAAGAGGGAGGTCTCTCTTCTGGGTGAGCTCAAGGTCATGGTGCCCGAGATTCTCTTCCTCGTCGCCCTCAAGGAGCACAACCCGAAGCTGTGGATTCGCTCTCTGCCCTTCCACTTCGGGCTCTACGTGATCGCGGTGTGCACCGTCCTCTTGCTGTTCACGGGCATTCTGGGGGGCATCGCTCCGTCCGTCGTCAGCGGCGGCTTCGGGACGTTCCTCGGCAAGCTCATCCTGGTGACCGGCGTGGTCGGCCCGGTCCTCGGGATCATCGGCGCGATCGGCCTCCTGCAGCGGCGAATGAGCGAGCCGAGCCTTCGCGACTACTCGAGCGGCGCGGACTTCTTCAACCTCGTGTTCTTCGTGATCGCGTTCGGCTGTGCGCTGCTCAACTTCGTGGTGC
>CAYRXS010000517.1:0-2453 GCA_964428225.1 uncultured Planctomycetaceae bacterium
GTCTCCCTGCGGCGAGGGGTGGCCGCGCGATGGGTAAGCCCCGGTTCCGCGAAGCGGATCCAGGCATCCTGCGGATGCCTGGAAGGGGACCCCGGCAGAGGTGCTCGAGCCGCTCGCGATCGTGCGCGCGCACCCACACACCGGCGTGCAAGGAGAATCCATCCACCTCGGCGCACAGGGACACGCGGGCGGCCTTGGAGGCGGTAGGGCCGCTCTCCGCCAGCCGAGCGAGCCGAGCACCGGCCTGTGGCCCTTGCGCAACGCGGCCCTGGATCGAGGCGACCTGCAGGAGGGGTCGGGCGAATTGGACTAGGTTCGTGCGGCCCAGCTCGGGCGGCTCCGCGCTGAAGATCTCCAGGCGGTAGTCCACTCCGGCGTCGCTCCAGCGGTGGCCGACGACGGGGATCCAGCCGTCGCGAAACGTCTTGTTTCGGGCCATGACGGGCCTGAGCGCCTCCCCGTAGAGGAAAGCGAGCTCCGCGTGGCGCGTGTAGACGGCGCCATCGTAGGTGACCTGAACCGGCTCCGGGACGAAGGCCAGACCGATGACGGTCGTCGACTGGGCCGCGTTGCACCACTCCTCGCCCGTCCGATCGATCGCTGGATCGAGCATCTGGCCGGCGCCGAGAGTGGAGACTCCGGTGGCTCCGAGCAGGAGCAGGGCGCCACGGCCGAACCAGGTCGGGAAGTTCGAGGTGAGCCGGCTCATGTCGGGCGTCCTCCTCCGCTTCACGCGCCATTCGATCGCGGCGCGTGACCCGGCCGGCATCGGGCCGGGCCGACTCCTACGCCAACCACCCCGCGAGCCGCTCGGCGGAGAGCTTCACGCTCTCCGGCCCGGCGATCTCGAGCGTCGTCGCGCCGTCGTATCCGATCCCCTGCAGGGCCTTCGCGATCCCCTCGATGTCGATGACGCCGTCCCCGAGCGGGATGACCGCCATGCCGCAGCCGTACACCTTCCCGCGCTGCTCCTCCATCTCCGCACCCATGTCCTTCCAGTGGACGTGCTTGATGCGGTCGGGCATCGCCTCGATGAAGTCCATCGGGTCGGCGCCTCCCAGCCAGCTGTTGCCCGTGTCGAGGCAGATACCGACGTGGTCCTCGTGGCCGAGCCGGTCGAGGACCTCGCCCATCGTCTCCGCGGAGTCGCTGATCTCGCCGTGCGTCTCGATCAGGAGCTGGACTCCCAGCTCCTCGGCCCACTGGATCGGGGTGTGGAGCTTCTCGCAGATCGAGAAGATCTTCTCGGCCTTCGAGAGGTTCTCCCCGAACTCGGTCTTGGGGTCGCCGTCGGTCGTGATCACGTGCTCGATGCCGAGCAGCTTGGCCAGCCGAATCGCCTTGATGATCTCCATCGTCCCGTAGACGTCCGGCGCCGCCGGGTCGAGCAGGTTCGCGTGCGCGCAGAACGCCGTCAGCTCGACGCCCGCCGCCTCCGCCATCGCCCGGATCCTCGTCGGGTGGCTGTCCAGGCTGACCGACGCCACGAAGCCGTACTCGACTCCGAGCATGCCGCCGTTGTGGTTGTCGGTGACGTCGGCGTACCTGATCCCCATCTCGGCGATGGCCTCGAACTGCCGCGCCATCGGCGTGAAAGGCTCCACCAGCGCAAAACAACCGATCTTCATCGTCTTCGTCCTCCTGGGTTCGTCCGCGAGCTTCCCCCCCGAGCGTACGAAACCGCCGCGCCTGGGGACAGGAGAGCCTCAACGACGCCGCTTCACGTCCTTGTCCAGGTAGGTCAGGACCTCGACCATGCGCTCCAGCACCTCGGCGTCTCGGGGGCCGCCGAAGTTGCGCAGGACGATCTCCTTGGCGAAGAGGTTGACGAGGTAGCGCAGGCGTCGGGCCTCGGTCTCACTGGCCTCGACGTAGTCGCGGTGCTGCGCGTTGTACTCCCAGCGACCACCGGTCAGCCGCGAGCGCCAGCCCTCCCCCGGCGCGTTCACCGGGTGCGGCTCGGGGATTCCGGAGGTGCGCGCGTCGCCGGCGTGAGGGCCGAGCGGCTCAGCCCCGGCGCTCCGCCTCGAGCTCCGCGATGCGCTCTCTGAGCCGCGCGTTCTCCTCCGCGAGATCGGAGGCGGTCGGCTCCGCCGCGCGCTCGACGAGCTCGTCCCCGGTGAGATAGACGCCGCTCAGCATCGACGTCTTCACGTGCGCCCGGTGCAGGTGCCCCTCCTGGTCCCGGTACACGATCTGGTAGATGCGCGAGTCCTTCTCGCCGAACCAGCCGGGGCCGAACGGGTCCCAGCTCTTGTCGACGAGTACCCAACCCTGCGCCCGCACGTACTCCTCGACCCGCTCCCCGTCAAACCCGCCCGCGATCAGGCGGAGCGCGATCGCGAGGGCGACGAAGGCGATGATGATGCCAAGCGGCTCCATGGTGGCCGGGTACCCACTTCCGACCCGCCCATTCGCCGGTAGGACTCAGCGGGGCGGGGATAGGTGATTCA
>CAYRXS010000518.1:0-2436 GCA_964428225.1 uncultured Planctomycetaceae bacterium
CCCTGATCGTCTCCTCGTAGTCGGTTCGACCAGCGGGGGAGACGTTCTCGGACAGGTAGTCCCCGCACACGGAGCCATCGACTCCGGTCAGGACGATCTCGATCTCGGTGTGGAGGATCAACTTCCCTGCGTCGGGAACGTATTGCACGGGACAAACGCGAATCGTGGCGATTCCCTGACCGGCGAGATCGGATTGGCCGAGCACCGTCACCAGCTCGGAGGGGAACGCCTCGGACGATCGGTAGATCTCGAAATCGGGTTCCGCATGACCACGCGCCACTCCGGTGAAGGGCACGGGCGCCTGGGCGGGGCACACGGCATGTTCGCAGTCGCGCAGGACAGAGTGCCTCGAGACGGCCCGTGCACCGGTCACCGCCATGCCGCTCGGAAGGGCGACTCGCAGGTAGGTGGCGGGCAACGAGGGCTGACCGGGGCGGCCGAAGTTGGCGGCATCACGGAGCTTCACCGTCGTGAACGCTTCGAAGGAACCGAGCTCCAGGGAGTCTTCGGGAGTGGCGACGGTGACGCGGACCTCGTGCCCTGCGACATCGTCGGTGGTTTGTGCAGTCGCGACGCCGAGCACCACGACCGGGACGATGAGGAGGACCAGGCCCAGAGGGCCGGAGGACATCGGGATCGAGCGGACCATGGTCGGAACCTCCCGCGGCGGTTCGTCGAGACAGGTGAATCCGAGGCGCTCGGTGCGATTCCGAGCTGGCCCATTATGCGGCAAGCCGCGGAGAGGGGGGAAGCGGGGAGATGGGCCCGCTCGGGACGGCCGCGATCCGGTACTCGAAGCCGTACGATCCAGCCTTGGGCGTGTCGGGCCTCATCCTCCGCGGGCGGGCGGTGAAGGAGAGCCGTCGGTGCCGCGGATCAGGTACCGGCTCCCATGAACGTGATGTTCACCTCTCCGTCCTCGGTGAACTCCTGGATGGCGACGGTGACCGTCCCGTTCCGCTGCGGGATCGACAGCATGGACTGGCGCCCCAGCTCGCACGTGAAGGACTGGACCTGCGGGTCGCTCTCCTTCATGGCCTCGGTGTAGAAGGCCAGGACTTCGTCGAACGGATCGGTCGTGGTGAACTGCACGAGGCTGCCGCCTACGACGTTGCCGAGGCTGGCGTGCGCCATCGACTCGCCCTCGGTCGCGCCGGGGTAGCGGGGGATGCTGCTCAGGGACGGCCCGTGATTCTCCGAGCATCCCGCGAGGGTGGTGAGAAGCAGGACGACGGCTGCCGCGAAGGCGAGCGTCCCGCGTGTGTTCGAGCTCATGGCCGGTCTCCGGTGCTACCGGGAAGGGGGAGGCCCGTCTTGCCTATCCGGCGCGGGCGGGGCGGGACTTTAGGCCTCTGCCGAGAAACGACCGGTCCGGCCCCGGGGAAGCGGCGCCGGGGGCTCGAAGCCGCTTCAGGACAGGTCGAGGTGCATGACGATGGAGTCCGTGGCCCGCTCCGGATCGACGTCGGCGTCGACCGCCTCCGCCACGAGCTTCTCCCGGAACTCGCTCGGTTCCTGCAGATGCGGGTGCGGGAAGCGATCGACGATCCGGAACCCCAGCTTCTCCCAGAACGAGATCCCGGCGCTCCCGGTCACCTCGTAGACGAGCGGCAGATCCTCGAAGGCCTCCACCTCGATGCGTCGCCATCCGTTCTTCCCCGCCCACCGGATCAGAGCCTGCACCATCCGCGTGGTGAGGCCTTGTCGTCGAAGCGGCTCTTCTCGCGGAGCGGCAGGGCTCGTCTGCAGGCAGTGGACCTTCAGGACCCGATCCTCGGGTTTCTCGAGGGACGGAAAGTCGAGCTCGGCGCAATCGTCCGTCGGTCCCGCCGGGGGCTCCTGCTGCAGGCACAGGTACCCCGTCTCCTCCATGTCCCACACGGCGGTGGGATAGAAGCGCACCTGGCCGACGATCTCCTCTCCGCGGCGCGCGACGACCGCACACGAACCGTAGGCCTCGGTGAGCTTCGCGAGCAGCGGGCGGTTGCGGTCGCGATAGCGCTCCCACGGAATCGTCCCGGTCGGCGGCCACCGATCGATGGTCTCGCGCGAGAGGGGCCCCCCGTGGAGACATCTCCACAGGAGGAGGTCCGACGTCATCATCTCCACCACGATCTCTTCGTTCACGATCACCTCCTCGGATCCTGGCCGGGGAGAGTCTAACGCGGCGGAGGGTGGCGGGGGCCCGTCGGTTCGATCCGGCGGGCGGCGGGTCTCGTTGCTCGTCAGTGAGCGTGGGGATCGATGTCTTCCACGTTGATGTAGTTGACGAGCCCCGCCGGTACGATCGTCGCCCCGGGCCGTGGCCGCCGCCGGGCGAGGAGGAACCCATGTACACGAACGAGGCATTGCTCGAGCTCCACGAGCGGGCTCACCGCAGCCTGGAGGAGCTCCTGGCGCACGGTCGGCAGCTCACGGCCGACGAGCTGGACCGCG
>CAYRXS010000519.1:0-2409 GCA_964428225.1 uncultured Planctomycetaceae bacterium
AGCTTCGACGTGGCCCTGGCCCGCCTGCCCCGGCGCCTGCTCGAGGGATTCGTGGAGCCCTTGACAGGTGAGGGGGGGCTGCGAAGATGGTTCCGGTGGGATGCCTATCAGCTTTGCGTGCCTATCAACGAATTGCTGCTCCCCGCAGCTCGCCCCCCTCGGCTCTCGACCAGAGGCTACTCTCGTGAGATCTCTCTTCACCGCCTGTGCAATCCTCGCCTTCGCTTCGGCTCCCCTCCACGGGCAGATGCCGACGTACTCCTCACCGATGCCCACGGACCTGCCCCCGGGCTGGGTGGACATCGGTCGCTCGGTCGTCCTCGAGCTGACCGGCCTCGATTCGGACGTAGCCGTGCTCGTCGATGGATCCCTTCGCGTGTTGAGCGCCCCCGCGCACTGGGACTCGACCGTGAACGTCGGCCCCGCCGAGGTCGTCCACGACATCGACGCGCTCCACGACTACTTCGACGATGGGCGCGCCACTCTCCTGTCGGTCGGGCCGAACGGTCTCACCAGCACCTCCTACGACCCGGAGACCGATGTATGGGCTTCGGAGGTCATCGGCGCCGGCTCGTGGACCACGGCCACCGTGGTGTGCACGGGCCAGATCGACGGCCTACGCAAGGACGACATCGCCTCGCTGCAGTCCGGCGGCACGTCCGTGGCCTGGCTCTACCACGCGAACGACGGGACCTATCAGCCGGGGGGGGCGTTCTCCCTCCTCGAGCCGGCGTTCTGCCTGCTGATCCTCGACTGGAACGGCGACGGGGCGCGGGATCTCGCCGCCTGTGCCCACGGCGGCATCTACATCTACGAGCCGGACGGTACGCTGATCGACGTCATCACTCGGTCGTTCTCCGCCCAACCCTTCGCGGTGGTCAACCTGTCGGGCCAGGCCGCGCAGTATCTCGCGTGGGTCCACAATGGCCGCTTCGCCGCGATCGCCGGCCAGAACGGGTTCTTCGAGCCCGTGAACCTGGGGGGGGACCAGGGCGCCGCGTGCCTCTCGACGGCGGACGGCGACCGCGATGGTGACGACGATCTCTACATCATCCGGGCCGATCCGGACACGACCCTCGGTAGCGTTCTCGTCTACCGGAACGAGCCGAGCGGCGGGCACCCTTCGTTCGTCTTCGACCAGGAATGCATGTTCGCGAACTCGCTGGAGCAAACCGACATCACCGGCCCTCCCCTCCCCGCGGACCTCGATGCCGACGGGGACGTCGATCTGATGGTGTGCTCCGAGGGGACCGAACAACGCCACGTGTTCTTCGGAACGGAGGTAGACGCGAACGAGACCCGACCAGAGCTGGCTCCCGGCAGCCAGCATTCGTACTACGCCAACGGCCATACGGGGGTCGGAATCCTCAACACATGGATCGCGGAGCCGACGTACGTCACGTCGCAACCGGACGCCCACCTCCGCGTGCGCGTCTGGAGGAAGGAGAGCCTCACCGGAGCAACCTCCGCGGTTCTCCTGGAAGACCTGGAGATTCTCGAGCCCCTGAGCAGCATCAGCTGGCCGTACGAGGTGGAGCTCCATCTGAACGAGACGGGGAGCTCCGACGCCGTGTTCTTCCTCGAGGCGCGTATCGTCACTCTCGACGGCAATGGCGGCGTCTCTGAGGCGTGGACGCCGTTTACCTGGGCGTTCACCACGACGGAAGGCGCGCACGAGGAGCTGTGCCTGCGGCCCGGAAACGATGCTCTCGGCATTCTCATCCTCTGGCAATTCGAGCCCGTCCGGCCGGAGCATGATGGCGGCTTCTCCGGAGGCGGGACGACCGGACCGACCGGACCGCCGCCCCCGCCGCTTCAATGATCAGCGGCCTACTTGGCAGCGGCCCGATCTCTTCGCGCGCGGAGCAAGAGCCACCCCCCGGCCGCGACGGCGACGAGCACGATCGCGACCAACCACCACGGCGACCTCGTCGCTACCGGCACGGTGGACGGGGCCGGCGCCGTGAACAAGGGATCGAAGCCGAGCCCGCTCACGTGGACCACGCCGCGCTGGGCGACGCTCGGGAAGCGGGAGGACCTCGCGAGCTCGCGCCGGGCGTGGAACAAGGCCACCGCCGGCGGGTCGCCGTGCTCGCGCAGGCGCCGGTGGAAGTGGCGCATGAGCTCGAGTGTCGCCCCGTAGGAGACGTCGACGTAGGAGAGCACCACGCCCTGGGCCCCTGCGCCGAGGAAGGCGCCGCCGAAGTGCGTGCCCCCGTCCTCGCCGCGCCGCATCCAGCGGCCCGCGGACCGGCAGGAAGTCAAGACCACGAGGGGCGGAGCGTGCATTCCTTCGGCATCGGCACAGGTGAACAGCCCCGGATCGTCGCCGTCCGCTCCGAGCACGAGCGCCGCCGGCCGCTCCCGCGAGTAGTCCGCCACCCCGTGGGCCACCAGCTGCAGCAGGGG
>CAYRXS010000520.1:0-2397 GCA_964428225.1 uncultured Planctomycetaceae bacterium
ACGAAGCGGAGTCCGCGCCACCCGTTGTACAGGTCATCGCCTGGTTGCCGAACGGGGTTTCCCTCGACATTCCGCCGGGTGTCGACCAGCAAGAACTGCAGCGGCTCGTAGACGTTTTGGCTTCATGCTGAATCTGCCTCCGTCGGTAAGGATCTTCATCGCCCGAGGCGCGACCGACCTTCGCAAGTCATTCGACACTCTTGCCGCCGTCGTTTGCGAGGTGATCGACGAGGATCCCCAGTCCGGTCATCTATTCGTCTTCATCAACCGACGTCGCAACCGGGTGAAGATCCTGTGGTGGGATCGCTCCGGTTACTGGATCTCGTCAACAGAGTGCTCATGAGCATCACGGAGCCAAGGGGCTCCAACTCCATTACAGGTTTCATCCGCTATTCGGCAAGCCGCTCGTGATCCGCGGTCGCTTTCTGCGGGAGGGTAGCTCCGGTTGGGTTATCGCACTCCCAGATGGAGGGAGAGCGGCGTTCCCCGACTGGATGTTCGATCCCGTTGCCTGCGCCCCGATTGGGGAGACTGACGTTCCCGTCGTCAATGCCCGGGCACTGCTCGAGGTGGCCGAAATCGTGAGTGTCATGTGCGACAGCGTGTCCCCATCCTCCGGTACTTCATTGGAGGGGCCAGGAGGACGCCATGCGATCGAGACCGGTACGCCAGCTCCCGCTGAGGTTCGGCGTGGAGACCACGGACTTCCCCCTGGAGGTGCTCGAGGAAGCGCGACGGCTGCTGATCGAGTTGCTCCTGTGTGCCGGCCGCGACGAAAGCGAACCGAGAGGAGGAAGCGATGAGCGAGAAGATCCGACCGACGCACCCCGAGCGTGAGGCGGTCGTATACATCCGACAGTCCAGCGCTCAGCAGGTGCGGGACCATCGGGAGGGTCGCAAACGACAGTACGCGCTGGCCGAGCGTGCCCGTGGCCTCGGGTTTGCGCGAGTCGAAACGATCGACGAGGACCTGGGACGGACCGGGTCAGGACTGGTGGAACGTCCCGGATTCGGGCGTCTATTGAGCTTGGTATGTGAGGGGGTGGTTGGCGCTGTGCTGGCCTTCGAGGCTTCGCGCCTGGCGCGCAACAACCGCGACTGGCACCACCTGATCGACCTCTGCGCACTGGCGGACACGCTGGTCATCGATCTCGACGGAGTCTACGATCCACGCCAGATCAACGACCGTCTTCTGCTTGGTCTGAAAGGGAGCATGAGCGAATTCGAGCTCGGGTTGCTACGTCAGCGTGCCCGAGAGGCCATTGACGCGATGGCCGCCCGGGGCGCGGTCATCCACGCCGTGCCGATCGGGTACGTCCGTACCGACGATCTTCGGTGTGAGGTGGACCCGGACCTCGAAGTCCAGGAGGCCATCCGACGCGTGTTCAGGAAGTTCCGTGAGATGGGAACCGCGCGTCAAGTCTTGCTCTGGCACCGCGAGGAGCGTGTTGTACTACCGACCCGGACGCGGGGGAGCTATGGGCCGGTTCGCTGGGAGCTCCCCACCTACAGCCGCATCCTCCAGATCCTGAAGAATCCGACTTACGCCGGCGCCTTCGTTCGAGGTCGCACTCGCGCTACCACGAAGATGGTCGATGGGCGAGCGCGACGGACGACCGAATGCGTGAAAGATCCCGGGGCCTGGGGCGTCCTCCTGAAAGACCACCACGAGGGCTACATCTCCTGGGAGGAGTACGTACGCAATCAGGATCGCCTGTCGGCCAACCGCGCGGGCTCGATCGAGACGGGGACTGGAGCGCCCAAAGCTGGAGCCGCCCTTCTCGCAGGGCTGCTTCGCTGCGGACGATGCGGACGCAAGCTCCGCGTGCGCTATGGGGGTACCTCGGGTGTAGTGGTCCGCTACGCGTGTTTCGCGAGGAAGCACGAGCTCGGTGTTCGTGGATGTTTCGCACTGGGAGGCATACGGTTGGAGCGCGAGGTGGTTCGACGAGCCCTGGAGGCTCTGAGCGCAGAGGGCGCCCGTGCCTCCCTGGAGGCATTCGATCACGCACGGTCACAGCACAACGAGTGCATCGAGGCCCTCACGCTTGCAGTGGAACGCGCTCGATATGAAACGCTGCGCAGCCGGAAACAGTACGACGCCGTGGACCCGGAGAACCGCCTCGTGGCCCAGGAACTCGAGCGACGCTGGGAGGCAGCCCTCACGGCTCAACAGGAAGCCGAAGATCGCCTTGAGGCGGCTCGACGATCAGACCAGACACTGATGGAAGCCGAGCGCGAGCGCATCATAGCGTTTGGTGCGGACCTGCCTGCCCTGTGGGAGGCAGCGGGCGACGCGATGGCGCTCAAGAAGCGGATCCTGCGCACAGTGATTGAGGAGATGATCTTCCCCCGATTTGGTGGACACCCAGATTGGAGCTATGATGCTCCAGAAGG
>CAYRXS010000521.1:0-2355 GCA_964428225.1 uncultured Planctomycetaceae bacterium
CCACCAGGGAAGCCCGTGTGGGCTCGTCGAAGTAGATCATCACATTGCGACAGAAGATCGCATCGAAGGGCCCCTTCATCCGCCAGGGGTCCATCAGGTTCAGGAGCGCGAAGGTCACGGGCTTGGAGACGTGGGGGCGGACCCGGATCAGCTCTCCGTCCCTGCCGCGTACCTTGGTGAAGTGGCGCTGGACGACCTCGGGGGGGACGCCCTCCACCGTGCTGAGGGGATAGACACCTCGCCGTGCACGCCGCAGCTCGCTCACAGCCAAGTCGGTGGCCAAGATGCGGGCATCCCACTCCGTGAGACCGCCCAGGGTGTCCGTGAGGACCATCGAGAGGGTGTAAGGCTCGCAGCCGCTCGAACACCCCGCACTCCACAGGCGCAACTTCGGGCGTTGCGACTTGGGCAGGTTCTTCAATGGCTCCAGAAGCTCCTTGGCCAGGAGCTGGAAGTGCACCCCCTCCCTGAAGAACATCGTCAGATTGGTGGAGAGCGCGTCGAAGAGGGGGAGCAGGTCCTCGGGTTTCGTCAGCTTCTCGTTGTGCGCGATGAGTTCTTCGACGCTGTCGAATCCCTCGCGACGCATCAGCTTGATCAGCCGGTTGCTGACCATGCTGCGTTTCTGCGGGGACAGGGCCAACCCGAAGCGATCGTGCGCCAGGGAAGCGACGCGTTCGAGCTGCGCCGGGTTCAGGGCCAGCGGCTCGGGCGGAGTCCCCGATGATCTCGTCCGGCCGTCGGTGTAAGGCTTGGGATTCGGAGCGGCCATGGTGGGCGGGCTGCGGGGACGGCCCCCGGACACCTTCATCGAGAACCGCGCTGGGCCGGATTTACCGGAACCCGGGATTCCTACTACTCCGTTGGGTGGTCCGATCCCGACCGCCTCAGCCCACGCGTTTCGGGGCTCCGGGGGCGTCCAGCGTCTCCCCGGACACATGCTGAGCGATTTCGGCGATCTCGCTGTTGGCCAATACGGTGTCGATGTCCAAGAGCGCGATGACCTTGTTCTTCTCCTCGATCTTGCCCAGACCCAGGAGGAACACGGTCGAGATCGCGGTGCCGAAGCGCGGCGGAGGCTCGACCTGGTTGGACTTGATGTCGAGCACCTCGCTGACCGTGTCGACCACGCATCCGATCTGTGCGATCTCGGACTCCGCGGAGCGAACGATCTCGAGCACGATGATACACGTCTGGGCGGTGCGCTCGGGTGCCTCCATCCCCAGCTTCAGCCGCAGGTCCACGATGGGGATGATGCGGCCGCGGAGGTTGATGACCCCTTCGATGTACTCGGGCATGCGCGGCAGTGGCGTCACGTCCTGCATGGCGATGATCTCGCGCACCTTCAGGATGCGTACGCCGTACTCCTCGCCATGCAGCAGGAACGACAAGTACTTGCCGGCCAGCGTGTGGTAGTTGTCCTTGGCGAGGCCGGCTTGGGATGTGGTCTCTTGGTTCATGGCGGAATCAGGCGGCGTTGACCTGGGAGAGATCGTTCAGAAGGGCATCGACGTCGAGGATCAGGGCGACGCGACCATCTCCCAGGATCGCGCCACCGGACATGCCGGGGGTGGGGGGCAGGGCCTTCCCGAGGTTCTTGATCACGACCTGCTGCTGGCCGAGGATTTCGTCGACGAAGAGGCAGGCCCGCTGCCCGATCGCCTCCACAAGCACGAGGATTCCCTCCTCGTAGGGTCTGTTCGTGCGCTCGAGATCGAAGGCTTCTTCGAGTCGGTGGACCGGAAGCAAGCGGCCACGCACCTCGACCATGCGGCCATCGTGCATGACCCGGTGGCAGGAGGTCGGATCGGGCCGGAAGCTCTGCTCGATCGCCAGCGTGGGGATGACGTAGCGCTGGGAGCCGACGCGCACGACCATGCCGTCGATGATGGCCAGGGTGAGCGGTAGGCGCAGGTAGATGGCCGTACCCTCGCCTGTGGTCGACTCCACCTCGATCTTGCCGCGCATCGACTCGATGTTCCGGCGCACCACGTCCATTCCGACCCCACGGCCGGAGATGTCCGTCACCTTCTCGGCGGTCGAGAAGCCGGGATGGAAGATCAACTTCCAGACCTCGGAGTCGGGCATCTCGTCGCGGCTCATGTCGGCGGGCAGGATCCCGCGCTCGATCGCCTTGTCGATCAGCCTCTCGCGCGACATCCCGCGACCGTCGTCGCGGATCTCGATCACGATCGAGCCGCCCTGGTGGTAGGCGTTCAGCTCCACCTGACCCTTCGGGGGCTTGTTCTTCTCCACGCGCTCGTCGGGGGCCTCGAGGCCGTGGTCGATGGCGTTGCGGATCAGGTGCACCAGCGGGTCGCCGATCTCCTCGACGACGTTGCGGTCCAGCTCCGT
>CAYRXS010000522.1:0-2335 GCA_964428225.1 uncultured Planctomycetaceae bacterium
CGTGGTGTGGCGTCCTCGGCCTCGCGGGAAACGTCGCGGAGCTGTGTTCTCGGGACGACGAGGGCGTGGTCGAGCACGGTGCCATGGGGGGGTCGTACTACAGCTCCAGGGAATACTGCAGGAGCAAGCCCTTCGGCGGATACATCGATGGTCGGACCTGCAATGACCGCACCGGCTTTCGCCTCCTGATCGAGGTCGAGGAATGAGCTGGAGAAGAACCTGCAACCTACACAGAATGGACGTCGCCATGGCTAACCCAGACACGCTCCCCCCTGCCGGTCACGTTCGTTTCTTCCTGCTTCCCCTCCTGGGTCTCGTGCTGGTCGTGCTCTCGGCTTGCCGCGCCGCTCCCCCTCGTCACGACGGACCCTTCCTGGTTCCCGCGGGGGAATCCGACTACCTCTTGTTCAGTCATACGTCCGTCATCGGCCCGCAGGGTAGGAAGGAAGCCGTCCCGGCCGGTGCCGGCCGCGTCGTCGGGGCAGCGGTTTCTCTCGTGTCCGGCTGGGCCTGTGTCGCCTACCAATCGCAGATGGCCTTCGTGGACCTGGCGAGCGGCGAGATCCTGTGGGCGCGCGTCCCCGTCGGGGATGCCGACTTCGTCTCTCTCGGTGGAGAAGCGGCGGCCTACGGAGCGGACGACACCGTCACCTTCGTGCGTGTCCCGACCGGGGAAGAGCTCTGGCGGGAGGACACCAGTCCCTGGCTCGAGGAACGAGGCCTCGCACGCCTCGACTACGTCTGGCCCCTCTCCGAGGATGAGTTCCTGCTCCTAGGATCCAAGGCGCCGGGCGTGTCCTGGGCCAAGGTCGTGGTCCAGAAGATCACCCGGGCCTACGGGCGGTGGCAGGCGTTGAGCACCAACGACATCAGCAAGATCCTGACCTGGGTCGATCGGTGCGTCAGCGACGGCGAAGGCCTGTACGTGGTCGGCGTCAAGGAGAACCTGCAGATGGGAACCCGCCGACGCCCAGGCCGCCTCTGGCACAACCTGGTCGCGGTCCACGTCGATCCCGGGGATTGGGTGACCAGGACGGTGATCGACGAGGAGCAGCAACAACGGGAGACCCTGATCACCGACATCGCCGTTGGTCCGGGGCTCCTGGCCATAGTGCGGGACGCCTCCCGCCTGGACGTCTACGAGGTGTACGAGACGGGGCAGTCGGTCCGACCGGCATGGGGGCGTTCCTGGTCACGGGCCGATGCGGTAACGTACCTCTCACCCGAGGAACTGGTGGTCCAGACGGGCGAGGGATTCGTCAAGATCAAGCCCCCGATGACGGACCGGTAGCAGCAGTGCGCGGCCCTCGATCCGGGGCACTTTCACAATCCCGCTGCGATTCCCCACCCCCGGCGGTGGGAAGCCCCCCTCCCGGCGGGGCGCCCGCAGCCGTCCTCTTACGATTGGCATGATTCTTGCTCTCTCGGGAGGAACCATGAATCTCCTATCCAGACTCGTCCTCATTCTCTTCGTCCTGCTCCTGGGCGTAGCGTGTGCCGCCGATCCCGTCCCCCGTCTCTCGGATCCCCTCGAGAGGTCTGTCCCCATTCCCCTGCGGGTCGAGATCGTCGGTGAGGGCATCCTCTCGGACGAGCTCACCGCGCAGGTCGGGGAGCAGCTGCGGGATCGGGGAATCGAGGTCGCGACCACCGGGCCGACCGACGCTCGGGTCGTCGTCCGCAGCGGGAGCGATTCGCGCTCCGGGAGCATCGGCGATGTCAAGGCGTGGCGGTTCGTCATGCGACTTCAGGTCTTCTGCCGATCCCCGCTGGGAGGCGACGAGCTGATCCTCATGGATCGCCGCTTCGCGCCGACGGAGGCTTCCCTCGGCAGCGATGAGGAGCTCGAGGCTCGCAAGGCCTTGAGCCCGTTCGTCGACCAGGCCGCGGATCTGGCCGCTCAACGCCTGAAGGCCTGCGGTGATCCCGCCGCCAGGATGACGATGACGGTACACATCCAGCGCATCACCGACCGCACCCTGTTCGACCAGTTCATCGAGGAGCTCTTCGCGCGTCGGTCCGCCGTCGGTCTGGTCGGCATCGGAGGCCAGCGCTTCGATCCCCCGACCGCCTCGTTCGACCTCGTCCTGGACAGCCGGGGAGCCGGTGGGCTCGGGGCCGTGCTCGAGGAGATCAGGCTCCAAGGTCCACGGTCCATCGATGTGCTTCGAGAAGACGGCTCCAACGTCTGGATTCGCATTCACCGATAACCGCGAGGAACGCCATGCTTTCGCTTCTCATCGCCGCGGGTGTTTCGCTCTCTCCGACCGCGCAGGATCTTCACCAGGATCTCCCCCGCGCCGCCGACCAGCTGGCCGCCGCCCTGTCCGAAAGC
>CAYRXS010000523.1:0-2315 GCA_964428225.1 uncultured Planctomycetaceae bacterium
CGAACACCGGCGCCGTCTACCTCTTCCGCAGGGTGTCCGGAGTGTGGATCCAGGAGGATGTGCTCGTCGGGAGCGGCCTCGTCGATTGGGATCGTTTCGGGAACGATGTGGAGGTATGTGGCGACACCGTGGTCGTGGGCAGTATGTCCGGAATCCCCCTTCATGTGTTCGAGAAGACCGGCTCGACATGGACGGAGACGGCCAAGCTGCATTCGAACGACTTCGACGGAGGCGACAAGTTCGGATCATCGGTGTCGATCTCCGGGGACGTCCTGCTGGTGGGCGCTTGCGGGAACAGTGCTGCCTACCTCTTCGAACGCACCGGCACCTCCTGGAGCCAGACGGCGAAGATCTCCAGCAGCACCGGCAACATCTTCGGGACAGCCGTCGGCCTCGACCGCTCCCGTTCCCCCGTGGTTCCTCCTCTGGCCATCGATCTCGTGGTCGGGGCGACCGCCGACACCGAGGGTGGATACGGCGCCGGGGCTGCCTACTTCCTCGACTATGCCGGACAGGGCTGTCCATCCTTCTCGGCGGTTCCCTCGGACATCTTCGACTCGACTGGCGGCACGCAGCACCTGTCCTTGGACGGCGGGCCCGCTTCCGCCGGCAAGCTCTACTTCGTCGTGGGGAGCATGTCGGGAACGATGCCCGGTACCGACTTCGGGGGGCTCACCATCCCGCTGAACATGGACGGCTACACGCTCTTCTCGATGATGCGGGCCAACCAGCCCCCCTACGTGAACACGATGGGGGTGCTCGACTCCTCCGGCCGGGCCGCCGGCGAGATCCATGTCCCTCCCGGCTTCTCCCAGTGGATTCGCCTCTACCACGCCTTCTTCGTCCTCGACTTCGGGACTCTCTCGGTGGACCTGGTCAGCAATGCCGAGCCGCTGATTCTCTGGACGTTCTGAGAGGCGCACCGGGTTCCCAGCCCGCGCCATCCCCGCCACGACCGCGCATCGGACTCGAATCGGCGCGAACCTGGCGGAGATTGCGCGGGCTTCGTATCTCTACGCGAGGATGTCGGGCAGACGCGCGACGAGCTCTCGCAGAGCGCGGCCCCGGTGGCTCACCGCGGCCTTCTCCTCGCGGGTCAGCTCGGCGAATCCGCGGCCGGTGGCCTCGAAGCCCTCTTCGGTGAAGAGGAAGAGCGGGTCGTATCCGAAGCCGGACTCGCCGCGTCGCTCCTCGAGGATCCGCCCCCGCGCGACTCCCCGGATCTCGGCGGCCACCGATCCGTCGGGCCGGGCGAGGACGAGGACGCAAACGAACCGGGCGCCCCGGGCCTCCGCGGGCACGCCCTCGAGCGCGGCGAGCAGCTTGTCGTTGTTCCGGTCGCTGTCGGCGTCCTCACCCGAGTAGCGGGCGGAGTAGACGCCCGGGCTGCCATCGAGGTGGTCCACCTCGAGGCCCGAGTCGTCGGCGAGGGACCACATTCCCCGGACGCGCGCGGCGGAGACCGCTTTCTTGGCCGCGTTGCCCTCGAAGGTGGGCTGGTCCTCCACGACGTCCGGGATCCCGCCGACCTCCGCGGGCAGGACGACCTCGTGTCCGAGGGGCTCGAGCAGGGCGCTCAGCTCCTCGCGCTTGTTCGGATTGTTGGTCGCGACGAGCAGCCGCATCAGGTCGCCTCCAGGGCCTCGCGCTGGATCTCGAAGATCCGCCGGATCGCCGCCTCGCCGACGTCGAGCATCCGATCGACTTGCTCGCGATCGAAGGGGGCTCCCTCGGCGGAGCCCTGGACCTCGACGAACTCGCCCTCTCCGGTCATGACCAGGTTCATGTCGACCTCGGCCTTGCTGTCCTCGTGGTAGTCGAGGTCGCACACGATCTCGCCGCCGACGATTCCCACCGAGATCGCCCCGACCGGGGTGCGCAGGGGCCAGGCGCGCAGCACGCGCTTGCGGTCCATGTGGACGAGCAGGTCGTGGAGGGCCACGAACGCCCCGCTGATCGCCGCGGTGCGCGTGCCGCCGTCGGCCTGGAGGACGTCGCAGTCGAGCCACATCGTCCTCTCGGTCACCTTCTCGAGGTCCATGGCCCCGCGCAGAGCGCGACCGATCAGGCGCTGGATCTCGACCGAGCGGCCGTCGATCCGCCCCGCCCGGTCCCGGGCTTTCCGCGACGAGGTCGACGCGGGCAGCATCGAGTACTCGGCCGTGAGCCACCCCCGCCCCTGCCCCTTCATCCAGGGCGGCACCCCGTCCGTGTATGTCGCGGTGCAGAGCACCTTCGTGTCCCCGAACGAGGCGACCACCGATCCGGGGGCGGTCCTCGTGAATCCCCGCTCGAAGCTCACGGGTCGAATCTGG
>CAYRXS010000524.1:0-2313 GCA_964428225.1 uncultured Planctomycetaceae bacterium
CCCGAGGACTTCTCGCTGTTCGACGGCACGCGCAAGATCCGTCTCGATCGGAACCGGGAGGGCAGCACGTACGTCCCGTATCGGGCGGTTCGTCCGGGCAAGCATTTGCTCTCGATCCGGCTCCATCAGCGTGATCTAGGGCGAGCCGGACGGGCGAAGCGCTTCAGGGTACCACCCAGCACGGTCTTCATCTCGGTCTCCGACAAGGTGGAGCACGACATCATCGTCAATCCCACGGTCACCGTGCACGAGAACTACGGTGGAGACGTTCGCTTGTCGATGGAACGGCTCTTCCAGCCCCAGGATGGCTCGGCCGAGAACACGCGCCGCAACATGCAGGAGCTCTATCTCGAATGCCCGAGGAAGTTCCGCGGCTTTGCCTGGACGAACGAGCCGCGCTGGAATCCCAAGCACGTACGTCTCGACGTGTCCAAGGGCAGGCAGGTCCTGCAGCGATTCCATCTGGTCTTTTCGCTGCAGCTCCGTTTCGGACGCAGCCTGCGCGGCAACAATGACGTCGCGGTGTGCTGGCTTCCCGGCAAGGCGACGAAGCATGATCTTCAGAGGAGGAACCTCACCATCAGCCGCAAGTGCGGGAAGCTGGTGGCAGAGAACGACCGGACGGTGCTGCGCTCCCGAGCGTCACACGGGATGGTGTCGGTGAATGGGAGTGTGTTGTCCCCTGAGGACGAGCACGTGGTGAGCAGCGGAGGCTCTTCACGCTTGACGCTCGGTCGAGGATCGCGGCGGCTGGAGCTGGAGCTTCGTGGATTTCGCCCGGCTCCGGGGAGACGCAATCCGCTCGCCGCATTCGACGTTCCGTGGGCCGAGAACATCGTCACTGGCGAACAGGAAGCGATGGCGCACCATTCCGCGATTCGGATGCGACGGCTCGACCGCCGCAGGTGGATCAACTACGTTCTGGTCCCCCGCTGGGCGTCGGTCGGTGGTGGAATGCATGATGCCTGCCAGGTACCCGTGCCTGGGTGGCCGGCCAGCCTCATCGTCCTCACGCGTCATCTCGGAGGTCTGCACGTCTGGGCCGATCCGGAGCACGTGGAATCCGACGACGCTGCCCATGCCGAGGACCTGTGGCGGCCGCTTCGCTCCGACGAGAGCCTGACCTGCGGAGATCTTCGGCTCTCGTTCCATCCCTCGTCGACCCTCGACACGGTGAAGGAACAGGGACTCGAGAGCCAGGGGGACGTCCGATGAATGAAGCCGAAAACCGCATGCGCGAGGCGGGGAAGCGCTCCCGTCGGCGAATCGAGGACGCCGCGAACTGCTCGCCCGTCCGGATTTCGTCGGGTGAGATCCGGGAGCAGATTCATGGCCGGCTCGCGAGGCTCCGGGCGGAGATTGCGACCGAGTTCGGCCAGCCGCAGAAACAGAATACGGAGACTCCGCTCGATCGCATTTTTGTGGAGCGAGCGATCTCCATCCTCAAGCACGGAGTCGTCGAGTCCTGCTTCTACAATCTGAGGATCCTCGCGCAGGAGGCAATCCTGGACGAGCTGCCGACGCGAGAGCTGGAACGCCTCCGCCGGGCTTCGGATTCCGTCGCCACCGTCCGGACCGAGGTCGATCGGTTCCTCGACCACCTCACCCCCGGAGGGCGTCGCGTCGGGGAATTGCTGCCAGAGGTGGAAAAGGGGTTCGACGAAGCCATCTCCGGCATCCCCGCGGCCCTTCGCCCCGGCGCCGAGAGGCCCGCCGAGATACCTGTTCTGATCGACATCGCTCTCGGCACCATGGCGGATGCGTCCCGGCGCTTGTGGGAGCAGCGCGTTCCACTGATCGAGGTGTTCAAGCATGCGATCGAGATGGAGCAACCTCGACTTCAAGAGGCCGGGCTGAAGGTAGAGCTCGCCACGAAAGCCCCCGAGGATCGAATCCACGCTGATCGCGATTCGTTGCTCAGGTGTGCGGTCGAGCTACTTCGGAATGCGACGCAGCACTGCCTGCGCCCCGCCGAGGACGGGGTCGTCCGCATTCTCGCGGAGGAAACGCCGAACCGGCTGGAGCTCGTCGTCGAGAATCGACCCGCAATGGCGCCAGTTGTTCCCGTCGAAGCCCTCCTGGAGCCCGGGGGTTCGAGGAGGCCGTCCGGAGGAGACGGCCTCGCGAGCGTACGCAGGGACGTTGCTTCCTGCGGGGGCTCCGTTGATCTTTCCTTCGATGCAGCGCGCCGGCTCTTTCGTGTGTGCCTGGCGTTCCCCCTGAGGCTTCCCATCTGATGAAGCTACGGAATCCGCATCTTACGAAAGGAAGGGGCCGGTGGCGAGGCACTCGGTACCTGCTCGATTTCTGTGG
>CAYRXS010000525.1:0-2275 GCA_964428225.1 uncultured Planctomycetaceae bacterium
CGGATCACCGAACACCGCGGCCTGGGCGGAGCCGCTCAGGCCGCAGAGGGAATGATCGGGCGGGATCGCGATCGCGAACGGAACGCTGCCGCCGGAGTGAGGGAGGCTCAGCCGCCCGAGCTCCGGACTCGTCGTGTCGACCAGCACCTCACCGCCGGAGAGAACGAGGCCGGAGGAGGGCTGCTCGAAGAGGAACAGCACCGCCTCTCCGGGCGCGTGCCCGGTGCAATCGATGGCGCCCTCCCAGTCGGAGCCGAGGACCGGGCTCGAGAGGCTCTGGAGGATGAGGGCGTTGATCCCGCTTCCGTTGCGGATCGTCGCGCTCGCTCGCGTGCGAACGGGGGCCAGGTACGCCGCTCCGGCGAACGTATGCCCGTCCGAGGCTCCCGACGAGCCCGCGAGCACGTGGGAGCCGCCGATCGACACCGCGGTGCCGAGGCGATCGTTCGGGGAAGGGTCGCTGGCCAGGATCTTGCCCACCTCGTGTCCGGATACCGCGTCGAATAGATACACCGCCCCGTAGGTCGGTCCGTTCGTCCGGTCGCCCGGCGCGCCGACGGCGATGATCCCGTTGCGTATCGCCACGCTGGTCCCGAGGTACTTGCCGTCGCCGGCATCGGTCGGGGTGAGCGCGAGGAGCTGGGCTCCCGTCGCCGCGTCGAAGACGTACGCGGCCCCGCTGCCGGGTCCCGCGTGGTCGGCGTGGCGGGCTCCGACGACCGCGAGCCCGGAGTCGAGCGCGACCGAGTAGCCGAGCTGGTCGCCGGCGGCGCCGTTGCTCGCGGTCAGCTTCGCGACCTGCACGCCGGTGACGGCATCGAAGAGGTAGGCGGAGCCCGCGTCCTCCCCGAGGTCGTCCTCCAGGGGAGCGCCGACGAGCACGATCGAGCCATCGATCGCGATCGACCGGCCGAAGGCGTCCTCCGGCTCGCCGTCCGTCGCCAGGAGCTCGGCGACCTGAGCGCCGCTGCTCGCGTCGAACAGATACGCCGCGCCCGAGTTGAGGCCACAATCGTCGGCCTGGTCGGCTCCGACGGCCACCAGGATGTTGTCGATCGCGACGGCGATCCCGAAGTGGTCGAACGGCGCGCCATCCGCGGGAAGGAGCTTGGCGAGGTGGGAGGCGGCGCCGACCTCGAAGAGATGGGCCGATCCGGAATCCGTGCCGAGGTCGTCGTCCCGGGGCGCGCCCACGACCGCGAGTCCGCCCGCCACGGCCACGGAGGTGCCGAAGCGATCGTTGTCCGCGCCGTCCGGGGCGAGCACGCGCGTCTCCGTCCCCGTGGATTCGTCGTAGAGGTAGGCAGTGCCGGCCTTGAGGCCGTTCACGTTGTGGGCGCCGTGAGCCCCGACGAGGGAGATACCCGCATCCGACGCGGCCGACTGGCCGAATTGGGCGAGGTCATTGGGATCGCTGGCGCGGAGCTTCCTCGTCTCCGTCACGAGGGCGGTGAACACGTAGGCCCC
This sequence comes from uncultured Planctomycetaceae bacterium, assembly GCA_964428225.1. Classification (GTDB taxonomy): domain Bacteria; phylum Planctomycetota; class UBA1135; order UBA1135; genus JBFMCU01. The sequence goes on from CAYRXS010000525.1 coordinate 1,468, forward strand.
GCCCGAGGTGACGACGACGTCGTCCCTCCAAGGGGCGCCGATCACCACGCCCGCATGGCCGATCGCGACCTGGTGCGCGAACCCGTCGAGCATCGCGGCATCGCTCGCCTGGAGCTTCACGATCTGGCGCCCCGTGGTCACGTCGAACGCGTATGCGGACCCGGTCGAGATCTCGGGACAGTCGTCGTACCACGCCCCTACGACCGCGATGTGGCCGTGGATGGCCACCGCCTGGCCGAATTGATCCCCCGACGCCCCGTCTTCGGCCAGGAGCTTGGCGAGCTGGGCTCCACTTGCCGCGTCGAACAGGTACGCCGCGCCCGCAGCGCTTCCGTTCGTGTCGTCGCTGTAGGCACCGATCACCGCGATGCCGCCGCTGATTGCGACGGACTTGCCGAAGTAATGACCGTAGGTCGCGTCTTCGGGATGGAGCTTCGCGAGCTGCGCGCCGGTGTCGCGATCGAAGACGTACACCGATCCCGACGCAGGTCCGTTGTCGTCGTCTCCGTGAGCTCCGACGATGATCAGATCGTCATCGACGTCCACCGAGTTGCCGAACCAGTCCTCGGCCGATCCGTCCGTTGGAGTGAGCTTGAACCGTAGCGCTCCCGAGGCGACATCGAAGACGTAGGCCGCTCCGGAGTCGAGACCGTTCGGGTCCGCCTGGCTCGCGCCGACCACGGCGACGTTCCCGTCGATCGCCACGGAGACTCCGAAGTAGTCCCACAGGACCCCGTCCCCGGGGAGGAGCCTCGACCCCGCCATATTCATGAGGGCCTGCTGATATCGTCACCTGCATGCTCGACGG
>CAYRXS010000526.1:0-2268 GCA_964428225.1 uncultured Planctomycetaceae bacterium
GAAACGACTTTTTTCTTCTTCGCGCATGCCGCCTTCCAGAAAGAGCTTATGGTGATCTCGGCGCATGTGGCCATAATAGCAGTGTGGATGGGTCTGTTTTGCGCAATTGGAAGATAGAGGGCGGTGTTTTCTGCCGCCAGGTTCCGGCAACTGTTGGCATCAAGGAGATCGCGCCCACTGGGAGCGAGAGAGGGAAGATCGGCAGAAGGACGAGGGATTGGGGCGATCGCGAACCCATTGGGGTGGCTGAAGGCGACCGCTCAGGAGTGCATCTCCTCCCGGAACGCCGATTGCCGCGTGGGATGGTGGACTGGGGTTAGACCCGCTTGATCATCACCACTCTCAGCGCGTTCCGGGCTTTTTTGCAGTGATCTGCTCGCCGCACGGCGGTCGCGTCTGAGGCGGATGCCTCGCTGGAGATGCTGCCCGCAAGCGTGGAAGCGGGCAGATGGGTTAATAAAACCGGCCCGCCCGAAGGCGGGCCGCGCGACAGTAGGCGAACCCCACACAGGTTCACCGGAGATCAGCATAACAGATCCGGACACAGAGGACCAGCTTTTCTGACGGTTTTTTGGGTCGCCCCCGGGGCGGCCGCGACTCCGGTCCATGCGCCGGGTGCCGCTGGCAGCTCGCCTGCCGGTGACCCTACCACAGGCCACGCCCAGATCCCGACGCACGCAGGGCGTGCAGCGGGGCAGTCAGTGCGTTTGCGGCGTTTCCGGCCGTTGCACCCGCGATTCCAGCGTTAGATACAAGTCGATCAGCTCGTCGGCGGCGCGTGCATTGAACGGGTCCCAGGTGAAGTCGCCCTGTCGCATCACGACGTGCTTGAACAACCCCTTGGCCACCAGCAGACGCTTGAAGAACGCAATCGACGTGCAGAGCTCCTGATTGGCGAACGCCAGTACGGGCAGGAGCTCACGAAACAGTGCGGTCGCGTCCGCGCGACGCCCGGCGGCATGGTGCTCGACGATCGCGGCATAGACCCGGACCATCGCGCTCTCCGGGATCATGGCGTCGACCCCACGGTCCAGGGCCTCGATCAACTGCGGCACGGCCCAGCCCCCGGCGATGAAGAAACCGTCGCCCATGGCTTCGCGCACCGACGTGTATTTCGGCCCCGCCGGGACGGTCTCGATCTTGAGCCCGACGAGCGTAGGGAGTGCCTCGCGCAATGCGCCGATGGTCGTCAGCGTCAACCCGGAGCCGTGCCACTGCAAATCCTGAATCAGCAACGGCAGCGCGGTGTGAGACGCGACGGATTCGAAGAACGGCACGATCGCTTCCGTTCGACCGTACATCGCGGCCGGGACGGCGACCAGGTACGCGATTGCCTGCACCTGTTCGGCGAGTTGCGCGAAGCCGCGACATGTCGCCGGGTCGTCGGCCGAAGCGCCGACGATGAACGGGACGCGGCCGTTCACCGTTGTGGCGATGAATCGGGCGATCTGCTTCCGCTCGGTTTCAGAGAGCGTTGCGACCTCGCTCGCCACGACCGGGGCGAGGAATCCGCGGACCCCCGCATCGATCGCATCCTCGAGCAGGTTGCCCATGCTGTCGAAGTCTACGGCGCCGTCCGCATCGAACGGCGTCTGCACGACGGAGATGATGCCCCGGTGCAAACCTGCCCCGGCCGCCGTTGTCATTCGGATTCCCCGGGGATCAGAAAGCCCAGGTGATGTGCACAGTGAATCAGGTGCATGTCCCGCGTCTGCTCCGGTGAGAGTGCACCAAAGAACGGATGGGGATGAAACTCGCCCGTGTGCGTCCTGACCCGCCTCAGCAGGTCCGTCACGCGCTGGACTGCCTCCGCCACGTCACCGCCGGGTGCCGGGTGCAGCGCGATGGGCGCCTTGACTCCCGGGGGGATCTTGCGCGTCCGCAGCACCCGACGCAGCGCCCGCGGCCCAATCAGCTTGCGAACCAGCCAAGGCCACTTGAAGGAGGCACCGGACAAGGCACTCTCGAGCGAGACCGACAGGTGTCGGCACACCTGGGCGAGATCCCAGTTCCCGACTCGGCGATAGCCCCCGGCGTGAAGGTGCTCGATCTCCACCACGACTTCATCGAAGCTGTGGAAATCCAGTTCGCGACGATCCATACGTGCTGCCCCGTTGCTGCCCGGTCGCCTTGTCGTTCTGCGTGCCTACGCGCAGCCCGGCGGACGAGCGCGAGGCGAAGTCTACACCATCTCGGGGGTCTCGGCGCTCAAGGACGGTCGGCGAAGCGGCCCAGGGGTGCATCTCATGAATCGTGGCACCACCCCAC
>CAYRXS010000527.1:0-2253 GCA_964428225.1 uncultured Planctomycetaceae bacterium
TCTGGCTGCGCGGGATGAGCACCTGGGCCGCGGCGAACTGCGGCGCGCCGCGCTTCCCGGTGTTCCTGTACCACCACACGCCGCCCCCGGCCCCGCTGCCGTAGGCGTCGCCGTAGCCCCCGCAGACCAGGTCCTCGAGGCCGTCGCCGTCCCAGTCGATCATCACGTGGGAGGTCAGGCCGTCCTCCTGTTCGAAGGGCTCGCCTTCGACCTCCACCGGGATGTTCGCCCCGCCGAAGCTGGGCTCGGCCGCGCTGCCCTCGTTCATGCGGCGGAAGAGCTTTCCCGCGGAGTAGTCGCCCATCAGGATGTCGAGGTCGCCGTCCGCGTCCCAGTCCCACGCCAGGGCCGACGTGCAGTGCCCCTTGGGTTGCGCGCGGGCCTCGTCCCACTTCTCCGCGTCGTAGTTCCAGAACTGGGTGAGCATCACGCGCCCGCCGTCCGGCTGCAGGACGTGCTTGGGCTCGAGGAACCCCTTCTCGCTCCCGAAGGCGACGTGGGGCGAGCCGTCGAAGGTGGCGGCGAAGAGGTCGACGTGTCCATCGGCGTCAAAATCCACGAACTGTGGAAGCATGCCGATGCATCACCAGTTGTTGAACTCGAGCGACTCTCCGTCGGCGCCCTCGAGCGGCTCCGGCTCGCTCCAGGCGGTGGTGTCGTCGCCGGGCAGGCGCTCGGAGACCATCAGATTGCCCAGCAGGTCGCCCACGACCATCTCCAGGGCGCCGTTCCCGTCGACGTCGTAGAGGATCGGCGAGGGGTAGAGCTGGTCGTTGCCCATCGGCACGCCGCCGGCCGTGAGGCGCAGCGGCGCGGCGAAGACGGGGGAGTCGCCGGGGGCGCAGAGCGCGGCGACGAGCGCGAGCGAGGTCGTGAGCATGAGTTCCTCCGTGGAGTGTGGGAGCCCGTATCCTGCCGCCCGTGGGCGGTTGCGCAAGGGCGCCTCCTTCTACTCGCGCCGGCCGGTGACCGTGACGGTGGTCCATTCATTCGAGCGGACCTCGAAGTCGAGGGGCTCGAAGCGCCACCCCGGCTTGTTCAGGCGCAGGGTGTAGCGTCCGGCGTCGAGGGCCGGGTCCAGGACCGTCGGGAGTCCCAGGTCGATGCGGTGCGAGGGGGTGGCGGTCCTGCGCATCCCGTCCTTGTCGACGTACTGCTGGAACCTGACATCGACCGGGGCCCCGGTGGCATCGACGAGTTCGACTGCGACCTCCTCGATCCCCGCGGCCTTCTGGGAGGTTTCGAGGCGCACGCGACCGCCGATCTGGATGTCGATCGGGACGCGCTCCTCCTGGCCGGCATTCAACTCAACGGTGATTTCGATTGGCCGGATCGTGGAGGTTCGGGGGTTCCCACTCTCGACAGGAGACAGGTTCACGCTCCACACACCGGGCCCGAGGTACTGGAGCTCGATCGGCTCGGCTGCCAGAAGGACGCGCCGGGATCCCCAACTCCTGAACTCCCCCTTTGGATCGTGATCCACGAGTTCCCACCAGACCCGCAGCTCCTGCCCCTGTAGGCCCTTCGGGATCGTTTCGGGTTCGAGGACCAGCGTTGCGAAGTCGGCGCTGCGATCGACGAGGGCGACGGTGCGCTCGAGAGTCGAGCCGGGTGCGGCCTCCGCGATGTCGACGACAGCGAAGCGTCCCATGTCGTCGCTGGCTGCGAACCACATTCCATCGTCGAAAGGGAACAGGGCCTCGATCCGCCCATTCGGGCACGTCAAGCGGCCCGTCATCATCTCGATATCGACCTCGAGCCATGCATGCTCGATGGGTCCGGCGCCGTCGGTCACCGTCAACGCGAGGTGCCAAAGGTAGGCCCCGACGATGACGCTGGATGCGGGCGCAGTGACCAAAAGTCTCCTTTGCCCGGAGTAGCGGATCCCCTCCGGCCTGATCTTGAGCGTCAATGAGTACGCCTCACCCTCCACGAGGCCGGTGATCTGGAAGCTCCCGCCGCCGCCCGTGATTGCGGTCTGGTTCACGCACCGCACCTCGCCACCGTCCCCAGAGAGCCCCCGCCAGCCCGACACTCCACCGGAGGCACCCACAGTGATGCCCTCGTTCGAGAGCGCGGCCGGCAGCGAAACGTGCCCCGTAATCGATGCGCCCAAGTCCAACTCGAGAACCCCAGCGTCGTTCGTCTTCCCCGCGTCAACGGCGATACTGCCCCATGCTGGCAGCAGTCCCGGGGCGCAGGCGACGACCAGGCAGGGGGGGGACGGAACAACACCCCAGCCGTACCATTGGG
>CAYRXS010000528.1:0-2248 GCA_964428225.1 uncultured Planctomycetaceae bacterium
CTCCATTTCCTCCATCCACCGGTACGGATCGGGGACCGTCGTTCCGTGATAGTCGTCCACGACGTCGACGGTCCTGGCCTCCGGGTAGTCGAGGGGCAGGTCGATCGTCCCTGCCCGCAGCGCGTTCCCGGAATCCGAGCACGCGGCGAGGGCAAGGAGGAGCACCGCGAAGGCGGCGCCGGAGAAGTGCTTCATGGCGTCGTTTCCGGCGGCCTGGAGGCCGACGATGGGTGATGGGCCGATTCGCGAGACACCAGTATCGCATTGTGCCGCGGAGCGCGAGGCGCGTTGCCCGTAATGCTCGGGTAACGGTCGGCGGCCGATCGCGCCGCCGGTATCACCTCGTCGATCGCGCGCGGCCGCTCGCCCCCGATCGCGCCGAGAGCGGACGGAAAACCCCGATTCGTGCGCAACCGCTCCCGCGCTCGAGCGGTCGTTGGAGTGCGCCCCTGGGATGGAGGGGGTTTGGGATGGGTGAGCCGGCCAACCCAGCCGCGCCCACCCCTGGCGTCCCGCCACGCTTCACGCTATCTAGGGACGCATGAACCTCCGGAACCCGATCCCCGCCGTCGCGGCAGGAACGATCCTCGCCCTCCTCTCCTGCACCGCGACGGATCGGCGCGCCGAGGGAGAACCCCCCGCGCTCCGTCCCAACCTCCTCGTCGTGGTCACCGACGACCAGCGCGCCGATGCCCTCGGCTGCGCGGGGAATCCGATCATCCTGACCCCGAACATGGACGCGCTCGCGGGGCACGGCCTCCGCTTCACGCACGCCTTCGTCACGACGCCGATCTGCGCCGCGAGCCGCGCCAGCATCCTCACCGGCCTCTACGAGCGCGCCCACGGTTACACCTTCGGACAGCCGCCGCTCGGCGAAGAGCTCGTCCAGCTCAGCTATCCCCGCCTCCTCCGTCAGGCGGGATACCGCACCGGATTCGTGGGCAAGCTCGGGGTCAAGATCGACGACGGCGGAACGGAGGAGATGTTCGACGTGTTCCGGCCGGCGGGCTACCCGTACTTCGCGGAGAACCTCGGAGGACGTCACCTCACGGACGTCAACACCGACCAGGCGATCGAGTTCCTGCGCGAATGCGATCCGAGCCTGCCCTTCTGCCTCTCGATCTCCTACAGCGCTCCCCACGCCGAGGACAACAATCCCGATCAGTACGTCTGGCCTGCGGCCTGCGACGCCCTGTACGAGGACGTCGTCATCCCGGCCCCCGCCACGTCGGATCCCGCCTTCTTCGAGGCCCTGCCCGAGCCCCTCCGCGCCTCGCTGAACCGCGAGCGCTGGCACTGGCGCTTCGACACCCCCGAGAAGCACCAGCGGATGGTCAAGGGCTACTACCGGATGATCAGCGGAGTCGACATGGCGTTGGGCCGCCTCGTGGTGACTCTCGAGGAGCTGGGGCTCGACGAGAACACGATCGTCGTCCTCGTCGGCGACAACGGCTACTTCCTCGGCGAACGCGGGTACGCCGGCAAGTGGTCGATGCACGACCTGTCCACCCGCGTTCCGCTCATCGTCCACGATCCCCGCGCACCCGCCGGGAAGAGGGGAAGGACCATCGACGAGCTCGTCCTCAACGTGGACCTCGCCCCGACTCTGCTGGACCTCGCCGGGATCCCCGTCCCTCGCGATCTGCAAGGCCGCTCCCTGCGTCCGTTCCTGGAGGACCTCGCCGTCGAATGGCGCGAGGAGGTCTTCACCGAGCACCTCTGGGAGTACGAGCCGATCCCCCGCACGGAAGCCGTGCGCACGAAGCGCTGGAAGTACGTCCGCTACCTCGACCACCCCGAGCTCGAGGAGCTCTACGACCTCGCCCGCGATCCCCGCGAGGAGTTCAACCTGGCCGGCGACGAGGCCCACGAGGACCAGCTGCGCGCGCTACGCAAACGCTGCACGCTGTGGGTCGAGCGTGTCTCGCCGAGGGGAACCTGATAGGGATCAACCGCGCACCAGGATTCTCTTAGACGTTGGCGGTCTGGGGTTCATCGAATGCCTGGAATAGGGTGATTGGCAGCAGCGCGAAAAGGGGATGCTATCTGCGGAAGAGCGTTCCCCTGTCCGGCCGGCGAGCCGTGCGAGGCCTGCACCGAGCAGGCTGAGGTGTTGCGCGGAGCTTAGGGGGCGAAGCACCCGGGGAGGGAAGGGAGGAGCCTAGTGGTGCGCAACCCGTCCAGACGCCTTGGCTGATCTTCCCTCGTCTGAGTGGACACCCAGTTAGGAGCGACTATGCTCCGAGAA
>CAYRXS010000529.1:0-2175 GCA_964428225.1 uncultured Planctomycetaceae bacterium
CCGAACCAGGACTTCATGCCCAAGGGAGGGTTCGGCAACCTGATCGCGTTGCCGCTGCAGAAGAAGGCCCGCACACTCGGGAACACAGAGTTCGTCGATCGAGAGTTGAACCCCTGGCCAGATCCGTGGCGCGGGCTCAGCCATGTCCAGCGTCTCTCGCCGGAGGAACTCGAAGCCCTGCTGGAGGAGTTGCCCCCGGTGACTGTTGGATTCGAAGGAGCGACCACTCTCTCGGCCCTCGGTCGCGGAGCGGCTCCAGAAGCGCCGCCACCAGAGAGGATCACTTGCGTGCGCGGCGCGCGACTCTCCGTCGAGCGTTCGGGTTTACCGCCGTCGCTCCTGTCGCGCATCAAGCACCTCGCCTGCCTGCACAATCCCGAGTACTACAAGCGGCAGAAACTGCGTCTCTCGGTCTACGGCACGCCGCGTTTCGTGCGCTGCTATGACGAGGACCTGACGCACCTCCACCTTCCGCGTGGAATCCTGGCTTCACTCGGGATCGTTGTCCGCGATGCGGGGAGCCAGCTGGAGGTCGAGGAGGCCAGAACGAACCCAGGTGGACTTGATCTGATCCTGGGCGAGCCTCTCTCCCCACATCAGGATGCTGCCGTACGAGACCTGCTGCGGCATGACGAGGGCGTTCTCGTCGCGCCCCCTGGGGCGGGCAAGACGCGAATGGCCTGCGCGGTGATCGCCGCCAGGAGCACTCCGACCCTCGTCCTCGTCCATCGCAAGCCCCTTCTCGATCAATGGCGTTTGGAGTTGCAGAACTGCCTCGGCCTGGAGTCCAAGGAGATCGGGCAGTTCGGCGCGGGGCGCAAGCGCCGCAGCCGGATTGTGGACCTGGCCATGATCCAGAGCTTTCGGAGCGAAGAGTCCTGGCAGCTACTACACGACTACGGGCAGATCGTCGTCGATGAGTGCCACCATCTTCCGGCCGTGTCGTTCGATGGGCTCATCCGTCAGGCCCCGGCCCGCTTTGTCCTGGGCCTGACGGCGACACCCTATCGTCGGGATGGGCTCGGAGACCTGATCATGATGCGCTGCGGCGCTGTTCGCCATCGCTTCGAGGAGGGCGCCGGCGGCCCCGGGTCTCGGAACACGGCTCTTGGGCGTCGGCTCATCGTCCGGGAGACGGCGTTCGATCCGGAGCTCGCCGAGGAGCCTGCGATCCAGGAGGTCTACCGAGCCCTCATCGAGGACAACGAACGCAATCACCTCATCTGCACCGACGTGAGAAAAGCGCTCGCGGGAGGGGCGTGCTGCTTGGTCCTCACCGAGTGGCGTGAGCATCTGGCGCGGATCGCGGAGGAGCTCGAGGCCGCGGAAGTATCCGCAGTCGTCTTGCACGGAGGTTTGAAGAAGAAGGAACGGCAGGCTCGGGTCGCCTCGCTGAAGGATGCTCCGCGTGAGAGCCCGACGCTCGTACTCGCAACCGGACAGCTCGTTGGCGAGGGCTTCGATCTTCCGAGGCTCGACACGCTCTTTCTGCCCTTCCCGATCTCCTTCAAGGGCAAGATCATCCAGTACGTCGGGCGTGTCCTCAGGTCGCACCCGGAGAAGACGACGGTCACCGTCTTCGACTACGACGACGGCTCCGTCCCGGTTCTCACGCGGATGCAGTCGCGACGGCAGAAAACACTCCATGGCGTCGGATTCGTCGTGGAACCTGACGGCGGCCGGTCGCTGGGAGCGAAGCCGGAGGAATCCCCCAGGTGAGGAAGCCGTACTGACGGAGGGCTCCCGGTAGAGTAGGTGACCGGTCATCGGCAGGGAGCAAGCGATGCCCTCTCCCTGCATGGTTCGACGGACTTTCATGCCTTGGGAATCGCAGTGAAGAAGAAGAAACGAGCCAGAACATCTCCGAAGCGGAGTCATGAGGAACGCTGGTCAGATCTGACCTGGGCGGATCTGAACGACTGGGCGGGCTCGCGCGCCGTGACGAGGGGGCGCAGCTACCAGAACCGAGGCTCTGTGCACGAGCTGGGAATGTCTCCCGAGGGCGAACTCGTGGCCTGGGTCGCTGGTGGATCGCGCTACGCGACGCGCGTCCGGTGTGAGCCCCCGGGGCCGGGAGGTCGAGGTCGGAGTCGCCTGGAGTCCTCCTGCTCATGCCCCGTTGGCACAAGGTGCAAGCATGCGGTGGCGGTCATCGTCGCGGTGTTGGAGGGTATT
>CAYRXS010000530.1:0-2156 GCA_964428225.1 uncultured Planctomycetaceae bacterium
TCTACTTGCGGAATTTCTGGCCCGATTTGCGGCAGGAATTGTGGGAGCATGACACATAGGTTGCTTATCCCGTTGCTGAGAATTCGATCTGATTGAACCATACCGGCTTCACCTGAGTCTCTTCCGAGGCGGGGCACATCCACAGGTGCTCCGCTCTGACGAGCTCGGCCTCGCTGCACGATGGGCAGGATCACCCCGGCCCGCACTTCAGCCATGGCCGTGGAGCACCTCGGGATGACCTAAGACGTTCCCTTTCAGCCGGCCTCGACCGTTCCCATGGCCCGACCCCGACGACCGAAGGGCTGCCGGCGCCATCGCTGGATCACGATGGGCGCAGCACAGGTCCGGATACACGGAGGCCGAGGGAGCCGTCACCCCTCGTGCTCCCATCGCCGTTCGCGATCGTACTGGCACACCCGGCCTTGCACGGCGAGATTCATGAGAGCTGGAACGAGCCAGGGCGCCCACTTGCAAAGCTCATCAGGGGAAGTGTCGAGCTGCTCCGCGAGGGCAAGCAGTGCGTCCTCTTCTTCGGTGACTCCCTCCCATGAGACGAGCCCCGCCAGCTCGTTGATGACGCGCTGGGCGACGAGAGTCTCGAACGCCGCGTGCGCTTGCGAGTGCCTCTCAAGGGCCTCCACTCTCTCGATGAAGGCCTCTTCGGCGGCCGGGTCCCGATCGTCGGGGTCAAGAGTGAGATACGAGGCGCTCTCGTAGAGATACTCGATCACCGCATCGAAGGAGGTGCTCCACTGGAGCGGGAGGCCACCGCGGAGCAGTCCCATCGCTTCGTCGTCCATCGGCTCGCCGCTGTGGATCACTTCGAAATCGAGGTATTGCGCGAACTGCGTCTCACCGATTTCGCCTGCCCGGCGTGCCGCCTCACGCATGAGTTGAATCCAGGGCGGTCCGTGCCCTTCCTTCCCGACTACCGCGTGTGCGAGTTCGTGGACGAGGAGAGCGTCGAGAAGGTGTCCACCGTGGTCGACGAGCACCGGGTGGATCCGGATCACCTTGCGGTCCCAGTACGTCTCGCCGGCAGCGTGTGCAAGCGGACCGTCCTCGACCCACCTGGGGTCGACGCGAGCCTCCACGTGCCACATGGAGACCTCGGACCAGCCCGGGAAGTAGCGTCTCGCGAGTTCGTGGAGACGGGAGTTCAGTTCGCCACGTAACTCCCTTTTGCCTTCTTCCATCACCATGATCCTCTCTAGCGTTGGTGTTTCAGCCACGAGGATGGACCCCGTCCCCTTTGTTCGTCCCGCGGTGCCCACGGCGGAGGAGTGAGGCTCAGGTGGGCTACATGAGCTCCTTGGCAATGGCCTCGATCCTCGTCCAGGATCCCATACCGTTGGCCACGGGGAACGCCCCGTAGCGCAGCGCGAACCGGGCGAGGAGGCGATCTTCGAGGGCCTTGGCCCCAAGTCCTTGGCGCGTCGGGATGATGGCATAGCGCGCCCCGAACTTCGCGGCGTACTCGTAGCGCGGCCAGTAGAGCTCACGGCGCTCGCGCCGTCCCGGGGGCACCTCCGCTTCCTTCGAGAACTTCAGGTGCCGGGCCAACCGGCGATGTAGATTCGCGGCCTGGCCGATGTAGAAGACCGGAGATCTGCCCCACGGATACGAGAAGCGCTGCCCCGGTCGTGCGAGTAGAACGTAGGCGCCGGCCGTGTGCGGGACCTCGTGCCTCTCGAGGCCCCAGAGGTCGCGATGGGCGGGCCTCTCGTCGTGGTTCTCCGGCAGCGTCCATTCCAGCATGCGGCCGAGGATACCAGGCGTGCCCGTGCCCCCGCCCTGCGGCACCGGCGACGTGACTCATGGTGCGCTGCGCTCCCGGTGACGAGGAGGTGTCCGACGCTTTCTCGGGCCTCGTCCTAGATGCGGCCCCCACACCGCGATCCTCCGACGTGCCTCGGCACCCAAGCCCTGAATTTGCGCGACACGGTGCAGGAATGGGGCGATCCGAACCTCCCGAGGATGGCTGAAGGGCCCTGAATGCAAAAAAGGCAAGGTGGCTCCAAACCATTTTGCAAAAAGGAGTTGCGGCGGTTCCATCCCCGCCTTAGCGTGGTCAGCAAGCGTGAGTATTGGGCCAACGGAACGGCCCCGCATCTTCGCTGAGAACCGCGGCAAGACCCGCGCGTAACCCCCTGATC
>CAYRXS010000531.1:0-2151 GCA_964428225.1 uncultured Planctomycetaceae bacterium
GACGGCTCCCGCGGCGATGAACATGGGGATCTGCTGCTCGCCCCCCGCCTCGCGGTCGTAGGCGGCGATCACGAGCCGCAGCAGCGCGGGCTGGTAGTTGTCGAAGAGGGTCGTCCCCGGACGCAGCGTCAGTCGGGCGGGATCCTGGTCTCCCGCGGCGACCACGGCTTCGTTCCCCTCGCGCGTGGCGACGACCTCCCCGAGCGGACTGCCACTCTCGATCGTCGTCCATTGCCCCGTCGCGCCCGTGGCCACCTCGAGCGTCCACTCGGCGGTCTGCCCCGCCATGGTCAGGACCGCATGGCCCGTGAAGGAGCCGTCCTTCCGCCACGTGTGCTCGATCCGGACCAGCGCCTCTTCGTTCTGGTAGATCGTGAAGTGGCCCTCCTCTTCGATGTAGGCGAGCGAGGCGCACTGAACTTCGTCTTCGACGGCCTCCGCCTCCTGGGCCGCAAGCGATGGCGCGATGGGAAGCAGGAGCAAGGCGAGCGCGAGGGCCGGAAGCAGGAAGGGGAACCTCGTCGAAGCGAACGATTCGGGCATCGTCGGAGTCCTCGGCCGCGGGCCGGGTGTGGGAACCGGAATGGAAGGCGGTCGGCCGGGACGAGGGTGGTGGCGACTCCCGAGCTTCGGCCGCGCGGACAGCGCGCATACTGCGCATCCGAACCACCATTCTCCTTCACGGCGAAGGAGTACGTAAAGCCCGGCGGCAGGGCGCGGCCTCAAGCGGGCCGGACGCGCCCCTCCACGTGCAGATCGCGCAGGTAGGGATTGCAGCCCACGAGCCGCCCCTCGAATGCCACCTCGTGCCCCACGTGCGCGCGGAGCGAGGCGGTTTCGTCGTCCGAGACGGGAATCAGGACGCGCATCGGTCGGCCGGTGCCGCCCGGTGCGGTGGGGTCGGGGACTTCGAGCACGGCCAGGTGGTCGGAGTCGGTGCCAAGATTCGGGAGACTGGAGTGGGTGTCGATCCGCACGAGCCGAGCCGCGCCACGCGCGGGGTGGTCTTGGAAACGCGCCGCGAAGACCTTCTCGGTCTCCGATCCCATGCGCGAGTGGCCGAAGAGCGCGGCGCCGACTTCTTCGACCGGGAGTAAAGGCTCGGGCGGGGCGGCGACCGGCGCGGGTGCGGATGCGGGCTCGGGCGGAGGCTCCGACTCGACTTCGGGCTCGGGTTCGAGCTCTTCCTCGGGAAGCGGTTCGAGCTCGGCTTCCTCGAGGAGCGGCTCATCCTCCTCGGGAACGGGCGGCGGGGCCGATTCGATCTCGGCCACGGGGGCGGACTCGCTCTGGGGCGCGAGGAGACGCGTGAGGCCGAGGAGGCTCTTGAGGATCTCGTCGATCTGCGCCCCGGTCTCCAGGGTCTTCTTCACCGTCAGCCGCACCGACTCATCGCTCACGATGCACCGCGGGTAGCGCAACAACACGCGCAGGGCGCGCTCGCGGCGCGGCGGAGTGAAGAAGCGCACGATCTCCGCGGGGTCGTCCCCGGTGAGACGGAGGCGGCGGTCGAACTGGTCGTGGCCCACGCGGATGAACTGCTCGTCATCCGTGGGCGGTTTCACGGTGGGCTCGGCGCGGATGAGCGCGAAGGTGGGAGCGGAGGGCGGATACTCCAGCTCGAACCGCGTGACCTGGCGCGAGCCCTTGCCCTTCTTCTTCCGCTCCTTCGCGTCCTCCACCCCCACCGGGAAGCCGTCGATCTCTCCGCGCAGCTCCCGCTTCACTCGCCCCTTCGACTTCGTGTAGACGAGCCCGTGCCGGAGCCCCGCCTCCTTCCACTCGCGGTCGACCTTCTTCGCCTGCCGTGCGGCCAGGATGACGGGGATGAGGGAAGCGAAGCCCGTGAGGACCCCGCCGAGCCCACCGATCGTATCGGAGTCTATGAACGCCATGGGAGTGCCCGCGCCGCTACGCGCGCGAGGGGAGAGTAGTCTACCCGTCCTCGCGGACGTACTCGATGGAGGCGCAGGATCGGGGCCCGTGCACTCGGTTTCGACCATCTCGCCTCCCCCACGAGAGCCGGCCGGGTCCCTGCGCGCAGGGAATCCCGGCCGGGCAGCAGAGCGCCGTCGCGCCCCAGGTCAATCGACGATCAGAGAATAGACGTTCCAAGGGGTCGATTCGCGGCCGGAGCCGCCGAGGGGCAGC
>CAYRXS010000532.1:0-2150 GCA_964428225.1 uncultured Planctomycetaceae bacterium
CCTCCTCGTCGGTGCGCTTCCAGAGGAGCTCGGTCGCCTTCGGCCAGGGTATGACTCCGTGTCGCTCACCCCCCCGTACCGCCGTGAGGTTGACGACCACCCCGGCTAACGGATCTCCGTGCGCGTCCAGTGCTCGTCCACGCACCTCGCCGTCGCCCACGCCGCGTCGGACGTCCCCGGCGCCGAATTCCGATGATCCCTTGGCTACACGACGCACTCCGCCGTCGTCCAATAGGACGGTCCACTCCGAGAGGAGGGCATTGTGTTGTCGGATCGCGAATGCGCCATCGGCCTCGGGCACGGCCCATCCCCCCGCCGGAAGGGACCGGCTGTCTGCCAGCATCGCGGCGCTGTTCTCGATCCTGGCCAGAGCGGACCGGGGAACGTATCCGTCGATTACCAGGCGCGCGCCCCCCGACTCGAGCCGACCCACGCACGCGTCAGATGCCGCCACGTAGGGCAGGTCGACCTCGATCAGGCCCTCTTGCGGATCGACGGAGAAGGAGGCGTTTGCGGTGCCGAGGTCCGATACGAACAACGTGGCGAGGTACTCACCCGCCGGGAGATCTCCCAGCTCGATGCAGCCGGTGCTCGCGAGTCGTTGAGACTCCGGCAGACTCAGCCCCTTGAGTCCGTTGGACCACGGCGTTCGTAGCTCGGTCCCGATACGCGTCAGAGGAAGCACGTCGATGACGACCGCGCCCCTTGTCCTTCCACTGGCGGCGGTAGCAAAGGCTCGGTCGCGCACATGAAGGACAACTCGGTGTGCGGGTAGCTCCCGTAGCTGAACTACACGCTCCGTATCTTCAACCGTACGAGTCGAGGTCTCGTTTGGTTCGTAGCGCTTACCGGGTATTTGGTTGGATACGTGGAACTTGAACGGAGTTGCGATATCAACAATCTCGAATCGTCCCGACTCGTCGGTGGTCACTATCTCCCCTCGATACGTCGTCGAATCCGGAGCCTGAAGGATCTTGAGATTCAGGGTACGATCCGCCACGGGTTGGTCTGCATGGTCGAGCAATACGGCTTCCACTCGCTCTTCCAATAGGTGGACCCCTTGGGCGATACGCAGCTCCATCTGGTCTGCTCCAGGATCCGATACGCTCTTGTTCACCTCGCGGATTCCTGAGCCGCACAGGAACAATCTCGCGGGGGTACCGTCCCCCTCTGACGACATCATCGTTTCCTTTCGAGCCCGAAACACGCCATCGTCGCCCAGCCTCGGCTGGAAGAACTGTCCCCGCCACCACAATCGAAGATCTGTGATCCGCTCCGGATCGAGCTGTCCATTCACTCCGAATAGATTCACCGCCACACTCAGCTCGTGGAGCACCGGAGGCTGGAGCCGAACGAGCAGTGTGTCGGGGGAATCCTCGGCAACCGACACGATTCCGTTCAGGCGATGCTCCGCTGCCTCGGAGATGGGCTGAAACCGCTCACTCTCCACCTCCCAGCCGTATTCGCCACAGGGCAAGTTCTGGGAAGCTCTTCCGACTTCGTTCGTGGTTACGAGCCGCTTGATGGGAGCGGCCCCTTGGCGACGAAACATGACACGAACATCGGCGACGGGTACCCCATCTGCATCCTCGGTGATGAGCTCGAAAGCATGGTCGGCCGAGAGGAGCAGCTCCAATGGCTCATTGATCGGATCTTCCGGAATCCGCACCCTGTCCGGCCAGAGCTTTGCTCCCCCCAAGTCGGCTGCGTCTTCCCCGGCTCGGACGTAGTATTTTCCCTGTTCCAGTCGCACTTCCTGGAGCTGGCCGAACTCCGCGTCGACGACGGTCACGCTATCGTCAGTCGAAAGGGTGAATTCCACCTGGATGTTCGTCGGCGTGAATTGGACCCCGTCCGTCTTCCGTACGATGAGGTCGATCTCTCCTGCACTCCTCACGACCGGGTTGCGAGCTTCGGGAGAGTCGAGGATTTCGCCAACGAGCGTTACGTCCTCGGTGGTGTCGACGGGCTCGGGAGCTGCTGGCCCCGGGGACGGCGATTCCCAATTCCAGAGAAGGGCGAGTAGGCCCCCGATGAGGAGAAGAGCAAGAAGGACGACAGGAAGTACTTTCATCGGTTTATACGCGGAATGGGCTGATCCGGCCCGGGCCGGCGGAAGGTGCGGACAAGCTCCTCCTCGGGCCATGGAG
>CAYRXS010000533.1:0-2113 GCA_964428225.1 uncultured Planctomycetaceae bacterium
ACTCCAAGCTAACCTAAACTGCGGTCCCACTGGCTCCGCTTCCCGACCCACCGCTACCTGCCATGAGGACCACACACATGCTCGTTGGTGCGGCGCTCGTCGTATCTTGTACAGTGAACGATCCCGGGGATCCGCGAGTGACCTCGGGAGCATTCGCCGAGCGTGCCCTCGGTCCAGAGAGCTCCCGGGGCGAACGCAAGCCCGCAGACACCTGGGGAAGACTCGTCGAGGTCCCTCCGGAGGTGTTCTTCGCGGCAGACCTATCCGACGACGTACGGACTGGCCTGACCAACGCGCTGCTCGCGGCGACGGCGGAGTGGGGCAACTACGGCCCCCTGGAATACTGGGTGCTGGGTACGGATCCCGAGGCTGCTCGGGAGCTCTTCGAGTCCTTCAGCGATCGTCGCCTGCGCCTTGGCCAGTGGGACGAATCCGACCATCAGAGCCAGCGAACGGCCAAGGACGGAGACCACGGCTTCGAATCCTATCGCCGGATCGGCGCAGATGCCGTCGCAAACGAGCAGCCGAGCGGATCCATGGGCTGGAGCGGCAACCGCGATTGGGGCATTCACCTCTACCTTTCCTCCTATCCACTCGGCTTCGACAGGCGCTTCGGCGCGAGTCCCGGAGGCGAGCAGATCACCGTCTTCCACGAGTACTTCCATGCGGTCCAGCAGGCCCACGTTCGGACGCGTGATCACGCGGAGAGGTTCGAGCTCATGGGGCCCATGTGGTTCGTGGAGGGCGGGGCCGACTACATGGCTCA
The DNA here is from genome assembly GCA_964428225.1 of uncultured Planctomycetaceae bacterium. Classification (GTDB taxonomy): domain Bacteria; phylum Planctomycetota; class UBA1135; order UBA1135; genus JBFMCU01. The sequence continues at coordinate 767 of CAYRXS010000533.1, forward strand.
CACCACCGCTCGGAGGCTCTGGGCATCCGGACACCTGCCCCTCATCGACAATCGCGGCCTCGGCTCTCTCGAGCAGTGTTTCGAGGAGAAGATGAGAAACGGGAAGTCCGCGCTCGTGAGCCTCGGTACCGGGATCAACCTGGGCGATGTCACATACGAGAGCGAAGGAGCCGCAGCAGGCTACGACCTGGGGTGCTGGGCGATTGCCTACCTGCTGAACGAGGTCGGGCAAGAAGCACTGCTCGAGACCTTCTACCCCGATCTCGAGGGGCTCGGGTGGGAAGGGGCGTTCCGGAGGACCTTTGGATTGTCCTCGGAGGAGTTCTACGTTGTCTTCGGCTCCTTCCTGAAACGGCCTCTGGCCGAACAGCTGGCCATACTGCCGGAGTACGATCGAAGGCGAGAATAGTGCCCCAGCCAGCCGTCGTCTGGCGATGCACGCTCTACGGAGATCCGGTTCTTGCCCGCGGAGCGCTCCTGCAATCGCCACTCGAGCACTGTGTCAGTCCCCCGCCCTTCTCGTTCCGGGCGGGGAGGCTGTGACCCAGACCATCAGTACGTCCCGATCACCAGGTCGAGGGCGTTGGTGAGGAGAATGGTGCCCGGAGCCCACGAAGCGACCTGGGTGTACGACTGCAGGCCGACCATCCCGCAGTCATCCGGGATGGCCACGCCGAAGGGGGCGCCGGCGGGGTTGCTCACCATCGTGGGCATTGGCGAGATGCCGACGAGCAACGTCCCCCAGGGCGTGGTGACGTTGATCGGACCCGTCAGGTCGATCGCGAGGATGTCGAGGACCGCACCCGGGTGGAAGGACGAGTGGTCGACCACGGGATCCCAGGTCGCGCCGATGATCGGTCCACTGGTCACGCCCGGGAGGAAGGCGTTGGGATTGGGGGGCGTGCCGAGGCGGGTCGTCTCGGACGACGGCTGCGAGGGGCAGAGGTTCAGATCCTCGATGGCATGATAGATGTAAGCCGAGCCCGAAAGGGGGTCGTCGTCATCATCTCCCCATGCCCCCACGATCGCATAATCCCCCGAGATCGATACCGACTCTCCGAAGTAGTCCGTCGTCGCGGCGTCGGATGCCGTGACCTTGACCGTCTCGTTCCAGGAGGTACCCGAGCCGAGGAAGGCATAGGCCGATCCCGTCTGGTTGTCATCGAAATCCGCTCCCACGATCGCATAGCTCCCCCAGATCGACACGGAATTGCCGAACTGGTCACTCACTCCGGAGTCGGATGCGCTGATCTTGGCCTGCTCGGTCCACATGGTGCCCGAGCGATGAAACACGTAGGCCGCCCCGCCATAGTTGGGATCATCATCCAAAACGGCTCCCACGATCGC
>CAYRXS010000534.1:0-2109 GCA_964428225.1 uncultured Planctomycetaceae bacterium
GGCCCCCCGCGCAGGCCGGGCACTTCAGACCATCTATTCCGAACACGCGTTTCAGCAGCTCTCCGAGGACCTCATGCGTACGAAGGAGGTGCAGGCGTCCCCGCGGCGGAAGAAGCGGCCCAAGTACTGGGTTCGATATCGAGCCATGGCAGAGCATGGCGGGCGGTGTGCATGGATCCCGGCCAGGCCGGGCGTTGATCCGACGAAATTCGAGGCGCGTCTGCTCACTCGATTCATGGCGCTGTACGAGGACTACCCGGTGGGGAACACGAGGTTCTCTGCAGGGCGGATTGCCGCTGCAGCCGTTGCGCTGGGCCCCGAGATAGCGCGGATTCGGATGCAGGCAGGGCTCTCGACTCCCACGGCTGCCGCCACCCTTGGCGATCAGGGGCACTTCGCCCTGCCCTGATCGTGCACGTCCCCGGGCGCGGGAGGGCGAATGCAGAAACCCAGCTCAAGGGGTCCTCGCCTCGACTGCGGGGAGCCATCAGCGGCGCGCTCGCTGAACCCCTTCGGGAGGAGCGGCGCGAAGCTCGTTGCCGACGAGGCAAGGCGCGGCGTCGCGAACGCGCATCCGGTGACCACGCGGAGGTCCCGTTATGGTCCGACCCCGATCTACTCGGGCTCGGGATCGTCCCCGTCCGTGAGCCCCATGAGCATCCTCGCGATATCCTTGAGCCGGATCGCGTCCTGGGCCGAAGAGACCGGGTCCTCCTCGAGCGCGCCGGCCTCTCGCATGAACTCGTGCTCCTCCTCGGAGCAGATGTGGCCCATGGGCCCGATCCGCTGGACGGTGGAGAAGTAGTCGGCGAGCTCCCAGGGCTCGAAGATCTCGTGGACTCGGCGGAGGAAGGCAGGGATCTCCGCGGCCCACTCGGGACGTGTTTCCGCGGCCTTCACGAAGTTCATGAGCTTCTCGCCGATGAGGTAGCCGAGCGCCTTTTCGGTGCCGAACCCATCCTTGATGCCCTCGGCGGCGTCGCACTGGTCGATCCAGATCTTGTGGAATTCGGTGGTCATGGGCATCCCCCTTTCCTGGCGCGAGTGTGCGCGCTAGGCGCCCAGCTTGGAGAGCTTATCGCTCACCGCTTTGGATGTGCGCAACAGTAGGTGAGTGGAATCCGCCGCGGCAGTGGAATCGACGTTCCGATTCGGCGGGTGCCGTTAGAGGCAGAAAGCTCTGGAGGCTCAGCCCTCGTACCGATGGTGTACCCTCGTTGTGGTGTAAATAGCTGCTGAGTAGGATGTTATGGCGTTTCTCTGGTCGGAGGAGCAGGTTCTGCTGCTGGTTGGTCCTGGATGCTGGTGGGCCAGAGCCCTTACAAGCGTTGCGGCGGCGCGATCGAATGTGACGCCGACGCATCGGTGTGCACGTGGTGGGGGACGGACGCCCTTCAAGGCCCCCGTCCTGCACCGTTCAAAGCTGGTCCACGAACCTCTTGAGCGCCGCCCAATCCTGGCGCTGGATGTCCGCATGACGGTTCGCCCTCCCGAGCCGGCTGACGTGGGCCACGGGATAGACCGGCCTACCGAAGGCAGCGCTCTCGAACGGAACACCGATCGACTTGCCGATAGGCTTGGGAGATCCCAGGGACCTGAGCGCCTTCCCGCCCACGGCGACGATCACGGGTGGGTGTAGGGCGTCGACCAGCGACCTGAGGTGCTGTCGGCAGTTGCTGGTGTGCTGCCGCGTCACCGGGTAGGTGATCTTCCCTCCGTTCTCCCTCACGCCCTTGGGCAAGCAGAGGACCGAATTCGTCGTGGGGAGGAAGCGTCCGAAGGTGGACATCATCAGCTCGCCGAGGAAGCTCGCCGACGGGTCGGTCCCGTCGCCGACGCTGAGGTAGCCCAGGCGGGGATCGAAGGTGTCGTCCCGGTTTGGTGCCTCCAGGACGCATAGTGGATCGCCAGGCCTCGGGTCGTAGTTCGTGAAGAGGGGGAACGCTCCGGGCTCCAGCGGGGCGTGGCAGTTGGACTTCTGCTCGCAGTACTTGCAGCCCGACACTCGGTTCTTCCATGCGCGAAAGTCCATGTGGTTCCCCTCTCGTTGTTGCCGGCGACGGGTCCGTCGAAAGACTTGAACGATGCTCATGTTGTTCTCCGGATCAG
>CAYRXS010000535.1:0-2105 GCA_964428225.1 uncultured Planctomycetaceae bacterium
CGCACGTCCGGATCTGTGGGGGACCCGGGTGGGCAACTACCCGGGTCTACCCAGCGTGCGTAACTGACCGATGGGGGAGGCGCCCTCGGGTGCCTCCCCCATCACCACACACCTCTTTCGCGCTTCTCCTGGGTGCCTGGTCCCCTGGCGGGACCGCACCGCGTGGAGAGTGACCCTCCGGGGTCACGGCTGGGGGAGGTCCAGCCTCGTTCCTCGTTCCATTCCCCGCCAATCGTCTCTGCGAGAACGGGGCAGGCCCTCGGGCGCCGGCGATACGAAGTCGTCGGCGCCTGTTTCCTTAGGCCCTCCCCGGCTCGTCGGGGAGGGCTCCGCTTTTGCTCTTGCTCGAGCGAGGCGGTCGGCGTACCACGATGGAGCGGGAGGCCGCTCGGTGCGCCGCTCGCGACCAGGCCCGAACGAGGCACGAGCCATGACGAACGAAGATCCCGGAACCGAAGACAAGAAGCCCCTGCCCGCCGTGATCCGCTGGATCCTCCCCGTTTACTCGGCCCGGATCGGGGGACAGAACGTGCTGGTGTACACGAGCTTTCCCAAGGCCTTCTACTTCTACCTCGTCTGGCTTCCGGGCTTCATCGTCCTCGGGCTGAACGGGCTCGATCTCGTGCCGGACACGCAGCTGATGTGGTGGATGTTCGGCTTCGGCACCCTGGCCTACATGGTGATCGCGGAGGACACCGGGCCGATGGGCTTCGCCATCCTGATCCTGTCGATACTCACCAGCCTGGTGCTGTACTTCAACGGCTACCTCGACTGGTTCGGAGCGGAGCACCTCGTCAACGCGCTCCAGAAGATCAGCCTGACGCTCGATCCCGCGACCCTGCTCGTGCTGAACACGAGCCTGCTCCTGGTCTGGCTCCTCGTCTACTTTTACTCGGTGACCTGGAAGAAGCGTGAGCTGGCCTCGCTGCGAAGAGCGAAGCTCCGCCCCCCTCTGGGCCGCCGGCCCCTGCCGATCATCGGGCGCGTGGTGGACAACAAAGTGCGGGACGTGTTCGAGCTGATCCTCGGCTTCGGGGCCTACGACGTCGAGATCTCCTTCCCCGGAGGACGGACGATCGAGGTCGACAAGAACTGCGTCGGTCTCGCCCTGAAGTTGCGCCTGTTCACCGACATCATCTCCCGGATTCCCACGCGAGAAGAAGAGGCCGCCGCGTCGGAGGACGTCGAAGCCGAGGTCGGCGAATGACTCCTCTCGGCGCGAGCCTCGTCCTCGTCGGGATGTTGGCGGGGATGCACCACCCCGGAGAGCAGGACCAGTGGTCGCGATTTCGAGGACCGGGTGGGCGAGGCGTCGCGACCGATCCCGCGGCGCTGCCGGTCGAATTCGGGCCGACGAAGAACCTGATCTGGAAGAGCGAGGTCGGCGACGGGATCTCGTCGCCGTGCGTCTGGGGCGACCGGATCTTCCTTACCGCCTGCGACGGGAACGAGCTCGAAACGGTCGCCTTCGACCGGGGGAGCGGGAACGTCCTCTGGCGACGCGCCGTGACCGCCGAGCGCAAGGAGCGACTCCATCCCCAGAACCACGCCGCCTCCTCGACCCCGACGACGGACGGCGAGCGCGTGTACAGCTACTTCGGCGCGTTCGGGCTCGTCTGTCACGATCTCGAGGGGAGGGAGCAGTGGCGCCGCGAGATGTCGTTCCCGCGGAACCTGTACGGAACCGCCTCGTCCCCGATCATGGCGGAGGGCTACCTGATCCTCGTCCGGGACACGGACACCGTGTCCGCACTGGAGGCGATCGACGGCGAGACCGGCGAGACGATCTGGAAGACGGACCGGTCGGGCTTCAAGTCGAGCTGGTCGACGCCGACTCTCTGGCACCACGACGACAAGGACCAGTTGCTCGTCCAGGGCGTCTGGTGGCTGACGGCCTACGACCTCGCTGACGGCGCGGCGCTGTGGTCCGTGCCGGGGCTGACCGACGAGCCGATCATCACCCCGGTCACCGGAGACGAGCTGGTCTTCGTGACGTCGTACAACATGAACTCGAATCCCGAGGTGATCGGGTTGCCCGAGTTCCCCGCCCTGCTCGAGGAGTGCGACGCGAACGGCGACGGCGTGCTGAGTTACGCGGAGACCCG
>CAYRXS010000536.1:0-2075 GCA_964428225.1 uncultured Planctomycetaceae bacterium
AATGGCAGGGCGGGTTCGGGAGGCGAACGCGCCGGGGCGCGGAAGGGCGGCTCCGGCGGCTGGCGAGATCGTGTGAAGGACGGCTGAGCGGACTCGCCGAGGCCACCCCCTGGGAAGCGGCAGGGGCTGTTCGGAGCGTTGGGTAGGCATAAGAACCTCCCACGGAACTCCGTCAGGAGGATCCGAGAGAGGGCCACCTATCTGGTTGTCATTGCGCGGCTTGCGTCAAGCAGTGGAGCCAGCGAAGGCCCCTGGACCAGCTCACCACTCCCCGGGCACGACCGTCGAATTCCAGGGAAGAGCGCACGATCCGATGTCGAGCTCGGGTACCGACGTCACCGACGCGGTCGAGGTCGTCTACCAGCAGGTCCGAGATTCGAGAGGCCTTTCGAGTGAAGGGCTCCTCCGGCGGAACCGACGCCAGCTCTCAGCGGAGCACATGGATGAAGACGTCGTTGGCGTAGTTGGTGTCACCCTGCACCAGGTTGTCTGCTCTACTGGTGAACAGAACGTAGCCGCCATTCGGGGAGATCGAGGGCAGCATGCTCTCTCCAGTCCCCTGGATCCCTGCGCTGCTGAGGCTCGCGCGGATGGTCTGGCCAGTGCGGCGGTCATGCACGAACACATCGAGGGCACCGTTCGTGTCGTTGGGAACCAGGTTGTCGGCACTGCTGCTGAACGCAACGAATCGGCCGTCGCTGGATATGGTGGGAAGGATGCTCTGCCCGATGCCCTGAGTGCCCGCGGAGCTGATGCTGACGATGGTAGTCTCACCCGTCTGGCGGTCGTGCACGAAGACGTCATCGAAGCCGTTCGTATCGCCGGCAACGAGATTGCTGGCCAGGCTCCAGAAGGCCACGCAGCGGCCGTCATCGGAGATGGAGGCGGTCCAGGACTTGTCGTTCGCCTGATTCCCCCTCGAGTCCACGCTAACGCGCGCAGTCCGACCCGTCTGCTGATCATGCACGAAGATGTCCCAGGTTCCATTCGTATCGCCTGGAACCAGGTTGTCCGCATAGCTGGAGCACACGACGTGCCGGCCGTCGGAGGAGAGGCCCGTGAGACTGCTAAAGTTGTTCCCTTGCTGACCTGACGGGTCGACGCTTGCGAGCTCGGTCCGACCGGTCCACCGATCGTGCACGAAGACGTCCGGAAAACCGTTGAGGTCGTTTCGCACCAGGTTGCTCGCCTGGCTTCTGAAGGCCACGTACCGGCCGTCCGCCGAGATGAGTGGCTGGTCGCTCCGCGAATTCGCCTCCTGACCGTTCGGGGCGATGTTCACGCGAGAGGTCAGGCCGGTCATCCGATCGCGCACGAAGATGTCGCAAGCGTCGTTGGTGTCCCCCGGTACGAGGTTGTCCGACACGCTCTCGAACGCCACGTGGCGGCCATCCGGTGTGATCGCGGCCATTTCGCCACCCCGGTTCCCCTCGATCCCCGTCGAGTCGACGCTTGCGCGGGTCGTTCGTCCAGTCCGGAGATCGTGAACGAATACGTCCGCGGAGGCGTTGGCATCCCCCGCTACGAGATTGTCGGCCTCGCTGCTGAAGGCCACGAATCTGCCCCCGGCGGCCTGGAGGTAGCTGGCAGAGCCCCAGTTGCCCTGATTGCCCGCAGAGTCGACGCTCACGCGGAAGGTCGTCCCGGGCGGATTCGGGGCCTGCAGGGGAGCGAGGAGGAGGAGGCCGAAGGCCAGGGAGTGGAGCCGAACGAGGGGATGAACTCGGCGCGAGCAGGAACAGCTCATTTCTTCTTCCTTCGTGTTGTGCGATGCCCCGCCGGACGCAAGCCGACGGGTGTGTGCGAGCTAGAACCCCGGTCGTACTGCAACAAACAGTCCTTCCAGGAAGCGCGCTGCGGCACCCTTGAACGGCACCCGCCGTGCGGATCGTCGATCCAGGCGATCGATATCGATCGCTCGCACCCCTGTCGTTGCCAAGAACGCTGCGCGCCGGCCCATTACCCAGCCCGGAGGATAGATCCTCCAAGGGGTCGATTGTATGCCGGGGGCGCAGAGGGGTGACGGCTCTTGGGCTGTGGGAGCTGGCTTGTGGGAGTGGTGGTGGGGTATTGGC
>CAYRXS010000537.1:0-2072 GCA_964428225.1 uncultured Planctomycetaceae bacterium
GTGGGCTGGTGGAGCCCGCTGATGAGCACCGCGGGCAGGTCCGCCCGGTCGCCCCGCATCTCCGCGAGGCACGTCGTGCCCCGGGCCTGGGGCATGTCGATGTCGAGAACCACCAGGTCGATCTCCGCCCCGTCCTCCTCGAAGATCGACAGCGCCTCCCGGCCGTCGACGGCCTCGCGCACGGTACACCCCGCCTCCCGGAGGCCGTCCGCCAGCACGCCGCGCACCTGGGGATCGTCGTCGGCGAGCAGCACGGTCCCCTCGACGAACGCCTCGCCCGATCCCGCCGCCCCGGGACCGGCGGTGATCGCGGGACGAGCGGCCGCGGGGAACGCGATCGAAACCGACGTCCCGGATCCGAGCCGGGAGCGCAGCTCCATCCGGGCGTTGTGGGTCTCGACGATCCCGTGGACCACGGAGAGCCCCAGGCCCGTTCCCTGGCCCCGGGGCTTCGTCGTGAAGAAGGGATCGCAGACGCGGGGCAGGATCTCCGGCGTGATGCCCTGTCCGGTGTCCTCGACGGTCAGGACGACGGTCTCCGCGCCCCGTGCTCCGGAGTCGACCTCGTCGTCGATGTCGAACGCTCCCCGGCTGATGCGGATGTGCAGGGTTCCTCCCTCGGGCATCGCGTCCCGGGCGTTGACCACCAGGTTCATCAGCACCTGGTTGATCTGCACCGTGTCCACCTCGGTCCACCAGCGTCCCGGCTCGACCCCCTCGGTCCGCATCTCGATGATCGCGGGCACCACGCGTCGCAGCATGCTGAGCGAGTCGGACACGAGCCGGCCGAAGTCGAGCGTGACGAGCTGGGCCGGCGTCTTGCGACAGAACGTGAGGAGGGACTTGGAGATGCCCGCCCCCCTCTCCGCGGCGGAGATGATCCCGTCGATCTCCTCGGTGGGCAGGGCCTCGTGCTCCATGACGTGCCGCGCGAGATCCGTGTGCCCGATGATCGCGGTCAGGATGTTGTTGAAGTCGTGCGCCATGCCCGCGGCGAGGGTGCCGACCGCTTCGAGCTTCTGCAGGTGCTGGAGCTCCTCCTCCAGCCGGATCCGCTGCGTGATGTCGAAGAGCGTGCTCTGCATGCCCGTCACCTCGCCCGTCGCGTCGGTGAGGGGCCGGGAGTTGCTGAGCACGGTGACGATGGCGCCGTCCTTGCGCCGGAGCTGGTGCTGGTAGTTGACGATTGGCTCTCCGGAGAGCAGCTTCCGATGCGCGGGGAGGACCACGTGCGGGTCCGCGTCGACGTCGGGGATGCTCATGGAGAGTAGCTCCTCCCTCGAATACCCGAGCAGATCGAGCCCCGCCTGGTTCGAATCGACGAACCGCTTTTCGCGGTCGAAGACGTACACCACGGCGATCGACCCGTCGAAGATGCCGCGGTACTTCTGCTCGCTCCTCTGCAGCTCCTGCTCGATCCGGCGCCGTTCCTGCTCGTCGTGGAAGATCCCGTGGATGACCCGGCGTCCGTCGAGCTCCGTCACCGTGCCGCTGACGCGGACGGGTATCTTCGTGCCGTCGCGGTGCAGGACGTGCAGGTCGGTCGTAAACGCCCCGCCCATCTCGAGGTGCTCGCGAAACAGCTCCACGTAGGCGTCGGCGTGCTCGGGAGGGTGCAGCTCGGCCTGGTGCATCCCGATGATCTCCACCACCGGCCGGCCGAGGAGGGTCGCCGCGCGGGGGTTCGCGTCGAGGATGGTGCGCGAATTGGCGTCGAACAGGAAGACCGCGTCGTTGGCCTTCTCGATCAGGGCCCGGTACCTGGCCTCCGAGGCGCGCAGGGCCTCCTCGGCGCGCTTCTGCCGGGTGATGTCGGTGTCGGTGCCGATGAGTCGCCGCGCGTTGCCCTCGTCGTCCCGGACCATGACTCGCCCCCGTCCGAGGAGCCACCGCCACTCCCCCGACTTGTGACGAAGCCGGAACTCGGCCCGGTACTCGGGGACGTCGCCCCGTAGGTGGGCTCGCATCGTGCGGTCCAGCTCCCGGAAGTCGTCGGGATCGAGGATCGAGCCGTGCTCCTTCTCCCAGGCCTCCAGCTCGCCGCGGGCGTAGCCGGTCAGCTCGTACCACGA
>CAYRXS010000538.1:0-2039 GCA_964428225.1 uncultured Planctomycetaceae bacterium
GGCAGATAGCCGGACTTCCTCACCTCGACGTAGACGTTGCGCTCGGACGGGTCGAAGTGACCCAGCTCGTAGGCCCCATCGGCATCGGTGACCGTCTCCACGCCCCACGCGAGAAAGGAGACCACCCGCGCGTTCGGCAGGGGGTTTCCCTCCTCGTCGAGCACCCGGCCCGTCAGCTGCAGCTCGGGACGCAGGCGGAAATCGAGGTTCCGATTCTCTCCCGCCCGCTCGATCTCCACCCGCGAGCGCTCCTGCGCGAAGCCTTCGGCCAGGACGGAGACGCTTCGCATCGAGCACGCGGAGGAAGCGGCGAGCTCGTAGAGTCCTTCCGCGTCGGTGGGCACCGGAGCGTCCATGCGCACGAGAGCGTCGGCCACCGGATTCCCCGCGAAGTCGAGGACGCGACTGGTGATCGAGCTGTCCGGCTCGTGGATCCGCACCGTCAGGGACACCGGCGGCGGCGCCCCGGGTCCCACGGCCACGGAGTCCCGGGCGCGCGAGCAGCGGTCCGCCTCGGGTCGCACCGACACCGTCGCCGTGCCCGGAGGCGGCGAGGTCTCCCACGCGAAGCTTCCGCGCGCGTCGGTGACCACCGAGCCCTCGTCGAGGGGAAGGGCGTCGGTGACGAGCCCGTCGTACAGGAAGGCGAGCACGGTGACGTCCGGCGCGGGCGAGCCGTCGCTCCGCACCGCGGCGCCCCGCACGATCCACACGCTGCTCTCCATCGTTCCGCCGGCGAGCGAGCGATCGCCGGCCTCGTCGGTCGCGCCCGTCGAGTCGCCCTCGTTTCGCGCCGCGACCGGCGCGGGGTCGGGGGCGATCACGGTCGTCGTATCGGGTGAACCATCGAAGACGCCCGCGATCCAGAGCCCTCCCACGGCGAGCAGGGTGGCGGCGGCGACGGCAAGGGCGGTGGTGTTCACGAGAGATCCTCCGGGGAGCGTGGTTGCGGCGACGGTGCCCGTCGAGAGGGTCGCGGACGCGAGCAGCTTCGCGCGCAGGGCGAGCTCGACGTCGCGCGACAGACCCGCGATGGGAAGCAGCGCGAGCGCGAGCCTCCCGTCCTTCTCTCGAACCTCGGGCCGGAGCCGTTCCCTCAGGATCCCCCTTCCCCGCTTCAGCCGATCCTGCACCGTGCTCACCGGGATCCTCTCCCGCCTCGCGATCTCGCGGGGGGGGAGGTCCTCGAAGTAGCGGGCGTGGATCGTCGTGCGCAGCGGATCGGACAGGGCGAGCACCTCCTCGAGCACGCGCTTCTGCAGCGTGAGCCGCGTCGCGATCTCGTCCGGCGATGGCTGCGCCTCGGGCCGCGCGGCGCGTTGCTCGCGCCGCGCGCTACGGCCCTCGCCGCGCCTCCGGTTCAGGGCGAGGTTACGGGCGACCCGCGCGAGCCACGCGCGCGGCGAGTCGAGTGCCCGCGGCGGCCGCTCGAGCGCCCGGATCCACGTGTCCTGCAGCACGTCCTCGACCCCCGCCTCGTCGGCGAGCATCCCTCGCACGAGGGCCTGAAGGTACGAGCGGTGCTCCAGGAGGGCTTCGACGTTCGGGGAATCGGGCGGGGCGTTCATGATCGGGGGGAGGTCTGGCTCCAGTATCCCGACACCGCCCCGCTCCGAAAGGGGGGAGGGATTCCGAAAGAATCGTTCCCGCGCCCGGCCCCCCTAGCACCCGATCGTGCACTCGTAGGCGCAGGTGAGCTTGGGCGGCGCCCCGCTCTTGTCGGTGGCGCTCTGGATGTAGAACACGAAGCCGTGGAGATCCAGGATGTCCGGAACGGGGAAGGAGATGGTCGCCGGATTGCCGATGGCGCACCAGACGGACAGGCCGCTCCAGGAAGACTCGACGCTGACCAGGAACTCGCCCCACTGGCTCATCCACTGCGTCGGGAACATGAACAGCCCGAATTCCGCCCTGGTCTGACCGGGGTAGCTGGTGGACACGCGGAAGTTCCGGCCGAGACGCGGTAAGGTCTGGATCGAGAAGCAATCGGGATTGACGCCGCTGCCGCAGTACCAGGAGCAACTGGCGGGAGTGGCGTA
>CAYRXS010000539.1:0-2033 GCA_964428225.1 uncultured Planctomycetaceae bacterium
CTAGAGAAACGCCTCGACGACTTCGAGGACGCGGCCTCGCTTCTCGAGCAGGGAGATGAGCTCCGCGCCGGCGAGGTCGAGGTCCTCGATCACCGGAAGCTCGGCGGGGAAGTCTTCCTCCCGGGTGTTGTCCCCGAGCGCCCAGTGGCACAGCTCGTCGGAGAGGTTGGTGATCATCACCTTGCCGCGATACTCTCCGGCTTCGTCGTACTCGTGGTGGTGGCTGATGGCTTCCACGATCCACTCGGGGAGCGCCCACTGACGAGCCATCATCGCTCCCACGAGCTCGTGGAACTCCACGATGGCGGCCTCCATGACCGATGGCGGGATCGGCTTGTCGGTGTGGGTCCCTACTTCGTCGATCAGGGTCTGCATGACGATCGGCTTGCCCACGTCGTGGAGGAGGCCGCACATGAAAGCGCTCTCCACGTCGCGATCCAGCTGGCGAGCGATCTCCTTCGAGTAGACGCCGGCCGCCGCGGAGTGCATCCACATCTCGCGGATCTGGACCTGGTAGCCGGGGACCCGGAAGACCCGGCCCTTGACCGCGATGGAGACCGCGATCTCGCAGATCGCGCCGATGCCCAGGCGGCTCACGGCCTGCTGAAGCGAGGCGATCGGCTCCTTGGGGGCGTAGGCGGCGGAGTTGGCGATCCGCAGCACATGGGACGCGAGCGATTGATCGCGTTCCATGACCTTGGACAGACTCGAGGCGTCCGTGCCGTCGTCATTGCAGGCCTCCATCACCTGCATCGCGGTATCGGGCAGGAGCGGGAGCTCCAGGGAATCCCCCTGAATCGCCCGTTCGAGCATCCTCCGGATGGGTGTGGGGAGGGCCGGTGGTGTGGGTCGCGTGAAGCTCTGGACCATGGTGGCGCGGTCCTTCAGGGGTACTTCTTCGGATCCTCCCACGTCGATTCTGAACGCGAAGAGAAGTTCGAACGACTCCGGGTGGCGGCCCCGGCGACATCGCGATCCCGCGGCTCTCACGGGCGCTCGGGCGACGCTCGCGCGACCGGAAGTCCTTTCCCGATCGAGGGGTGCGTCCGGTCCGCGCTCGATTGAGGCTCCCTCGGAGCGGGACTACAATCGCGAGCTCACCGCCCCGAATCCCACTCGTATCCGATCCGAGCATGCTGACCCGAACGCTCCCTCTGGCCGCCGTCCTCGTCCTCGCAGCCGCGTGCGGTCGGGACTACGCTCCTCGGAACGTCCTCCTGATCAGCCTGGACACGACGCGGGCGGACCATCTCGGCTGCTACGGAGCGGAGCGGGGGGAGACCCCCGTGATCGATCGTCTCGCGAGAGAGGGGGTGCACTTCCTCGACGTGACCGCGCCCTCGCCGACGACGCTCTCCTCGCATACGTCGATGATGACGGGCTCCTGGCCGCAGACGCACGGCGTGGTCCGCAACGGGTACCCGGTCCACGAGGACAACGTGATGCTCGCGGAGATGTTTCGCGGAGCGGGCTATCACACGGCGGCTTTCCTCAGCTCGTTCGCCCTCGCCAGCCGCTTCGAGTTCGATCAGGGTTTCGACCACTACGACGAGGGATTCGACCGCCTCATCACGGCGGACCGTTTCCAGAACGAACGCTCATCCGAACAGACCAACCAGGCGGTCTTCACGCATCTCGATTCGGTGGACGAGGACCGCATGTTCCTCTTCGTCCATTACTTCGACGCCCACATGCCCTACGAGCCGCCCGAGCCCTTCGCAAAGCGCTTCGTCGCCGAGGGTCAACCCCTCGAGTCCGGCGCGGCGGACGTGGAGCGGGCGTGCAGCGCCCACCAGTACGAGCTCATCCAGAGGGCTCTCGGCCGGGGGGGACCCATCAGCGACGGTCTCCATCCCGCCCTGCTCCGGGGAGCGAAGGGCACCCCTCTCGGCAAGGACGAGTGGCTGGCCTCCCTCTACGCCGCGGAGGTCGCGGCCGTGGACGCCTCGATCCAGGAGCTGCTCGACGGGCTCGACGCTCGGGGTCTCCTGGAGGACACGCTGATCATCGTCACCGGAGCCCACGGGGAGACG
>CAYRXS010000540.1:0-1992 GCA_964428225.1 uncultured Planctomycetaceae bacterium
CACGTGCCTCGCCATCGCGCACGACGTGCGGCGCACGATCACCATGGACCTCGCCGCGCCCGGGGACCGGATGTACCTCGTCGGTCTCACCCGCGAGGAGCTCGGGGGCTCGCACTGCTTCCGCCGTCTCGACCTCGATGGAGGGCGCGTGCCGCGGCCCGACCTGTCGACCGCTCCCGGTCTCCTGCGGGCCCTCGCCGCCGCGATCGCCGACGGGCTCGTGACGAGCTGCCACGACCTGTCCGAGGGCGGGCTCGCGGTCGCCGCGGCGGAGATGGCCTTCGCGGGCGACCTCGGACTCCGGCTCGACCTGGGGGAGATCCCCGCCGAGGACGGCTCACCGGGCTTCGACGTCGACACCGTGCGGCTCTTCTCCGAGTCGTGTACGCGGTTCCTGGTCGAGGTCTCGCCCGAGAACGCCGCGGCGTTCGAGCAACGGCTGGGGGGAATGGCCTTCGCGAGGATCGGCGAGGTCACAGAGCGCGGGGTGCTGGAGATCTCCGGCGTCGACGGCTCGCCGGTGATCAAGCTGCCCGTCGAGGATCTGCGGGAGGCCTTCGGAGGCGAGTTCCAGGGATGAAGGAAGGAGCGCGAGATCATGAGTGACGCGAGCGCGAACGTCCGGGCCATCGTGCTCCGCTCCGCGGGGACGAACTGCGACGCGGAGACGGTGCTGGCCTTCGAGCTGGCGGGGGCCGAGGTGGACCTGGTCCACCTGAACGCCCTCGCCCGCGACCCAAAGCGCCTCGCCGACGCCTCGATCCTCGCCGTGCCCGGGGGCTTCAGCTACGGGGACTACGTCGCCGCCGGTCGCGTCTTCGGCCTCGAGCTGCGCCACCGCCTGCTCGATCCGCTGCGGCGGTTCGTGGAGGGCGGCGGCCTCGCGGTCGGCGTCTGCAACGGCTTCCAGATCCTCGTCGAGCTCGGCATGTTCGAGGACTTCGGCCAGGCATCCTCCGAGCGGCGCATCGCCCTGACCGACAATGAGTCGAACCGCTTCGAGTGCCGCTGGGTGACCCTGCGCTCCGAGGAATGCGCGTGCCCGTGGCTCGAGGCCGGGGAGCTGACGCCGGTGCCCGTCGCCCACGCCGAGGGCCGGTTCGTCGTCCGTGACCCCGAGGTGCTCGAGCGCCTCCGCGAGAACGGGCAGATCGCCCTCACCTACGTCGCCCCCGACGGAGGCAAGGCGCGCTACCCCGAAAACCCGAACGGCTCGGTGGCGGACGTCGCGGGCATCTGCGACCCTTCGGGGCGCGTGCTCGGCCTGATGCCCCACCCCGAGCGCAACCTCACGCCATGGAACCACC
This sequence comes from uncultured Planctomycetaceae bacterium, assembly GCA_964428225.1. Lineage (GTDB taxonomy): Bacteria > Planctomycetota > UBA1135 > UBA1135 > JBFMCU01. Next base: position 1,308 of record CAYRXS010000540.1, read on the forward strand.
CTCGCTGGACGCGTCGGCCTCCCCGGGAGGAAGGCGAGGGGCTCTCCTTCTACCGACGCATGGTGCAGGTCGCGGCCGGCGCCGCGCCTCTACCCGCATGACGACGGCAGACGAAGGCAGGTGAAGTCATGAGCATCCGACGAACAACCCTGGTCCTCCTCCTCGCGGCGGTTCTCTGCAACGGCTGCATCCTCGTGGCCGGCGCGGGAGCGGGCTACATCATCAGCAAGGAAGTCAACGAGGACGACGTCTACGTCGCGGAGGTCGCGAAGGACGTGGAGGTCGTGTGGGCCGCCGTGGGCGAGTCGCTCGAGATCCTGTGCGACGTGGGCGAGACCGTGGAGATCACGGAGGGCCAGCGCATCGCGAAGACCAAGGTGAACGGGGCCGACGTGGTGGTCGAGGTCGTCGCGTTCGACATCGACCGGACGATGCTCCGCGTGCGCGCGGACAAGCCGCTGACGAGCGACGGGCACACCGCGGAGCTGGTCCAGCGCCACATCCTCGACCGCCTGCGCACGATGGAGTAGGGGCGGGGACGGAGCCCACTCCCGACCCCGGGGCGAGCCTCGCCCCAGGGCGGATCTCGACACAGGGGACGGTATTCGTATGCCGGAAGTCGCTGTTCGGTGGGCCATGCACGGAGCTCTCCGCCCCGAGTCGTTGTGCGCGGGGTGGACGACGC
>CAYRXS010000541.1:0-1986 GCA_964428225.1 uncultured Planctomycetaceae bacterium
GTCACCGTCCGCGCCCATGCTCGCGCTGGTGCTCCATGTCGTCGAGCGTCCAGGCGATCCTTCGCTGCTCCCGATTCTCGGCCTCCTGGACCATGCGTGCGCGGGCTCGAACCTCCTGACCGATCTCCAGGTTCTGGCGATCCGTCGGGACGGCGGTGAGGTGACGGCCGGTATCGAGTACTGCCCACTGGGTCTTCCCTTCACCTTGGGAGTAAGCCACCAGTTCGCCGCGGTACAGTCGCCCCGCCTCGGCCTTGGCCAGGTGAAGCGACTTGCCCCGCGCCTGCTCGAGCTCCTCGAAGGTCATGGGCGTACGTTCGCGCTCAGCCATCCGGGATTCGACCATGTGCTCTGCTCCCTCTGTGATCTGGTAGGTTCGCTCCCTCGCGGATTCGTGCTCCGGCTCACGGGCCCGGATCAATCCGAAGCGCTCGAGGATCGCCGCCCTCGAGCGAACACTGCGACGCCACTGCTGGAAGAACCCTCGATCGGCGGGTGATTCAGGGGGCAGCTCGCCCGTCTTGCGTATCGATTGGAGCCCCTCGAGATCGAGAGGGGTCGAAGGGGTCTCCACCCGCTTGAGATCGCGAAGGCGACCGTGCTCCGCGATCTCGGTGTATTCAATGCTCTTGGTTCCCCTACTGAAGCTGCGGCCGCGCAACGTCACGATCTGTCCCGGGCGGAGTCCTCCGGAGCCTCTTGCTCGCACAATGGCCGCCGTCTGAGGAACCAGGTGGCGCTGGCCGTCCGTCCCCTCGAGGATGATGAGGGGCTCATCGCGCCCCTCGTCGAGGCTCGTTCCGGCGACCCGGCCTCGCACCTCGGTACCCGGATGGATACGGGTCAAGACGATCGGAGCGCGGCGATCCGTGATCCCGGAGCCCGAGCGAGCCAGGCTCTTCTGGATGTCGCCAGCCAGCTGAAGCTGCCGAAGCGCGGGCTCGAGGTTTGCAGAAAGCCTCCAGACCCTGTTGCCAACGCGCTCGGCAAGGCCCAGCCGTTCCAGGAAGGCGACGCGGCGGAGGTCCTGCAGCCGCCGCTCCTGCGCCCGTGGGTGCGCCGGGACCGGGTCTACAAAGGAGATCTTGCGGTCGGGTGATGCGCGAGCGAGAAGCGCCCGGTCGATCTCCGTGACTCGGGGAGCATCGACCGAATGCTCCCGGGCCGTTTGCCGATCCTGCTCTTGGCGATGGCCCAGTGTCCTCGTCAGCAGCTCCTGGCTGCGTGCACGGACCCCCGATCGAATGTACTCGCGAGGCAAACGAAGCGGCCGTCCCTCCTCATCGACGCCTCGGACCGCGATGTGCACGTGGGGATGCGAGGTGTCGTGATGATCGATTGCCGCCCACTCGAGCTTGGATCCGAGATCCTCTTCCATCCTCGCGACGATCTCGCGAGCGTGTGAACGAAGGTCGACGCGATCCCCGGCCTCCGGAGAGATCACGATCTTCCAGAGTCGTCGATCTCCGGCCTTCTGCCACGCATCAAGGCGGTCCGGGAGGTAGACCTCATCGCGATCTGCGTCGAAACCCAGACCTCTCTCTTCCTCCCGTTGGGCTCCTTTACGGCTCAGGTAGTGGCCATGTGCGCGCCAGCCGCTCGTTCTGCCGTTCCGCGCGTAGGAGATCTTGACGAGGCTGCGCTGAAGGAGTGCCGAAGAGGCCAGCAGGGAGCGCCGACCGCTCCGCCCCCTGCGGTGCACTCCATCGCGGCGGCGGAGCTCAGTGGAGACCCGCCGGAGGGCTCTGGCCCCGCCCCGGCCCTCCTCGCGTGCGATCCGCGAGGGGCGCACGTGCATCTCGTGGGACACGCCGCGTTCCGTGATCGTGGCCGCCCGCGAGCCCGCCAGGGAAGGCGACGAGAGCTCTGCTCCCCGCTTCTGCTCGCGGTGGTGAGCCCGATCCGGAGCCGCTTCGCGCTCCGACCGAACGCTTCCTGGCCTGGCTGTGCCCCGCTTTCGCGATGCCATCAATCGGCTCCGCTACC
>CAYRXS010000542.1:0-1976 GCA_964428225.1 uncultured Planctomycetaceae bacterium
GGCTTCTTCATCGACTGGCACTGCCACAACGTCGACGTCGCCTGCTGGGCCAAGGGCGCGTGGCCGGTCGCGGCGCAGGGGATGGGGAGCCGCGCGTACCCGGAGGCGGGCAACCAGTTCGACCACTACTCCGTCGAGTACACCTTCCCCGACGGCGGGAAGCTCTTCGCGTTCTCGCGGCACATGCACAACTGCTGGAGCACCTACTCCGACTACGCGCACGGCTCGAAGGGCTCCGCGGTGCTCATGGAGACGCTGCAGCAGCCGCGGACGAGGATCTACGCGAGCCAGGACATGAACCTCGAGCCGGCCTGGGCCTACGGTCGCGACGATCCGAACCCCTACGTCGTCGAGTGGCAGGTGCTCCTCGACTCGATCCGCAACGACACGCCCCACAACGAGGCCCGGCGCGCGGGCGAGGCCGACGTGGCCGCGCTCATGGGCCGCATCGCCACCCACTCCGGCCAGTGGGTCACCTGGGACGACGTGATGAGCTCGGACTTCCAGTTCGTCGAGGACATCGACCACATGACCTTCGACACCCCCGCGCCCATCCACGAAGGACCCGACGGCATCTATCCCGCCCCGCAGCCGGGCATCACGAAGGAGGTCTAGATGGGGATTCGACCGTCCGCGGCCCGGATCGACCGCCGGAGCTTCCTCGCCGCCGTCGCGGGCACGACGGCGGCCGCGACGCTCGCGGGGTGCGAGGGGCTCGCCCCCGCGGACGAGCCGAGGTGGCGCATGAAGCTCTCCACCTCGACCGTCCAGTTCTCCTCGCTGTCGATCGAGGACGCGTGCCGGCGCATCGCCGGGCTCGGCTTCACCGGCGTCGACGTCTGGTGCGCGTACCAGGGTTGCTCGCACCTCGACGACTGCCGGGATCGCCTCGGGCCCGAGGGGCTGCTCGCGCTGCTGGAGGAGACGAACCTGGAGCTCAACGCCTTCTCCACCTACGTGGGCGGCTTCGCGAAGTACGCCGAGCTCCTGGGCGGCGTCGGCGGGGGCGTGGCGGTCCAGGGGAGCGCCGGCCCGTGCGAGCCGACCGAGCTGACCTCGCGCATGCGGCAGTTCCTCGAGGACCTGAAGCCGCTGGCCGAGCTGGCGGAGGAGACGGATTCGTACCTCGCCATCGAGAACCACGGTCACGCGCTGCTCGACTCGCTCGACTCGTTCAAGGCGTTCGTGGACCTCAACGAATCGCCCCGCGTGGGCATCGCCCTCGCGCCGTACCACCTGCAGGCGATCGGGGCGTCGACTCCGGAGGCGATCGAGATCTGCGGCGAGCAGCTCCTCTTCTTCTACGCGTGGCAGAACGCACCCGGCAAGGAGCAGCTACCGGGGCTCGGCCCGGTCGACTGCACGCCGTGGCTCGAGGCGCTGGCGAGGATCGACTACCGGGGCCACGTCAATCCCTTCATGCACGGCCACCCCGAGCCCGAGGAGATGACGGCGGCGCTGGCCGCGTCGAAGGCGTACCTCGAGGCGTGTCGCGCCTGAGTGTGCGAGAAAGCTCGAACCGGACCGCCTATTCCGGATTCAACAGGTCGTCCGAGTACCCGTCGATCAGACGGCGCAGGAAGTAGTACTCGTTCATCGGACGATCGTCCGTGATGATGTCTTCGTCGTATTTCTCGAGGAGCGTGTCAGCCTCCGTCCTCGAGAATTCCACGGCCATGACCGCTTGGAGGTGCTCGAGTGCGGTCGTCTCACGGTTCCACTCGAGCATGTCCTCGATGGCGTCGGCGGGCATGCGAGCGAGCAGCTCCTCGGCCGTGCGCGGCGGCAAGGGGCTGTCGCTGCAGAGAATGTGGAATCCCCAGCCGTCCATCCCCATCAGGATCCGGACGTGCTCGAAGGACTCGAGCAGGGTGCGGGCGATGGCCGCGACGACCTTGTTCTCGCCCCCGGGACACCACTGCTGCAGGATGCCGTCGTCGCTCAAGCGCGCCTTGATCACCTCGTAGAACTCGCGG
>CAYRXS010000543.1:0-1965 GCA_964428225.1 uncultured Planctomycetaceae bacterium
CTCGACGAGGACGAGGGCGTTGTCGACGAGCTGGGTGTCCTCCGGATCCGGCGAAACGACGAGGGCCTTGGCGCAGAGGATGGCCAGCCCGGGCCCGCCGACCTCTCCGGGCTCCGCGGTCTTCGCGGCGAGAGGACTGGCGAGGAGGGCGGGCAGGAACACGCACCGAAGAATGGACCGAATGTGGATCATGGTTGCCACCGTCAACATCATTTGCGTATCTCGATTCCGTTGACCCAGGCGCGGAGCACGGATGTGCCGGGCGCGAGAGGCGGGCCGTCGATCAGGAGGACGTCTGCGTCCAGACCGCGTCGCAGACACCCGACGCGATCCGAGATGGAGAGGATCTCCGCGGCGTCGGAGGTGAGCGCGCGCAGAGCACCGGCGGGACTCATCCCACATCCCACGGCGTAGGACGCCATCATGGGCAGGTCCACCGCGCCTTCCTCGGCGTTGGAGTGGAAGGCGACGGGGATCCCCGCGTTCTGGATGTCGGACCACGGCGTGCGGTAGTCGGTCCCCTTCTTGGGCTCCCCCCGGATCATGGCGGGAGAGAGGAGGATTCCGGCCACGCGGCCGGCGATCCGATCCGCCACGAGGTAGGCGTCATCCGCGCCGTAGAGGATCGGCTCGATGCCGTAGGCCTCGAAGGCGGCGACGCACGCGAGGATCTCGTCCTCGCGGTCGACTGCGACGATGAGGGAGGTCTCGCCGTCCAGGGCGCGGCGCAGGGGCTCGAGGCGAGGATCGTGCTTGGGAGGCTTGGGCTTGCCCTTCGGCTCCGAGGGCGCGCCTTCGGCCGCCCGGCGCTCTGAACGCCCCGCAACCACGAAGTCCTTGGACTTGCGCTCGGCCGAGACCTCGATCTCTCCCGAGCCCACGGAGAGGGAGCCGGTGAGCTTCTCCTCTTCCAGCTTCAGGGTGAGCGAGATCCAACCGCGGCTTCCTAGCCCGGCGAGGTTGAGGGTCAGGCCTTCCCGATCCCAGTAGCCATCGAGATCGACGAGGTCGTCCGAGACGGCCGCGCAGCGGAGGTTGCCGTCCACCGCGCCGCTGCCTTTGCCGCCTTCGAGCCGAATCCGCATACGAAGAACGGCGGTCTCGGCACGCGGCGGCGCGGACACCTCCGCCTGCCACAGCCCGGTCACCGGATCCGGCTCGAGCTCTTTCTCGTCGTCCTTCTTCTTCTTCTTGTCGTCCTTCTCGTCCTCGTCCTTGCCGTTCTCCTCGGCCTTCTCGCCGTCCTCGTCCTCGTCCTCCTCCTTCGCTTCTTCCTCGGGAGGAGGGGGAGTCCAGGAGGCGATCGCCTTCTCGTATTCGATCCACTTCTCGCGGTAGGCCTTGGCCTTCGCGAGGAGTGAGCGAACGGCGACGCCCGAGGCCATCCGGTTGCGGCTGCTCCACTGCAGGCGTACGGCGACCGGGTCTCCGAGGACCTGGGTCTCGAGGTCCTGGCCGGCGGGCTTGTAGGCCATGATCGGCGAGCCGCTCCCGCCGACCCCCCGCGGGCTGAGCCCCACGGTGGTGATGCCGGCAACGGCCACGCGCCGATCGAGCTCGTCGCCGGGAGCGACGATCGTGGAGAGCGCGTACTCCGGTCCGACGACCCGGCTCGAGCCCTCGAGCCCCAGGTGACCGATGGTGTCGATCATCCCCGGCATCGCCGCCCGTCCGTGGATCACGGTGGCTCCCCGCGGGCGCGACACGCGCTCGCCGACCTCGGCGATGCGGCCGTCGACCATGAGGATCTGCCCGGGGCGGAGGATCTCGCCGTCGCCGGTGTAGAGCTCCTCCACGTCCAGCACCACGGCCGTCGTCTCGTGCGACTGCCAGGCCATCTCGCCGTCGCTCCAGGTGGCGAGCACGCCCGCCTGCCCGCTGAGCGGTGCGGCGTTCAGGACGACGAAATCCGCGTCCTTGCCGGGGGAGAGGCTCCCGACCCGATTCGCCACGCCGAGGAGCTCG
>CAYRXS010000544.1:0-1951 GCA_964428225.1 uncultured Planctomycetaceae bacterium
CCGGAAGGGGGACTGGGACAACCACCAGAATGCCAATTGCTCAGGTGAGGGCAGTGATCTCTACGGCGTGTGATAGCGTCTCTGGTGAGCGCGCTGCAATCACGTGGGCACTGAGTGCCCACGAGGTGTCCGGGGAGTGTCCGCTCGTGTCCGCTTCGGCAGCTACGCCGCCGACCCGAATCACACCTAATTCCTTTGCTGAGTCCGCTCTACGCGGCCTCGGGCGGACCTGAGCGGACAGCCCGGGACGGACTCATAATCACTTTGTCGCAGGTTCGAGTCCTGCAGGGCCCACCAACCTCCTGATCCGGATGCGCTCGGGTGCGCGGTCGGATTTTCGGGGGAAGCGACGGAGGGGCGATCCGTGGCGGTTCCGGAGGTGCGGCTGCCGAAACAAGAGCGCAATCTTGCGGTGAGCGCGCCGATCTCGCCGGAGGAACGACGCGTCGAGATGCGTCTCTCGCTGCCGGTCAGGTACGGAAACCGCCGCCTCCGGCTACTCCGCGACGACTCCGTCCGCGTCCGTCCGGACGAGCAGCACCGCGCTCTCTCCGTCGCCCCGGCCGATGGAGTGACCGACCAGCACGAAGCCGCCGTCCTTCGTCTGCACGACCGTGTACCCGTAGTCCTCGTGCGCGTGGTCGCCGAAGCTCCTCGTCCACTCCTCGTTGCCTTCCGGGTCCGTCTTGAGGAGGAACGCGTCCCAGTCCACACCCCGCCCGAAGCGACCGACCTGCGTGAAGCCCACGGCCACGTATCCTCCATCGGCGGTCTGCACGCCCTTCATGGCGCGCTCGTTCTCCGAAGTGCCGTGGATCTGGAGCCACTGCTGCTCGCCCTCGGCGTCGACCTTGATCAGGTAGACGTCTCGCTTCCCGTGAGGTGAGAAGCTCTCGCCGTACCCGGTGACCAGGTAGCCGCCGTCCGCCGTCAGAGCCACCGCGTGACCGACGTCGTAGGCGGGACCCCCGAACGTACGGTGCCATTCCCGCTCCCCCGCGGCGTCGGTCTTCAGCAGGTAGGCGTCGCGATCTCCCGCTCCGAAGCTGTACGTGATCCCCGCCGTCACGTATCCCCCGTCGGAGGTCTGGCGGACGGAGAAGACGCGGTCCACCTTCTCACCGCCGTGAGCGCGTGACCATTGCTCTCGGCCCTCGGCGTCGACCTTGACGAGCCAGGCGTCGACCTCGCCAACGCCGGTGCTCTCCGTCTGGGCGGCGAGGATGAAGCCCCCGTCAGCGGTCGGTCGAACATCCCAGCCGTACTCGTCCTTCTCGCCACCGAACGTCCTCCTCCAGCTCTCCTTCCCCATCCCGTCGACACGGAGCAAGAGGACATCCATGCCGCCGGCCCCGAAGCTGTCGGTGTAACCGACGACGACGAAGCCACCATCCGGCGTCTGGCGCACGGCCCACCCGTTGTCCGTCCCCGGGCCGCCGAAGGTCCGACGCCATAACGGTGCACCGGCCGCGTCGGTGCGGAGGAGGAGCACGTCCTCCCCGCTCTCCCTGTCGGTCGCGTGGCCGGTGATCACGAAGCCGCCGTCGGCGACGAGCTCCACCGTCACGCCGCGCCCGGGCACGGACGCGTCCATGCGCGCCAGGAACGTCGACGAGTCGAGCGTCTCGCCACCGCAGGGCAGAGTCGCCAGCGAAACGAGAATCGAGGGCCAGATACTCATGCGAATTCACCCTCCGGGAACGATAGCCTACCCGGAGATCATCCGGGACACGGTCCCGATCCCGCAACGAGGAAGCTGCGAACTCCCGCTACGTCGTCGCCGCCACGATCGCGAGCGAACGGGGAGGGGCCGGGCGGCGGCGCACTGGTCTCCTCCTGTCCGCGATCATCCTCCGGCGAGCCCCGTGCCTACGATCCCCCGAAACCTCAACCCGCGTCGAACAATGCATCGTCCCTCCCGCCTCTGGATCCTCCTTCCCGGTCTGCTGAT
>CAYRXS010000545.1:0-1936 GCA_964428225.1 uncultured Planctomycetaceae bacterium
CAGCTCTGACGAATAGGCGGTTCTTCGCAGGCGGAGAGCGGGGCTTGGGCGTTGCGGGAGAAGGGGTTGGGTACGCGAGCGCGGAGACGGGGAAAAAGTTTTCTTCGCGAGAGCTTTTTTTCTTGACTTGTGAGATAAGTAGTAATACTCTTATAGAGAGGCGGAGTCTGTCGATGGAGGGCGTGGCCATGCGGATTCCGAAGTCTCTCTCGTTGCTGCGACGGATGCGGGATGCGAGGCTGCGTCAACTCGGGGGACTGGGGCCGATGCTCGGGGGCAGCCTCGTGGTGTTGCCCGGGCACAGGAGCCGGTACCTGACGGACAAGGTGGCGGGGAAGACGCGGACGCGGTACATCCCGCTGGGGCGGCTGAAGGAGGTCGAGCGATGGAACAAGAGTTGGCAGAAGGCGAGGCAGTTGCTGCGGGAGTTGTCGGCGCTGCAGCGGGCGATCCTGCGGGCGGAGGTCGAGCAGGGAAAGCGGTAGGGCAGGCGACCCTGGTCGTGGCGCTCGGCCGGACGGTGCGGCGCTTTTTCCCCCTCGCTGCGTCGGCGCCTGGACGCGCTGGGGGATTTCCGGGACCCGCGGTTTGTGGTCTATCCGGCCCGCAGCCTGCTGTGGTCGGGGGTGTTGCTGTTTCTGTTCCGGCTGGGGGCGCGACGGCGACTGCGGTTTGAGCTGCATTCGCCCGCCGGCGTGGAGAACCTCAACCGGATCGCCGAGACGAGCATCGAGCAGATTCCTCATCCCGACACGCTGGCGTACTACCTGAAGGGGGTGTGTCCGGAGGAGTTGTCGGACGTCCGCACCGGGATGGTGCGCGACCTGGTGCGCTCGCGGGCTTTGGATCGGGATCGGCTGCTGGGACGCTACTATACCATCGCCATCGACGGGACGGGGCACCTCGCGTTCGACGCCCCCCACTGCCCCCATTGCCTGACGCAGGAACTGGCGAACGGCAGGACGCGGTACTACCACCCTGTGCTGGAGGCCAAGCTCGTCTGTGAAAACGGCCTCTCGCTGTCCGTCGCCACCGAGTTCATCCAGAACACCGACGGTGCAAACAAGCAGGACTGCGAACTGGCCGCGTTCTACCGCCTCCTACCCAAGCTCCGCAAGCAGTTCCCCATGCTTCTCATCTGCCTGCTGCTGGACGGCGAATACCTGAACCAGAACGTGATGCGGCTGACGAAGACGCTGCGGCTCCACTGGATTATCACCTTCAAAGAAGGCTCCCTGCCGACCGCCTACGCCGAGTTCCAAGCCCTGCACGCCCTCACCACCGGCCAGACGCTCGCACAGCACGAGGACCGCTCGCAGGATCACCGCTGGCTCAACGGCCTGCGACACGAAGACCAGACCTTCAACGCCTTCGAGTGCGTCGAGACCAACGCCCGGGGCGACACCACCACGTTCCTCTGGGCCACCGACCTCCCGGTCAAACGGTCCAACGTGGTCGAACTATCCCAACGAGGAGGACGATGCCGATGGAAGATTGAGAACCAGGGATTCAATACGCAAAAGAATCAGGGGTACAATCTGGAGCACGCCTACTGCCGTGACCCGGTCGCCGCCAAGAACTTCTACCTTCTCCTGCAGATCGCCCACCTCCTCAGCCAACTCATCGAGAAAGGTAATCTGCTCGGAGCCGCCGTCGCCAAGCTCTACGGCAGCTCCCGCGCCTTCGCCCAGCGCCTACTCGAAGCCTTCCGCAACGTCTGCATCCGAGCCGAGGTCTGGGCCGACCTCATCGCCCGGCGCTTCCAGATTCGCCTCGACACCTCCTAATCCCCCTGCGTGACTCCCGTTGTATCCCGCCCCGCTCCGCTCTTCAGCCCCACTCGATGCCCGCTCAGAGAATCCACGTCCACCCTTCACGCCCTGCCTCATCCCCTCGTCCCAAGCCGCTCCCGCCGAACGGGTATTCGTCATCGCTG
>CAYRXS010000546.1:0-1907 GCA_964428225.1 uncultured Planctomycetaceae bacterium
CAGGACCTGCCGCCAGAGCGTGTAGATCGAGCGGTGGCACTCGTCGATCACGATCACGTCGAAGTACTCGGGCGGGTAGGTCGCGTTGTAGACGACGGGGAGCGGCTCGTTCATGGCCGCGCCGGTGGACTCGAACTGGGACTCTTCCTCGGCCTCTGCCGTGAACTCGGGCTCGCCCTTGAGCATCGAGTAGAGGCGCTGGATCGTCGTGACGACGACCTTGCTGGAGGAGCCGATCGTGTTCGAGGTCAGGCGCTGGACGTTGTACAGCTCGGTGAACTTGCGGTTGTCGTCGGGGGTGCGGAAGCCCTGGAACTCCTTCTCCGCCTGCTCGCCGAGGTTGCTGCGGTCCACGAGGAAGAGGACGCGGCGGGCTCCGGCGTACTTGATGAGCCGGTAGACGGACGTGATGGCGAAGATCGTCTTGCCCGAGCCGGTCGCCATCTGGACGAGGGAGCGCGGGCGGTTGCGCTGGAGAGAGTGCTCCAGGTTCGTGACGGCCTCGACCTGATTGGGGAAGAGGAAGCCCTGCTCCAGGGGCGGCAGCGTCTGGAGGCGCGAGCGCAGCGAGGAGGGGCGGGTGTCCTCGGCGGAGGTGTGGAGGCCGCTGCCCTCGGCGTGGAGGCGCTTGACCCACTCGTCGAGGGTGTCGGCCTTGAGCCAGTCGGCGAGCGTCGAGGGGCGGTGGATGTGCGGAACGTCCGAGATGCGGCGCGTCTTCGGGTCGGGGTCGAGGCCGTTGATGAAGCGGGTCTCGACGCCCGTGCTCATGTACTGGAACGGGAGCGGGTTGACGGGCGGGTTGAGACCGGCGGGGAGGCCAGTCGCGTACTTGTCCGCTTGCAGCTCGACGCTGGTGAGGGGGTATCCGGCGGGCTTGGCCTCCAGCACGCCGACGGCCTTGCCCTCGACGAAGAGCATGTAGTCGGCGAAGCCGTGGCCGTCGGCCATCTTGAACTCGCGGACGGCGACGCCCGGTCCGGCGGCGAGGTTCATCTCGGCGCGGTCCTGGATGACCCAGCCTGCGGCCTCCAGGGCCGCGTCGATGTGCTGGCGGGCTTCCTGCTCGGGGGTGGGGGTCAAACCGCCTCCTCCGGCCGCTCAGGGGCCTCCGAGGCGGCCTCACCGCCCTTCCTGACCCACTCCTCGAAGGCGGCTCGCTCGACGCGCCACTGGCGGCCGACCTTCACGGCCCCGGCGAGGGTGCCAGAGCGGCAGAGGTCGTAGACGGTGCGCTCGCTGAGGCGGAGCAGATCGCAGACCTCTGGGATCGTGAGGAACTCTGTCATCGTCCCGCTGCTTGCCGCTTGTTGCCGGTAGTTGCCACCATCGTGGTGGGAGGTTACCGGAGCGCCCGTGGGCGTTCTAGGTCGCCGTGTGGCGTTTTTCGGGGGATTCGGCGGGGACCCCGATGAAGTGGCAACCGGACGAGGGACAGTCGGGTGCGGCTGGCATGGAGTGGCGGGTGTCGGAGCGACCTACGAAACTCGAAATCGGGACATTATGTCCCGATCACCGAGCACCGAATGGAGCACAGCCAGACGGGCGATACGGGTAACCGACCCCACCGCTGGAGCACACGGATCGAAGCACGGGCATCGTCGGCAGTGCCGTTCGGAGATCCTGGACACAGTGTCCAGAGATGCGGGTTCCTACGTGACCCGGGGCGCGCATCCGCCAGAAACCGAGTCGCCTTCGCGCCGGGGGTCTTCGAGTCTCCAAGGGCTGGTGTATGACCCCCCCGTTCGCTGTGTCCAAAACCGGCCTGTTTCGACCTGTTTCGCGGACACAACCGCCGCCGGAGGGCGACGCTATGACGCGCCTTCGAGCTGCCTCGTGATGGAGTCGCGGTATTGACCCTCCCCCGATTCGGTGGACACCGGGTTTGAGTTGATATGAGAGTGGGA
>CAYRXS010000547.1:0-1904 GCA_964428225.1 uncultured Planctomycetaceae bacterium
TCGGGGCCGCAGCCACTGCAGCATAGGCACTCGAGAATGCAACATCAGGGAGGACATCGGCATCTCCGTCGCCATCCAGGTCGGTGGCGAAGACGCACTGAGCACTGTGGGCGATCGTCGTGATCACTTGCTGGGCTCCGAAGGAGCCGCCGCCGAGGTTCCGGTACCAGGCGATCTTGTGGTCTTGTTGCGAGGCCGACAACACGTCGGCATCTCCATCGCCGTCCAGGTCCGTGGCGTACACGTATTGGGCATTGTCCGCAGAGGTCGAGATCACCTTCTGCGGCCCGAACACGCCTCCTCCTCGATTCTCGTACCAGGCGATCTTGTCGTCGTTCTCTGAAGCCGACAGCACGTCCGCATCTCCATCGCCGTCCAAGTCGGTGGCGTAGACGCACTGAGCGTTGGAGGCGAGATTCGTGATTAGATTCAGGTCCCCGAAGGAGCCACCTCCGAGGTTCTCGTACCACGCGATCATGTTGTCTTGCCGGGCTGCGGACAGCACATCGGCATCTCCATCCCCATCCAGGTCCTCGGCGTAGACGTTCCAGGCCGAGTTCGCCAGGGTCGTGATCACCTGCTGTGGCCCGAAGGAACCACCCCCGAGGTTCTCGTACCACGCGATCTTGTTGTCCTGCCAGGACGCGGACAGCACATCGGCATCTCCGTCGTCATCCAGGTCTGCGGCATAGACGGACTGGGCGTTGTCCGCGAGGGTCGTGATCACCTGCTGTGGCCCGAAGAAGCCGCCGGAGTTCTCGTACCAGGCGATCTTGTTGTCGCTCTGGGACGCAGACAGCACGTCCGCATCGCCGTCGCCGTCCAGGTCCTCGGCGTAGACCAGACGAGCCGTAGCTGCAAGATCCGTGATCACCTGCTGATCGCCGAAGTCCTGACCGACTGCGGGCGAGGCCATGCAGGCCAGCGCGAGCAAGCGGCGATTGGGGACGATCCAGGAGATAGAACGTAGGAGCATCGGAGCCTCCTGAGGGGCAGTGGGCGCTCCTCGATGATGCGCCAGGTTGGCTCGAGCGGGGTCATTCTCACTGGGAAATGGGAGGAGGGCTACTTCCGGCCTCTCCCGGTCCTCCTTCGGCTCGCGCACGGGGGCGGGTGCTTTCTGTGCGATCGCCAGGCACGGGACCGCGCCCATGCCAGACGTGCCCGAACACGAACCAGACTCTCCTTCCCTCTCTCCCGGTCGCCCTGGCCAATCTACGCTCGATCCAGGGCCGCCACCGGCATCGCTCGCAGCGCGCCTGCCACTTTCGGACCCACAGCCACGCCCCGATTGAGACGACCACGGACACGACCACACCGGCCCTCATCGTGATGTCTACGGCAACGAGGGCCGTCCACATCAAGGTCACAACCCCGACGAGGAGCCCGAGCAACAGTGCAGCCGCTGGTGCGCGGTGCGGCGTGCGTTCCCGACACACCTCACAGGTCTGGACGGACTCCCGTGCTCGGAGGAGGCTCACAGCGTGGTTCCTTCCACGTCTTCCGACATCCCCCAGTCTCCCTGATTCTGCGATTCCCGGCAAGTGAACCGGTCCAGCGGTCTTCCCGTCGGAGGACCCCGGCCAGCCGGGTCTTACCGGCACTCACGCGCCACTCAGCACTACTTGCTGAACGTGAAGCTCTGCACGCACTCCCCGCCGTCCACCAGGGTGATCGAGCGCCGTGTCCGGTTGCAGTCGGACAGACCCTCGAAGGGGTTGCCGCCCCCGCCCTGGCGCTGGACGAAGATCTCGTAGGGGCCGGCCGGAATGCGGTGGAACGCGTAGCGCCCCTCGGTGTTGGTGCGCGTCTGGAAGTGGGAGCCGAAAGTGTCCCCGCTCTTCTGGGCGCTAGTAGTCAGCTGGATGAAGGCGCCGTCCACCGGCTGGCCGTCGGGGCCGTAC
>CAYRXS010000548.1:0-1904 GCA_964428225.1 uncultured Planctomycetaceae bacterium
AGCCGGGGGCGGGGTGGCCATGGCCGGGGACGGCATCAACGACGCCCTCGCCCTCACCGAGGCCGACGTGGGCTTCGCGATGGGTGGAGGGGCGGACGTGGCGATCGAGGCCGCGGACGGGGCGTTGCTGCGAGACGATCCGTCGCGCCTCCCGGTCCTGATCCGGCTCGCCCGCCGCGCGAGGGGCACGATCCGGGCGAACCTCGCGTGGGCCTTCGGGTACAACGTGGTGGCCTTGCCGCTGGCGGCGGGGGTGCTCGCGCCCTGGACGGGCTGGGCGATCCCGGCTCCCTGGAGCGCGGCGGCCATGGCGGCCTCGAGCGTGCTCGTGGTGTCGAACAGTCTGCTGCTGCGCTGGGCGCGGCTCGAGGAGGACCGAGGATGAGAAGAACGTGGCTGCCGCTCGTCGCCCTGGCGGCGCTGGTCGTCTCCTGCGCGGATTCGGAGGAGGCGGTCGAGGAACCGTCGCCGGCCTCGGGGACCGAGGGGGCGGACGAGGGGGGTGCTTCGCCGGAGGCCCCGCCGGAGACGGAGGCCGAGGAAGGCGCGGAGGAGGAGGTCGTGGAGGCTCCCGTGGACTGGGGCGACGCGTCCCCGGCCCTGCGCGAGGCGTTCCGGGTCCGGAGCTCCTCCCTGGTCCTCGATGACGGAGAGAAGCTCCCGCGGGTGATCGAGCACGTCGGGACGGGGCTCGTGTTCGTCTACGTTCGCGGCGGGAGGTTCCTCCTGGGCAGCGAGCCCGGCGAGGAGGGACGCTACGAGGACGAAGGGCCGGCGCGGTGGGTGCGAATGAGCGGCTTCTACTTGTCGGGGACGGAGGTCACCTACGCCGCCTGGCGAGCCGGCGGGGGCCGGGAGATCGCGGGGATCGAGGAGACCCACCCGGTGGCGGGCATCGACTGGTTCGCGGCTCGGGACTGGTGCCGGTCGAACGGTTTCTCCTTGCCCAGCGAGGCCCGGTGGGAGTACGCGTCCTCCGGGCGGAGCAACGACGACTTTCCCTGGGGCATGGTGCCCGATCGTCGGATGTGCAACGCCCAGGGAACGAGCAAGCGCGACCTCTGGACGGAGACCTCGCCCGCGGCCGCGATCTCCACCGACTGCTCCTGGTGTGGAGCCTACGACATGGGCGGAAACGTGATGGAGTGGTGTCTCGACGCCTGGGTGCCGGACTACGAGTCCATCGCCGAGGGAGCCCGGGATCCGTTGCGCCCGGCCGAGGGCGAGGCTCCCGAGGTGGAGCGGGTCGTGCGGGGAGGCTCGTACTACAGCGACTCCGCGGACCAGATCCGCGCCGCGTACCGCAACTCGATCGCTCCGGGGGACGTGGGGGCGAACCTGGGCTTCCGGGCGGTGGTCGAGCGCTAGCCCCTTCGAGGAATCGAGCCAGAGGGGGGCAACCGTCGCCGGCGTCGTCGTGTCCCCGGGGCGGGTGGGGGGCGGGTGGGGGGCGGTGGGTGGGGAACCGTGGGTCGGGCCTCTCTCGCCTCCTCGACGGACAGACCTCCACCTCAGCCGTCCAGCACCCCCGCCAGAGCCGCCGCCACCACCCGGTTGCCCCTCGGCGAGTAGTGCCCGTGCGGGGCGAACATCTCCTCGCGCGGCCCGCCCTCCAGGGCAAACGAGAGGTCATGGACCTCGATGCCCCCCGCCGCGAGATCCCGACCCAGCTCCTCCCAGCACCCCCGCCCCGCCGCCGCGCGCTCCTCGAGGTCGGAGAGCCCGGGCAGGATCAGGAAACGGAATCGAGCCCCCCGACCGCGCGCCTCGGCCGCCGCCGTGCGCACGATCGCGCGCAACAGACGGTACGTCTCCCCCTCCTGCCGCGCGAGGTGCTCCTCCAGGTCGCGACCCCCCGCCACGTGCAAGCTGAGCAGAATCCGGCCCGCGGACGAGTAGTGCGA
>CAYRXS010000549.1:0-1901 GCA_964428225.1 uncultured Planctomycetaceae bacterium
CGACCGATGCCCTCACGGACTTCCTCGACAAGGGCATGGAGGGCTCGAAGTCGCTCAAGGACGCCTTCCGCGACATGGCGCTCGCGATCATCGCTGATCTCCGGAGGCTCGCGGCACAGCTCATTGCCACGGCTATCGTGAAGAAGATCGCTGGCCTCTTCGGAGAGGGCGGCGTCGTGGGCGGCGAAGGCGCGGAGGCGAAGGCGTCGGGCGGCCTCTTCCGCGGGCGCGGCACCGGGACCTCTGACTCGAATCTCGTCTGGCTCTCGAACGAGGAGTACGTCGTGCGGGCGGCGGTGGTGAGACAACCTGGTGTGCTCAAGCACCTCGAGGACCTGAACCGCCAGGGCGTGCGCTCTCTCGTGTCCACGCCTGTGATCGCCGACGTTCCCGCCACGCGCTTCGCGGAGGGAGGCCTCGTTGAGAAGGGCGCCGTCGCGGACGACGGCGGAGTCCTGAACGGACGGCTCGTGCTGGGCCTCGAGGACGGGCTTGTCCTCCGCGAGATGGACACGCCGCAGGGCCAGCGGATCCTGGTCCGGGCACTCAGCAACAACCGCCGGGCTGTGCGCTCGGCGCTGGGGATCTAGCGATGTTCACGAGCGGCACAGCGGACAACTACGCCGATCTTCTGGACCGGCTGCACGCGTTCCTCACGGCCAAGGGCTCGGCGTTCGGGCTCACGTACTCCGGGACGGGCGACGGGACGCTCACGGGCTACTCCGGCGGGGCTTCGTCAGTGGCGGAGACGTTCACGATCACGGCGACGTCCGCGAGCTCGTTCGACGTCGTGGGCTCGCTCTCCGGCTCGATCGGTCCGGCCACGGTCGGGACACCATTCGCGCACGCCAAGCTCGAGTTCCTGATCTCCGCGGGCGGCACGCCGTTTGTCGCCGGCGATGCCTTCACGCTTTCGACCGCTCCGCCGTGGGTGGGTCTTCGGAAGACGCTCGGGGCCCGGGTGGAGGCGACGCAGGGCAACACGGGTTCCAAGGCGGTCCAGAACATCGTCGACGGGAAGAACGCCATCTCGGACGCCTACTGGCGCGTCCAGTCGCCGATCACCCTGCCGCAGGACGTTGAGTTCACGTTTTTCGAGGCCGAGACGATCGCCAGCTACCAGATCGCCTCGTTCATGGACTACTACTCCAACTACCTACCCAAGTCGTGGACGTTCCAGTACTGGGACGGCGACTCCTGGGAGACGCTCGATTCTCAGTCGAACATCACAGGCTGGACACAGCTTGGCATCAGGACCTTCGAGATCGCCTCTCCCGTCTCCGCCACCAGATACAGGCTCCACATCACCGAGATCCCGAGCACGGTCTGGCTCTACATGGGAGCGATGCGCCTGCTCCGTTCCGACGGCGTGGACGCGGCGTTCTCGCAGACCATCTGGCAGGCGCCCGGGAACGACGGCGACTCGGAGATCCTCGTCGGGGTCCACGGGTTCGAGCGGCAGGACGCCGACTACTACAACTGGGAGCTTGCGTCATTCGACGCCTACCTCGCGACGTCGCTCTGGCGCGAGCAGGCGGGGCACCACAGCAAGCTCTACATGCCGCTGTGGAACGACAGCATCCCCTACTGGTTCGTCGCCGACGGACGCAGGGCGATCGTCGTGGCGAAGCTCAACACGCAGTACGAGGTCGGCTATCTGGGACTCATCGACCCGTTCTTCTCGCCGGAGCAGTGGCCGTACCCGATCGCACTGGGCGGATCGATGGCCTTCGGGCCGACGACGCCGGCCTGGGAGTCGACCAACTGGCGCTGGTCGAACAACAGCATCAACCACCGCGCGTTCACGCACTCGGACCCGGGTTCGACCATCAACGACGAGGCGGAATGGCATCAGATGCGCGCCCGCAACTGGGACGGCGGGTGGCTCGGGTTCGCGTCGC
>CAYRXS010000550.1:0-1888 GCA_964428225.1 uncultured Planctomycetaceae bacterium
GTCTGGGGGCGGAACGGCCCGGAAACCCGGGCTCCGCGAAGGGGTAGTACGGGGTGCGAGAGGGCGCTCCGCGGAGCCTATCCGGGGGTTGACCCGATCGAGGGGCCCCGGAGCGGCTTGCGCCTCTCTCGCACCATCCTTAATCTTGCCATCGCCGGTCCGGAATCCGCCCTCCGCCTCCCGGATCCCGGCGATCTCCCTCACTCGACGCCCCCCGGACCTCGAGGCGAGCCAGGAACAACGCCCATGATCATCCAGTGCCCCGCCTGCCACGCCCGCGCCCGGATCCCCGACACCCAGGAGGGGGCCAAGGTTCGCTGCGGCGAGTGCGGCCGGGTCTTCGTCGCCGGCGCGACGGGTCGAGGCCGTAGCTCGTCCAGCTCCAACTCGGGGCTGTGGATCGGCCTGGGGGTCGGCGGCGTGGCCATCCTCGCCGTCCTGATCATCGCCTTCGGGGGCGGCGACTCGAAGCCCAAGCGCCCGAAGGTAGAGGAGCCGGAGGAGGTCGCCGTCGCGCCCCCGGAGCAGTTCGGCACGGGGTACGAGTCCAAGGAGGTCCAGGCCGCGGTCAAGGTCCACCAGTACGCCTTCACGGGCGAGGCCGCCCGGATCCGCTCCGCGATGCACGGCCCCGGAATCTACGCCTCGAAGAAGGGCCGGGAGGCCGCCGCGGAGGTCGAGGGCGACGAGACCGTCGAGATCACCGACGTGCAACGCGCGGTCTGGGAGGCGGAGTTCGTCGCCATGACCACCGGCGAGAAGCAGGCCCTTCTGAACGAGTGGTCCGAGGGCATGGTGAGCGGCCCGGACAAGGCGCTCGTGGCCGACTGGAAACCCTACGACGGCAGCTTCCAGGGCGGGCTCGACGAGCTCGCGACGGTGCACGTCAACGTGACCTCGCGCGAGGAGGGCAACTTCGAGAACCGCACCGTCGAGTGGAAGCTCCACAAGGACCGCGGGACCTGGAAGATCTGCGGCTGGGAGCGCTTCCTCTCGGACCGGGAGAAGTGGGCGATGAGCTCGCGGGCGAACCGGGGCTACGAGAAGGTGACCCTCTCCGACGGCTCGAAGGTGTTCGAGCGCGAGCCCGAGCCCTTGCCCCACCTCGACGACACCTCTCCCGAGCTCGCGGCCCGGATCGACGGGCTGATCGCGACGATGATCGACCTGGATCTGACGCGTGAGGCGACGCGGGCCCGCAACGAGGTCATCGAGATCGGCCGCCCCGCGATCCCGCCGTTGCTCACGAAGCTCTACCTGATCCCCCTCGACACGGAGGAGCAGTCGATCCAGGTGAACCAGGTCGTCGTCGCCCTGCGGACGATCACCGGCCAGGACCACGGCTACCGTCCTCGCGAGTTCATCGGCGCCGCCACGGGCACGACGAGGGAGCGCCGCGAGAGCGCCATCAAGCAGTGGTTCGCCTGGTGGTGGCGCAACAAGAAGAAGTTCACGTCCTTCGAGCAGGAGGACGCGTTGGAGGACCTCATCGAACTGACGGACGAGGAGAAGGCCTGGCTGGAGCGGCACAAGGACGACTGATCGTCCTCCCCGTTCCCCGCCACCACCCCATCCTCCCCCTGCCCACCAGGAATCAACCGGCGTCCACGCGACGCCGGAAACCCTCGAATCTCGACCCGAGACAGCGAGATGGAATACCGATCAGGCAAGTGCTTCTGTTGTGGAGCCGAGTACAAGATCCCCGCCTCCTTCGCCCACGACGTCGCCCGCTGCAAGAAGTGCGGTGGCGAGGTCCACATCGGAAAGACCGGCGAGCCGGCCCCCGGGCCCCCCCACCCCCGCCCCCCCCGCCAGGTCGCGCCCCCCCAGAAGCCCCAGCACGCGCCCCACCGCCCCTATCTCCCCCCCGACGCGAGCCACCATGATC
>CAYRXS010000551.1:0-1869 GCA_964428225.1 uncultured Planctomycetaceae bacterium
CCAGGGTCGTGAGCGCCTGCTCCAACTGCGTTCGCGCCTCCTCGAGGCGACCGGCGGCGCGCAATCCACGCGACTCGAGCTGCAGGGCCTGGGCGACGCGATAAGCGTTCTTGGAGCGCTTCGCCCAGTCGTGGGTCTCCCGCATCCACCTCTCGAAGTCGGGATCGCCCGGGAAATGGAGCATCAGGAGCTCGGTCATCGCGTACCGCGCCTCGAACGCGGCGTCCACGATGAAGCCTTCCGGCTCCTCCAGATCCTCGAGCACGAAGTCGACGTCCCCGAGCACGCCCTCCAGCATGTCGCGCACCTCCTCGGCCGACATGCTCCGGTCCGCGGTGATCTCGCGGACCTGCTGGCGAAGCTCGCTGGGGGTTTGTGCCGAGGCGACGGAGGTCAGGGCGCAGACGATCAGAACGGATAGGAGGCGACCTGCCATGCCACGAGGTCGGGTCCCTGGTACTCCTTGCCGCGCACTTCCCAGCGAATCGTCGGGGGCCATCCCTGCTTCTCCTCGTCCGAAGGTCTCCACGTCGTGCCGACCAGCGTATCGCTTTCGGTGAGGAGCGTCGTGCGGTGTTCGTCATAGACCCGGATCACGAACCAGACCTGAGGGGAGACCTCGTCGTCCACCTGGAAGCGGAAGGTGCCGTCGTCGTCGATCTCGAGGCCGGTGATGAGGTTCGTCCCGAGGATGGAGTCGGGCTCCGGATCGAGGACGCCTCGATCGGGCGTGAGCGCCCCACTCCCCCACAGCCCGAGCACCACCACCAGCGCCGCGGCCAGCGCCACCAGGAGGAAGGGCAGGCGGCGCGGACCCGTCCCGCGATCGTGGCGGGCGAAGAACTCCCTCGTCGCCCGCTCCCCGGCGGGGAAGGACACGGTGTCCGCGTCGGTCAGCACGGCTCTCTCCTCCCCTCCGGCGGCGTCGAGCGTGCCCGCCAGGGCGTCCAGCTCGTCGAGCTCGCGGGCGAGCCGGGCGGCGTCCTCCGAGCCGGCCGCGGCGAGGATCTGCTCCCGGGTCAGCTCCCCGGCCAGATAGCCCTGCAGGAGCTCCTCGCGGGGCGATGCGGGCCTGTCGCTCATGGCTTTCCCTCCGCGACGCGGGCTCCCAGCCACTCGCGCAGCTTGGTCATGCCCCGGTAATACCAGTACTTGGCGGTGTTGGGCGAGACGTCGAGGTTTCGTCCGATCTCCTCGAACGTCAACCCGTCGAAGTGCTTGTGACGAATGATGGTCTCGTCGGGTCGGCCGAGCCGCTCGAGGCCCGCCAGCGCGCGTTCCCGATCCTCGCGATCCTCGGCGCTGACACCGGTGCGTCGGGCTTCCGCGACGACCCCGGGGTCGAGGTCCACCCGCTTCGACCCCCGCTTGCGACGCACCGCGGCGAGCCACTCGAGGACCGCCACTCGATACGCCCAGGTCTCCAGGGTCGCCTCGCCCCGGAAGGTGCTCCGCTTCCGCCAGAGGACGGCGAGGGTGTCCTGGACGACGTCGAGGAGCTCGTCCTCGTCCAGGGGACGGCCCCGGCGCCGGTTCTGGGCGAACAGGATGCGATGCACGCACATCATCCGCTCGGCGAACCGGTCCGATGCCGCGCGATCGCCGCGCAGGGTTGCCTGCACGAGCTCCACGTCCATGGAGGCGTCTCCAGGGGGACGCGGCTGGGCTGACCTCGGCGGGGGCATGAAGGGGGCGATACGAAAGACCGCGTGCGCGGTGCGCGCGCGGCCGGCGGGGAAACGAAGCGTCTCATGATAGCAGACGGGCGAGGTCATCGTTCCAGACGTGGGAAGGAAGGGGACGGACTTCGGGCATGGCCGGTGGATGTGCCCTCGAAGATCGCGTCCCAGAGCGAGGCCCGGTTGGAGC
>CAYRXS010000552.1:0-1862 GCA_964428225.1 uncultured Planctomycetaceae bacterium
CAAGGTCGGGACGCAGGGGGCGGACCGGACCAAGCGCGACTTCGACGACGTCGCCGCGGCCGAGAAAAACGCGGGCGGGGAGGCGGAAGAGCTGGGACGCAAGGGGGGGCGGCTGGGGGGGATCTTCGACGGTGTTGGCCGGTCCATCGGAGGGATCGTCGCGGGGATCGTTTCGATTCAGGCAGTGCGGGCCGCCATTGAGGAAGTCATTGCGGCGATGCAGAGGGTGCTGGACCTTCGGAAGCAGATCACGCAGGAAGGGCTGTCGCTTCGTGAGATGGCGTTTCCGCTGGCGTCGCAACTGGGCGACACGAGTCAGGCGGGGCAAGAGCGGGCTACGGAGATCGTAGGGCGATTCGCGGGTGCCGTGCGAGGCGGCGCCGAGGCGGTTTCGTTGGGCGTGTCGGCCGATGTGTTCGGCCCGCCCGGCGAGCGGACAGCGCTCACGCCGGAGGACCGTGCGCCTACCGGATTGACCGGCTCGAACGCGGAGCGAAACATCGAGATATTTCGGGCGCTGGGAGCATTTGGTACTGCGCGACGGTTCGACGCGGCGACGATGGGGCAGTTTGCCAAGGTTCTGGATCAGGCAGGGGCACTGACGGGCAAAGACGATGCGCTGCGTGGGGCGGCGGTACTGTCAGAGGCGATCCAGTCGTCCGCGTCGGTGGATCCGGCGCAGTTCATGGGCGCGTTTGCATCGCCGGCGATTTCGATGCTGAACGCGGGTGTGCCACTGGAGACGGTGGCGGCACGGTTCGTGCAGTTCGTCAATACGCAGGGGTCGGAACGGCAGGCGGGTGAGCGATTCAACATCTTCGCGCAGGGCGTCGCGGGCAAGAAGTTCGAGGATGTGATGGAGGCTCGCGGCAGGGACATCACGGGCATGTCGCGAGAGGAGCGGGTTAACCTGCTGTCGAACGTGTGGTCGACGTTCAGCACGGCCGAAAAACGAGGGGTGTTCGAGCCGGGTCAATTGGCGGTGATCGAGGGATCGCTGGGAGTGGATCAGGTGAAGGCCGCAAACCAGTTGATTCCTCGCCTTGAAGGGATCACGCCTGATGCCTCGCGGGCGATGGTTGAAGAGACGCTGAAATCGCAGGTATTTGTGCGGCACGGGCGCGAATTGCGGGAAGAAGTTGAATCAGAGGAGCGGGCGCGCACGTCGTTCTGGGAGGATGAGTTCAGGGAGAGGGCCGAGAAGCGTTTTGATCGATTCCAAGAGGCGGGGAACGCGACGTGGACGTGGCGGGGAAGGCATGGGTGGAGCGAGGAGGCGATGAAGGAGTCGTTTCTCGGCGGGGTGATGCGAGAGGAGATGTCGCGTCGGGGGATCGACCCAAACGAGTTGATGCGCGAGTTCATGCAGGAGCATCCGGGATACGGCGACCCGGATGAGGCTGAGCCGAACCTGTTCGCGTCGCGACCGGACTGGGGCGGCGTTGCCACGCTCGGCTGGCAGAAAGGCTGGATGCCAGATCCCGGTGTGGCGAACGAGTTTGTGAGGTATGCATCGGAGCGCATCGGCGCGACGCCAATCAGGCAACCGGCGGCTACGTCGCAACCGGCAACGACGGTCCACATCGGCACGGTCGTGAACATGACCGAGCAGGGCAAGACGGTGACGTCGCCGCGGACGAGCGGGCCGCAGATGTGAGACGCTGAGAAGGGTGTGAACGTGCGAAGAGTGAGAAGAGGCAGAGTGGACGACGTGCGGAGGTTATCCACAGATTTCACAGATGTGCACAGATGCGGACGGCAACGCCCCTCTGTGTTCATCTGTGTCATCTGTGGATGATCTGACGGCTGAGAAGTGAGAGGACGTCCGGCGAGGCGCCGGACGCTACGAGCTGTGCATGGCA
>CAYRXS010000553.1:0-1853 GCA_964428225.1 uncultured Planctomycetaceae bacterium
CCCCACCGTCGGCGCCACGGGCTCGTCGTCTCGATCCGACCGGGCGGCGAAGAAGAGCACGCCGGCCACGACGAGCACCAGCACGATCGCGATCCACCACGGCTTCATGATCCTCTCCCGGAGCAACGGGACGATGTGAGCGCCTCCATGAAACGCAACGGCCGCTGCCTTGGCAACGGCCGTGCGCTCACGATCCGGGAATGCGGGCCCTGCCGCCCGCGGTCGCTCAGTGAATCAGGAGCAGCGAGTGCGCGTCGGGCGACGTCAGGTCGGCGAGGGTCTTCCCCGCGGGAAGGAACACGCGGTTCGCGTGCGGCGTATGCAACTGCAGAACGCCCGGGCCCCCGTTGCCGCCGTCGCCGGGGGTCGGCAGGAAGGAAGTCACCGCCCCGCGACCGCCGAGGGCGGTGATCGCGTCGTCGCTCGCCGCCCGCAGGTCGATCGTGAAGGCGTTGATCACGAGGAAGCCGCCGGAGCCGCCGCCCCCGTTGCCGCCGATGGCGTCGAAGAAGAGCACGTTCTCGCCGCGGCCTCCGTGGCCGCCGTCGACGCGCACGCGCCCCGTGGCGCCCAGGACGAAGGTGCGCGTTCCGATCAGTCCGAGGCCGCCACCGCCGCCGCCGCCGCCACCCTTCTCGTCGGTCGAGATCGACCAGTTCGGGTGCGGGAACTGGCCGGCCGGCACCGCGTCTCCGCCGGCACCACCGCCGCGCCCGGCGAGGGGTCCGCGCAGCTCGCCGCGCACGAAGCCTCCACCCGCCACGGGCTTCCGACCCCAGTAGTCGTTCGTCGGATCTCCGTCCACGAAGACGGGGAGTCCGGGGGGTCCTCCGCGGGCCGGTTGGATATTGGTCACCGCGCTGATGGACACCGGATGCCCATGGTGTCCCCACTCCGCCACGAGACCGTCGTTCGCGGGATCGAGCGGATCCCCGGTCACGGGCTGGTCCGCCGCGAGGATTCCCCCGCCGCCTCCGCCGGGGCGTCGATGCTCACGGTCCGGGGAGGATGTGT
This sequence comes from uncultured Planctomycetaceae bacterium, assembly GCA_964428225.1. Taxonomy (GTDB): domain Bacteria; phylum Planctomycetota; class UBA1135; order UBA1135; genus JBFMCU01. The sequence continues at coordinate 1,015 of CAYRXS010000553.1, forward strand.
AACCGGTCTCACCTCCGCGCCCGCCGCGGTCGGGGGCGAGGAACGTCCCGAAGCCATGCCCACCGTGGGGCGTGGAGTTGTTCGTGACCCAGCTCCCCGTGCCGCCGTGCCCCGCGGCCGCACCTCCCGGTCCCCCGAGCTCGGGGATGTGCCCCGTGTTGAGTGTGGCCACGTCGTGGGCGGGCGCGCCGGACAGATCGAGCGTCCCGTGGACGACGATCTCGCGCCGCGCGCGCAAGAGGAACGGCTGGGGACCGACCACGCGCAGGACTCCGCCCTGTTCGATGGTCAGGCTCCTCACGAACGCGGGCCCGGAGGCCGTGTCGTAGACCACCGTCTCCCCCGTCTGCACGACCACGTCGGGTTCGTGCGCGGGTCCGGCGGTCGAGGTCGTGGCGGTCAGGGCAAGGGCTGCAGTCAGCGTCAGACTAATCATGGTTGGAACCTCCGGCACCCCTAGGTGAGCACGGGGCATGGGCTACATCCACGATAGCAGGATTCCTGTGCTGCAGGAGGATGTCCGTAGCCGTGTGAGATTTGGACGGGGGCTCAACCTCTTGGTAGGACTGGAGTTGCAAACGCTTCAGCCACCGCAAGGAGAGCCCCGTGAAGAAGTCTACGAAGCCCAAGTCTCGCCGTCAGCCCCGTAGTCCGCGAACGAAACGGAAGCGGACTCCGAGTCCCACCACCCAGGTCCTGGACCTGAGGCGACAGATCCGGGAGGGCCTGCTCGAAGAAATTCGTGGAGCCGTGTCCGCCACCGCCCACCAGCTTGTCGAGGACGAGGTCGTCTCGCTGGTCGGCGAGCCCTGGAGCAGGAAGGGGGACTCGCCTCTCCG
>CAYRXS010000554.1:0-1828 GCA_964428225.1 uncultured Planctomycetaceae bacterium
TGATCTTCTGCTCGCCACGGACAGTCCCGTCGGCATTGCGGAACAGGATCCAGACCGCGCCCCGATCTGGATCCGCCGGCGTTCTCGAGCCATCGTCGGCGTAGGCGCCAACCGTGATTTCCCTGACCCCGTTGCCATCGAGATCCCCGGCGAGGGCGACGCCGTGCCCGAACAAGCCGTTCTTCTCGAGCACGGCCCCGAGCCCTCCTTCCGTGCTGCTGATCTTTGGATGGCCCTTGACGGTCCCGTCTGAGTTCAACCAGAGCGTCCACACCGCACCGCGGTTCGAGCCACCATCATCGTCATTGGGCGCGCCCACGACGAGGTCGGGTACTCCGTCTCCGTCCGCGTCTCCCAGTGCGGCAAGAGCCAATCCGAACTGATCCCCCCCGTCCAGAGCTCCCCCGAAGCCACCCTCCGCCTCGCTGATCTTCTGGTGGCTCTTCACGGTGCCATCAGTGTTCAGGAAGAGGATCCAGACCGCTCCCTGATCGAGCGCGTCCCCGTCGTCGTCCAGGTACGCACCCACCGCCAGATCCCCCACCCCGTCTCCATCCAGGTCCCCGAGATGCGCTACGGAGCGACCGAATCGATCGAGGTCGTCGAGCACACCCGTGAAGCCGCCGGCGGTGTCGCTGATCTTCTGATGCCCCTTCACTGAGCCGTCGGGATCGAGGAAAAGGACCCACAGGGCACCCCGCGCCGTCCCCCCATCGGAGTCCGCCCAGGCCCCGACTGCCAGGTCCGGCACACCGTCGCCGTCCAGATCCCCGATGGACTCGACATCTCCTCCGAACTTCCCCGTGTACACGGCCGTATCCCGGATCCTCTGCTCCAGCTTCACCACGCCAGTCGCATGGAGGAAGAGGATCCAAACCGAGCCCTGGGTAGTGCCTCCCCAATCATCGGACTCGACGCCGACCGCCACGTCCGGAACACCGTCTCCATCGAGGTCGCCGATGGAGGACACGGAGTAACCGAAGTGCCCGGAGTTGTTCAGGTAGCCGAGAAAGCCGCCTTCCGTGTCACTGAGCTTCTGCTCGTAGACGACGGTTCCCGCCTGAGCTGGACGGGGACTTCCGAGGAGTGGCAGGAGGGCCACGCACAGGCAAGAACGCAGGAAGAGACTGGAACCAGCCATCGAATCCCCCTGTGGGATCAGCAGCGGCAAGGAAGTCGGTTCAGTGGTCGATTCTACGGCCGCTTGCTGGTCCGGGGGGGCCTTTCCCGCGAATTCGGCCCGGGGGGGATCGGTCTCCTGCGAGACCGCGCCCGACGTCTCGGGGGCGTCCGCGCCGATTGCTCCCCGATCGACCACGCTCTCGGCCGGTAGTGGCAGACGCGCAAGCCGGTTCTCGGCGAAATCGGCTCTACTGGAGGTCTCGGGCGTGCCTCGGTCCCTTGCCAACCCGGAAGCTACGATCATGCGTTCGCTCATCGTCTTCGTTGCGCTACCCCTTCTTCCTGCCGTCGGTGCCGCGGACACCATCTGGGTCCCGGACGACCACGCCACGATCCAGGCCGCCATCGACGCGGCGGCGGACGGGGACGAGGTCGTGGTCCGGCCCGGCGTCTACCTCGAGAACATCGACTTCCTCGGTAAGGCGATCGCGGTGAGGAGCGAGCAGGGTTCGGCCGCAACGACGATCGACGGGGGCGCCGCCGCAAGCGTGGTGCGCTTCGTCAGCGGGGAGGGGGCGGGATCGATCTTGGACGGGTTCACGGTGACCCACGGCCTCGCCGACGATGGCGGCGGGATCTACTGCGAGTCCTCCTCCCCGACCATCACGAACAACATAATCACGGAGAACTGGGGCGATGGCGACGG
>CAYRXS010000555.1:0-1771 GCA_964428225.1 uncultured Planctomycetaceae bacterium
CCGCATCCTCGTCGGGAAGCCCCTCGGGCAGGCGCTCCTCGTCCACGGGGAAGGTCCCCACGAGGTGGTCGATGTCGAGGTTCGCCAGCACCCGGTTGTACTCGTACCAGGCGAGCTCGCGCTCCTGGCGCGCGGCGCGCTCCGCGGCGAGCTCCTCGGTCAGCTCCGCGATCTTCAGGTCGCGCGGGTCGGGCTCCTCGACGGCGGCGACCTCCGTTCCGCCTCGGCGCCGGACGAGGGACCGGGGCAGCTCGAGCGTGTCCAGGTCGCACGGCTCGAGCGCGAGCTCGACCGCGCCGCCGTCGGCGACGAGCCGGGCGCCCGTCCCCGGCGCGCGTCCCCACAGGGCGACCTGGACGTCCTCCCCCGTGGCGAGGGGCGCCCCGGGAAGGGCGAGCAGCGTGCGCAGAGGATTCTCCTCGTCGTCCGCCTCGGAGACGGCCGCCTCGACGACGGGCGCGAGCGCGAGCCCCGCCTCGTCGCGCACCTCGATTCCGCGCAGGGGGATCGACCGGACGCCGTCGGGCCCCTCGAGCTCGATCTCCGCCCGCCACAGCGTTCCCTCCGGGAGCCCGAAGCTCTCCCGTAGCGCGTCGGCCTGGAAGTCGGCGCGCTCCGGCGAGAGGAGGTAGGGCGAGAGCCGCGCCTTCAGCCGGACGCCGTCCTCGAGCTCGCCCTCGCCGACGAAGCCCGCCACCGTCTCCAGGGGCGGCCCATCGAGGTCGGGCACGTCACCGACGGCGACCTCCTCGAAGAGCCCCCACTCGTCGGTGCTCCGGTGGAAGGTCCGCAGGACGAAGAGGCCCCCGAGGACGACGGGCAGGAGGAGGAGGAGCGGACCGAATCCGGTGCGACCCGCCCGGGCGGACCATGCGGCCGCGGCGTGATCGACGGGGCTCAGCCCTCGTCCTCGTCTTCGTCCCAGTCTTTCCTCTTGTTCTTGTTCCACCAGCGCTGCCAGGCGTCAGGGCCGTTCTCGTTGCCGGGCGAGATGAGCTTCAGCGTCGTGAAGATGGGGCCGGCGATGGTTTGGTAGCGGTCGCGCTCCAGGGTGTCCAGGGGGTCGTTGACCGTCTTCGCGTTCTGACTCATCAGGGCCTTCAGGAGGTCCTCGAAGAGCTGCTTGCGGAGCTTCTGGTCGGCCTCGGCGTATTCGCCCAGGGCCTCGGCACCGGCCGCCTGCATCTCCGGGTGATGGTGCTTCAGGAGCTCCTGGAGGGTTTTGACGGTCTTCAGGTCCTTCGTCTTCCCGAGAGACAGGATCAGCTTGCGCTGCAGGACGAGGTCGTTCCGGTGGTCCTTGTGGCCCACCAGCCCGTCGAGGATCTTGACGCTCTCCGGGGCCATGTCCCCGAGCGCCACCGCGCAGGCGATGAAGAGGCCGTTGTCGGGGATGCCCTTCTCGATCTCCTTGCGCTTGGCCTTGAAGCACTTGCCCAGCTCCTTGGCGATCGCCGCCCGGTCCTTCGGCCCGCTCTTCTTGAACTCCTCGTAGAGCGTGTCGATGACCTCGATCGCCTCCTTGTCCTCCTTCCCCCTCCTCTTCACGTGGTCCGCGAGCTTCTTGCAGAGCTCCTTGATTTCCGGGCGCTTGTCCGGGAGCTCGTCCTCGTCGGTGTCCTGGACGAGGAGCGGCATCGCGGGTTCCACGATCGGGAGCCGTGGCGCATCCGGGGTGGACAGCAGGGGCGCGAGCGAGAAGAGCAACGTGATCATCCTGGGTCTCCTTGATACTCCGTCGTCGAATTGCCGCGGATGGGGGCCCTCATGC
>CAYRXS010000556.1:0-1761 GCA_964428225.1 uncultured Planctomycetaceae bacterium
GACGACCACATCGACACCGCCGTCCTTGATGTCGCCCAGGAGACGCTGGAACGCGGGCCGGTCGAGGTTCGCGCCGGTGGCGTCACGGTCCACGTAGGGCTCGGGAAGGACGCGCCACCCCTCGCCGCGCTGGCTCGCGACGTAAGCGTCGATCATCTCGACCTGGGCCTCGATCGAGCCAAAATCGTCGTCGCGATCCCGGGTGAAGGACTGGCGGACGTAGACGGCGACGCGGACTGAGGGCTTTTCGGCATCGCGGAGTCGGGGCTTTCCGTTCCCCTGGGCCTTTGTCGCGGACTGGATCACCGCTTCGACCTCCGCTTGCTCACGCCCCAGAAGAGCTTGCCGTTCCAGTGCGAGCCGGTGACGGCCTTCGCCGCGGCTGAGAGGCTGCGGTAGGTGACACCGTCGACCTCCCAACCTCCCTCGACCCGGCGCACCTGGACCTCGCGGCCCCGGTGCGTCCGGGAGAGCACCGTCCCGACGGGCGGGTCATCGGGCCGCCGCAGGTTCCCTTCGACCGACCGCGGGGGATCCGCCTCACCGAGGGGCAGATCGATCTCCCCGATCAGCTCGGCAAGTCGGGCCTTCGCCATGTTGCTGAGCCCGCCGAGGCGCTGCTCCTGGAGCTTCCACGCACACCGTCGCCACAGGTGCGTCCGGTGCCGGGATCGCGGCGGTTTGCCGAACAGTTCGGTGTACCTCACCACGAGCGCGGGCACGGTCATCGCCCGCAGCTCCTCGATCTCGGCCGTGATCGGTTTCATCCTGGCACCTCCGTGTTTCTATTGCTGTTAAGCGGGGAGGCGCATGGAGCCTCGGTGCGGCCGAGAGCATCAAGGCGATTCCGGAGAAGCCAGCGCAGATACGCGCGGGGCAGAAGGCGCGCGATCTCCCGCACCCTCTCGTCATGGTCAAGCTCCGCCGGATCACGCCACGTTGGGCGCTGTGTGGCGATGTCCGGGGACATGGGCGCGGGCGCCCCAGGAGTCGCCCTCCTCGCGACACGCCCGCTCACGGCCCCACCTCCGCCACGATGGCGGCCAGGACCTGGCGCTCTATCTCGGCGTGGGCCTTCGCGTCGATCGGGTGCACGATGCCGTGCTCGCGACCCGAGCGGTCCCGACGCGTCGGGTAGGACAACGCCAGACTCCCCTCCCGCGTCCGGCGAACGGCCACCCCATATACTTTGAGACCGCCAACGGTGAAGCACGCCCACCCGATGAGCCCCGTCCGAAGGAGGACCGGGGAAGCGGGGGTGAACCGGACGGCTCCGTCGATGGAGGACTTGCTCATCGCCGACCTCCATCCAGGTCCACCACCTCGATCGCGGTAGCGGCAACCTGGGGCGGATGGCACCGCTCACAGAACCACGTCGGCCCTGATGTCAGGTGCCACCATCGGCCGCCACGGCATATGAAGCAGCGTCCCGGTAGCAGGGGCTCGGTTGGAGCACCGAGAGGCATCGCGTCCTTCCACTGCGGGCCGTCCTGCACTACCTCGCCGGAGAACTGCTCGACCACCGCGGCAGTGAGGGGATCCGGAGGTTCCGTCACCAGGTCCTCTGTTCCTGGACCCCCCGGTGACAAAACCCCCCGTGACGGGGTCGCTAGGTGGGTTTTGTTACCGTCACCACCATAGGTACATTCAGAATCGTCCCCACCGAGCTGCTCGGGAGTAGGTTCGGATGCCAGGATCTGGGAGTCCTGAGCCCGCCATATTCATGAGGGCCTGCTGATATCGTCACCTGCATGCTCGACG
>CAYRXS010000557.1:0-1759 GCA_964428225.1 uncultured Planctomycetaceae bacterium
ACGTAGGCGGTCAATCCCGAGAGAGCGGGATCGTTGGGGATCGAGTAGGTGTCTTGGAAGACCCCGCTCGGCGTCACGACTCCCGCGGTCAGGAGCGTGACGGGCAGCTCGAGCTCGAGCGTGCCAAACGGCGGGATGAGAAGGGAGTCCGTGTTCGGGCTGGCGGCCACGACGACCAGGTAGCCGGCCTCCCCGACGACCTCGATCCCCAGGTCGGTGCCCAGCGCGCCCGTGCCGGTCAGCGTGAGGTTGGGGAACGGAATGTCCGCGTTCCCCTCGAGCACGTGCACGACGACCGAGTTGCTCGTGTCCTGGGTGGCGGCCGCCACCTCGGGGCTGCCGTCGCCGTCGAGATCGCCCACGGGGGCCACGCTGAAGACCCGGTTGTTCGTGCGGAAGGCCCAGAAGGTCTCGCCGGTGTCTCCGTCGAGGGCGTACACCTTCGTATCGAAAGAGCCCGCGATCACGTCCTGCCGGCCGTCGCCGTTCAGGTCGTCGATGGCCTGCGCCGTCCACACGTCCCCTCCGTTCGAGGTCCCCACGACCGTCTTCCAGACCAGGCTGCCGTCGAGCCCGTCGAGCACGATGGCCGCGTTCTCCCACGAGGACACGATCACCTCCTGATGGCCGTCGCCGGTCACGTCCTCGAGCACGTCGACCATCATGCCGTACTGGGAGACCGCGGTGCTCGACCAGACGTGTGTTCCGGTCGCTCCGCTCAGGCAGCGGATCGCGCTGCCACCGGATGTCCACAGCACGGCCAGGGCCTCGTTGATCCCGTCGCCCGTGATGTCCGGAAGCACCCCGCACGCGTAGACCGACACGCCGGGGTCGTGGTTCCACAGCACGTGTCCCGCGGGATTGGTCGTTCCCCCGCTGAGGCAGAGGATCGCGTCCCCGTAGTCGCCGACCGCGGCGAGCACGTCGTGGTCGCCGTCCCCGTTCACGTCCCCGATGTCGCGCACCGAATAGGTGGCATCGGCCGTCGCGTAGCGCCAAAGGACCGTCGCCTGGCCGCCGCCGGTGCTCGCTCCGTCGATCATGTACACAGAGTTGCTGTCCGAGCCCGTGCCGAACGCGCAGTCGGGCATGCCGTCTCCGTTGACGTCGTTCAGCTCGCAGAGCGAGTACACCCAGCCCGTATTCGCCGCCAGGTAGGTGTCGAACTTCCAGAGGATCGCGCCCGCCTGCGAGTCGATGTTGTACGCGGTGCGCCCGCCCCAGGCGGTGCCGAGGAGGAAGTTCTGGTACCCGTTTCCATCCGTGTCGGAGATCGGAACGATGCACTGGTCGCCGTAGGGCGCTCCGCCCGAAACGCCGTCCGCGGTCTCGAGCTGCCACACGGCGGTGGCCTGTCCCGAGCTGGCTCCGTCGAGGCAAAAGACGTTGTCGACCTGCGACTCGTCGATGCCCGCGATCACCTCCTCGCGGCCGTCGGCGTTCACGTCCGCCACCGCGCGCACGCACGGTGAGTTGTCCGGACCCAGCATGAAGAAGAACCGGTTGCCCGTCCCCGCCGCGGGGCCGGCGGCGTCCCCGGCTCGCTGAACCGCCACACCCTCCGCTCGCGCCCGCAGCACGCCCGGGGCTTCGTCGGGGCAGTCGGACGACGGTGTCGTGGCGGTGGACGCGGGGAGCAACAGGAGAAGGGCGGGAAGGGCGAACTTGGCGTTCATGGCGTTCCTCCGGCGGTGTATCGTTCGACCGACGCGACTCTCGAACATTCCCTTGGTACGTCACCTTCCCGAATACCGCAATG
>CAYRXS010000558.1:0-1753 GCA_964428225.1 uncultured Planctomycetaceae bacterium
CCGGCCGCTCCCGCGAGTAGTCCGCCACCCCGTGGGCCACCAGCTGCAGCAGGGGCGTGCGCGCGAGGTCCGCGGCGAGGAGGGAGGCCCGAGTGGCCTCGCTTCCCCAGTGCGTCTCGAGGCGCGCCGGGTCGTAGGCCTCCAGCAGCGACTCCCTCCGGGCGTCGGTCCAGTCGAGAGGCGAGAGCTTCCGCCAGCGCGCGCGCACCTCGTCCCCGAGCTCGGAGCCAACGAAGACGAGGGCGTCCAGCTCCCACTCCTCGAGAGGAACGCGGCGCCGAGCGAGCGACAGGCCCACCACCGGCGAGGGAAGGTAGGCGACCGGCATCCGCTCTCCCAGGTACTCGCCTTCGCCGAGCGGCAGGCACTCGAAGGGGAGGTAGCCGATCGTGTCGATCCCGCTGCTCGTGAGCGAGCTCCACGTCTCGACCCGTGCCCGAAGCTCCGCGGGAAGAACGAGGTCGCGCAGCTCCGTCGCCGCGTCATCGACCGCGGGATCGAGTCCGCCGTCCCCTTCCCGCACCGCTTGCACGAGCGCGTCCTGGAGCGACCGGCGCGCGGCGTCGAGGACTTCGAAATCGGGGAGCGGCACGTGGAGCACGTCGCCGTGGTCGATCGCAAAGGCGTGGGATCGGTACGGCGCGGGAAGGACGGCGAGCAGGCCGCCGCCCGCGGGAATCAGCTCGCGCACGACGTCCTCCACGGTGGTCGGCACGACCTCCGCATCCCCCCGCAGCCGACGGGCGAGGCTCCCCTGGGCCTGGACCTCGCAGAGCACCTCGAAGGCCCGGCGCGCGCCGTCCGATCCCGGGTGCAGGGCGAGCGTGACCTCGAGGAAGGCGGCCACGAAGAGCATGCGCGAGTTCTGGTGGAGGAGGGCGAGCCCGGTGCGCCCGGCGTCGAGCCTCGCCCAGTTATCCAGGAATCGATCCAGGTTCCGCCGTAGCCCGTCGCGCAGCGTCCGCAGCTCCTCATGCGGTGCGCCGCGGGCGAGGGCCAAGCGTACCTCCAGCCCTCCGAGCTTGGCCGCGTCGTCCAGGGGCTCCCCCCCCGTCGTCGTGTCCCAGGAGCCGAGGCGCGCGCGCGCCTTCGCCAGCCACTCCGAGGCCCCGGCGAGCTCTCCGCGCCGTAGCTCGATCTGCCCGATGCCGATCTCCGCCTTCAGAGCGCCTCGCGCCTCCAGCAGGCCCGACTGCACCAGAGCGAGGTACGAATCCAGGGCCCGGGGCTCCCGCCTCGGATCGAGGAACTCCAGCTCCTTGAGAGCCGAGGCGATGCGTAGCTCGAGATCCGCGCGCGCACGGGCGGACAGATGCCCGGCGGCGGGGCCATCGAGACGCTCTCGGAGGAGGCGAATCGCGTCTTCGTAGCGATTCATGAAGCAGAGAAGCCACGCGTGGTGCTGCAGGCTGGTCACGGCGGTGGGATCGCCGATCTCCTCCTCCGCCGCGCGCTCCTGCTCGAGCCACGGACGCGCCTGCTCCACGAGGCCCTTCGCCAGGTAGTACTCGACCCACAGACCGCACAGCCTCCCGTGCAGCGGGGCGAACTTGCGGGAGCCGGGATCCAGGCCCCGGTCGGCGTCCTCCAGGTGGGCCCGCGCCCGGACCAGGTCGACGGCGTAGAGCTCGAGCTGAGCCAGGTCGAGCTGCAGCTCGGGCGCGAGCTCGGCTCGCGCAATGGCCGTCGCCCCTTCCTCCAGGGTCGTGAGCGCCTGCTCCAACTGCGTTCGCGCCTCCTCGAGGCGACCGGC
>CAYRXS010000559.1:0-1739 GCA_964428225.1 uncultured Planctomycetaceae bacterium
GTGGCTCTCCTTCACCGTGAAAGTGGTCCCCTCTCTGACCGCCATCGACACGGTCTTCACGGCCCCGGGGCAAATGGTCGTCCTGCTGGCCGTCGACACAGATGCAGCCCGGATGTGGGTCACGCAGCGGACGCGGACCATGGGCGTTTCGATGATCGAGGGCGGTTTCCGAGGCGAGAAGTGGAACCTCAGCGTGTTTCCGAACCAGGCTGAGGATGAACCGTGCTGGGCCTGCGATCAAGGCCATCTGGTGAGCGAACGCCTGTTCTCCTGTGACCGTTATGCCCACCAGGCCGAGATGTCGGGGTTCATCCCGGCGACCGCACCGGGCGCCATGGCCCTGGCTGCCTGGCAGACCGCCGCGGCGACGGCCGTTCTGCACGGGGATCTCACGCTCGCCAACTCGACCGTGTTCACCAATATGCGGGCAGCAACAACTACGATGATGCGACGCTCGCAGAATCCCGACTGCCGGATTGACCATCGTGTGGTGGGCCAAGAGGCAACGCTGCTCCAAGCGGGTCCTGGGGACAACGTCGCTGCGCTGCTCGAGGAAGTGGAACGGTCGGTTCCCAACCCGATGGTCGAGCTGCCCGCCTCGTACATCCGCGTTGCGCCCTGCGGCACCTGCCACAAGCCCGTGCTGGTAGAGCAGCCGGAGTGGGCGATCAGCACCGTGCCGCTCTGCGTGCAATGTGATGGGAGATTCGCTGTTCGGCCGGACCTCATGCCCGAGCAGCATGGCAGTCTCTCGTTCGCAACGAGCGAATCGATCCTGAATACGCCTCTGCAGGCCCTTGGCCTGGGCTCAGGATTGCGCCTCACGGTTCACGGACGTGAGGATCGGCAGACCGTAGCGCTGAATGGCGATGTTGAATCCCTCGTGACAGAGGTGTGAAGAGTCCTTTGGAAGACGTGTCCCGACGAATCGTGAACGTCGGTGTGTCACACGCAAGCACGAGCTTGATCAAGGAGCAAGACCATGTCTATCTCGGTGAAGTTCCTGCATCCGCGCGAGAGCCGTACCCTCCAGGCTGACGTGGATCCGGACACGATGTGCGAGACCTGCATCGACGGGCTGGTCGCGGAGAAGTTTCTTCCGCCTCCGCCGCCCGGGCAACCCTACGCGCTGATGCTCGATCGAACCCGGCAGCAGCTCCTGCCCACGACAACCATGGGGGAGGCGGGCGTCACTTCGGGCGACTCGCTCGCTGTCCATCAGATGGAAAAAGGCGCCTGACCTGGGCCGCCAGAACGGCCCATGGAGATCCGATCGTGAAACGACTTTCAAAACGAGACCTAGCCGGCCGCCGTGAATACGATTGGCAGATTGTCGAGCGGATGAGCCAGCCACCGATGTACGAGTTCACCGCTCATCGCACCGCCCAGGACGCCACGTCAGGATCCCGCTCAATTCGCTCGACCGATGACGCCAGATACGCGATGCACTACCGAGTCACGCACCCCCTCCTCGCCGTAGACGGGGCTGGCCGCTTCCTGAAGTCGGTCCGCGTTGTCCTTCAGCAACGCCGCAACTTTGAGCTTCTTCCCGTATTTCCTGGGCCGCCCCCTGCGCCGCGGCCCATCCGGCGGTGTCGCCGGGACATAGGCCACGCTGGTGCTCTTCACGCGCGTCACCAGGTGGTTTCCCTTGGCGAGCAGTCCGCGAATGATCTTGCCCGTGGCGTAGTTCAGAGGGCTCGCGCTTCTTGAGGGGAAAGGCGGCGTTTCTGCTCGCG
>CAYRXS010000560.1:0-1720 GCA_964428225.1 uncultured Planctomycetaceae bacterium
CGGGGGATGGAGTCCACGTCCTCACCTTCAACGACTACCTCGCTCGACGCGACGCGGCGTGGATGGGGCCCGTCTACGAGCATCTCGGCCTGACCGTCGGGTGCGTTCACGAAGGCATGGGCGAGGCCGAACGCCGGCGGGCGTACAGGGCCGACGTCACCTACGTGACCGCGAGGGAGGCGGGTTTCGACTTCTTGCGTGACATGCTCGTCCATACTCCCGAGCAGGTCGTGCATCGCCCCTTCCACTACGCCATCGTCGACGAGGCCGATTCCATCCTGATCGACGAGGCACGCGTGCCCCTGGTCGTCGCGGGCGATACCGAGCCGTCCGTTCTCCATCCCTACCGGGCCGCGGAAGTCGTCGCGGACCTCGACGCCGCATCGGACTTCGAGAAGGATCCCCATGCGCGCCACGTGGTACTGACCGACCGCGGGCTCGACCGCGTCGAGGCGGCGCTCGGGTGCGGCAATCTCCACTCGTCGAAGAACCTCGCGCACCTGACCGCGCTTCACCTGGCGCTCCACGCGAGAGTCCTCCTGCATCGCGACGTCGACTACATCGTCCGGGAGGGGAGGATCGAGCTCGTCGACGAGTTCACCGGGCGGGTCGTCGACGACCGGCGCTGGCCGGACGGGCTTCAGGCCGCCATCGAGGCCAAGGAAGGGCTCGAGTTGCAGCGCGAGGGCGAGGTCCTCGGCTCGATCACGATCCAGCACCTCCTGGGCCTCTACACGAAGCTCGCGGGGATGACGGCGACGGCGGTGTCGGCCGCCGACGAGGCGAGGGCGTTCTACGGTCTGCGAGTCGTCGTGATTCCCCCGCACCGTCCCTGTGTTCGCGAAGACCTGCCGGATCGCGTCTTTCGGGACAAGGCCGGGAAGCTCGCGGCGCTCCTCGAAGAGGTTCGGAGGGTGCACGCCACGGGACGGCCGATCCTCGTGGGAACGGCGACCGTGCGAGAGTCCGAGGAGCTGACGGCCTCCCTCGTCGAGATCGGGATCTCGCCCCAGGTGCTCAACGCCAAGAACGACGAGATCGAAGCGGGGATCGTGGCGCGCGCGGGCGAGATCGGCGCGATCACGATCGCGACCAACATGGCGGGACGGGGAACCGACATCCGGCTCGGGGGGGCGGACGAGGAAGGACGCGACAAGGCGGTGGCGCTCGGCGGGCTCTACGTCATCGGCACGAATCGCCACGAGAGCCGGCGGATCGACGACCAGCTCCGGGGCCGCTCCGGGCGACAGGGCGATCCCGGCTCGTCGAGGTTCTTCATCAGCCTCGAGGACGATCTCTTCGAGCGCTACGGGATCCGCGAGCTCCTTCCTGGCGGCGATCCGTTCGCGGAGCCGGAAGCCGACAATCCGATCGTCCACCGCGAGATAGAGAGAGCGCAGCGCATCATCGAAGGCCAGACGTTCGACATCCGGCGAAACCTCTGGCGGTACTCCTCTCTCGTCGAGCAGCACCGGCGGTTGATCCAGGGGCAGCGCGAGGGCGTGCTCTCCGGGAGGCCGATCGACGGCGCTCTCGCCGAGGATTACGGGGAGCGTCACGCCGCTCTCCGGGAGGAGCTGGGATCAACGGTGCTGAGCGGGGTCGAGCGACAGATCACCCTCGCCGCCGTGGACCGTGGCTGGGCGAACCACCTCGCGCGCGTCGCGAACATCCGGGGCGGCATACACCTGTTCGGCATGGTTCGCGGCGGCTCCGGCCT
>CAYRXS010000561.1:0-1712 GCA_964428225.1 uncultured Planctomycetaceae bacterium
GAGGACGAGCCCGTCGACGCCCGCGCCGTCGCCATGGCGGGAGGCCGGATCCACCTCTTCCGGCCGGGCGCGTATCTCGTCTCGCTCGACGCGAAGACCGGCCACGTGCAGTGGCGCCGCGACGCCCCGGAGGTGCCGGCCGTGCCCGATCCGGGCACGCCGCCGACCCTCTCGCTCACGATGGAGTCCATCGACGAGGCGACGGGGACCATCGTCGTCAACGGCGTAGACACGAGGAAGCCCACGTCGCCCTTCACCTGGAGCTGGGGAGACGGCACGGAGACCGAGGGCTTCTTCCCCCAGGAGCACACCTACGCGGACAAGACCGGCGGCTACACCATCGAGGTGACCGCGCACTATCCCGACGGCAGCACGAGCACCGCGGGAGCCGAGCTGCGGTTCGGCGAGTCTCGCCTCTATGCCGCCGACGAGGCGCCGGAGCTCTTCGCGGCGATCGGCCCCTACCTCGGTCGACAAGGCTGGTCCACGAACTGGCGCTCGGCCTGCTACCTGAAGTGCAGCGAGGACGCGATCTACTTCTCCGGCCCTCAGGTCGGCAAGCTCCTCGCGGTGTCCACGGAGGACGGAAGGGTCCTGTGGGATCACCTCTACGACAACTTCCAGCTCGTCCTGCGCGAGGAGGGCCTGTACGGGATCAGCGGCCCCTTCGGGGTGAACGAGAGCCGGCTCTTCGACCCTCTCACGGGTGAGGTCCGCGCGAAGCTGGATGTCGGTCGCCGCGCGTGCTCGCGGCCCACGGGCACTCCGGACGCCGTGCTCTTCCGGGCGCGCGGGGGATCGATCCGGCTCGACGTGGAGTCCGGCCGGCACGGGTGGATCTCCCCGATGCGCGCGCAGTGCCAGGACGGGGTGACGATCGCCAACGGTCTGCTCTACTGGTGGCCTTCGGTCTGCGACTGCAACCTCACGCTGTACGGCGTCACGAGCCTGGGGCCGGCGGGCGACTTCGACTTCGGGGCTCCCGCCGTGGAATCCGAGCGGTTGGAGATCATCGACTCCGAGCCCGTCGAGGAGCTCACGCTCACCGACGCCGACTGGCCGACCTTCCGCGCGAACAACGCGCGCACCGCGTCCACGAAGGCGACGGTGACCGATGCGGGCGCTCCGCGGTGGAGCTTCGCCCCTCCGTCGCCGGGACGACCGACGGCTCCCGTCGCCGCAGGCGGCCTCGTGTTCCTCGGCGGCGCCGAGGGAGCGGTACGCGCCCTCGACGCCGCGACGGGCGAGCTGCGGTGGAGCGCCTTCACCGGGGCGGCCATCCGCATCCCCCCCACCGTGGGGAACGGCCGCGTGCTCGTCGGATCGGGCGACGGTCGCGTCTACTGCTGGGAGGCGACGACGGGACGTCCGCTCTGGCGATTCCGCGCCGCGCCCGACGTGCGGCGGATCCCGGTGTACGGCGAGCTGCTCTCCACCTGGCCGGTCGCGAGCGGAGTGCTCGTCGAGGACGGCATCGCCTACTTCGCGGCGGGCATCGTCAACTACGACGGAACGCACGTGTACGCCGTCGACGTCGAGACGGGGAGCCTCGTCTGGCACGAGGGCACCTCGGGCCACCTCGACCCGGTCGCCCGGACCGGCGTGTGCGTGCAGGGGCACCTGCTCCAGCACGACGGCCGCCTCCACCTCGCCGGCGGCACCCCCGTCACGCCCCCGGAGTACGACGATACCGACCGCGCGTTACACAACAC
>CAYRXS010000562.1:0-1707 GCA_964428225.1 uncultured Planctomycetaceae bacterium
TATCCGTCCTTGCACTCTATCCAGAGGCGAGCGCCGCCTCGGTGGCCGTCGGCGTGGAGCATCTCGATGCCGTCGACGCCGTCCAGCGCCTCCTCGATCGGGATGAGGACGTTGCGCTCGACGTCCTTCGCGGTGCCGCCGCGATAGGGCATCTCGATGTAGATGACGCGGTAGTCGATCTCGGGGATCACCTCGAGGGGAATCCGGAAGAACGCTGTATAGATGCCGGCGAGGAGGATCCCCAGCATCAGGAAGTTGGCGGCGATGTCGTTTTGAGCGAACCAGCGGATCACGGGTCCCCTCCCGATGCTTCGCCGTCGTCGTCCGTGAGCTCCCGTGACTCCTCGTCGGTCTCGTCGCCTTCCACGCTCTTCGCCGCGTCGTCCGTTTTCGCAGCCGGCACTGCCGAGCCGTTCGAATCGCCGTTCACTTCATCTTCCGGATCCGGCAGGATCTCGACGGTCGAGCCGACCGGGGCGTAAACCAGGTTCGTCGTCGCGAGCAGCCAGCCGTCGGGAATCGTCTCGTCGCGAAAGACAACGCGGTCCTCGCTCGACCAGATCGGCTCGATCGTGCGCGTCTCGATCGTCAGCGTCCTCGGATTGATCAGAACGATTCGGTCCAGCTGGCGCACTGCCTTGCGCGGGGCGACGAGCACGTCTTCGAGGATGTGTCCCGGGATCGTCCCGACGACAGGCTGACCGATTCGCAGCGGCGGGAGCCCGGACTCGCGGCCGAAGGGATCGTCGACTCTGGCAATCGCGAAGAGCTCGAGCGAGCTCTGGTCGAGAGCCCCTTCCGTGCGGATGATCTGTGCGTGCCACACGGTCTCGCCATGACCGAGAGCGTCGCGCAGCTTCACGTCGACGGGGGGGTCGTCGGCGACTTCGGGGAGCTCGAGGAACGCCATCTCCTCTGCCGTGATCGGCAGCCGCACCTCGGCGTAGTCGATCGCGAAGATCGTGCCGAGAGGAGTCCCGGGCCCCACGGACTGCCCGACCCCGACCGTGCGCTGCCGGACGCGACCGGCGAAGGGCGCGCGCACGTTAGCGCGCTCGAGGTTGCGATTCGCCTGCTCGAGCTGAGCCTCGGCGGCCTTGACGTTCGCCTCGGCTTCGCGCAGCTGGGGTAGCCGCAACACGAGCTCGGTCGGCTCCTCGTCGTAGAGCTCATCCCAGTTGAGCTTGGCCTGGTCCGAGCGGGTCTGCTCCAGGGCGTGCGCCGAGATCGCCCGCGCGCGATTGGCCATCGCGACGATCACGGCCGTCTCGAAGTCCTGGGGGTCCAGCTCGACGAGAACGTCGCCGGCGGCGAAGAACGCGCCGTCTTCGAAGCCGGGCAGAACGCGGCTGATCCTCCCGGAGACCTGCGGCGTCAGCGTGACCTCGTTGTGCGGCCGTGTGACGCCGCCGGCCGAGACTGTGGACGGGAAGTCCTCGACGTGCAGCTCGACCGCCCTCGTCTTGATCGCCCTCGGCTCCGGTGGCGGCCGCTTCGCCTCCTCCGGCTTGGTCGCGAGCGTCGAGTAGCCGATCCAGCCGGCCGCGAGCAGCGCGAGCGGCAGGAGTACGCGCACCACGAGTGACAGGAGGCGCCCGCCGCGTGGCCGGGTCTGGCCTTCTTCTGCTGCGGGTTCGTCCATCAATTCCGTCGTGTCTCGGGATCGGCTCGGGGTCCGGTGAGGCTGACCGTCGCGCGGGCGAGCGG
>CAYRXS010000563.1:0-1703 GCA_964428225.1 uncultured Planctomycetaceae bacterium
ACGTGACTCATAAACATCGAGCATAGATCGGGGGCGCGGAGCGAACCAAGGCTATTGAGGCATATAGTCCACAAGCCCCAATCGCTGCGCCTCTGTGGCCGATCAAGCCCTGAGGTGGGCTTGGCGGCATTCACGAAGTTTCGATCCCCAGGAATCGACTGGCTATCCCCCGTCACGGGAGCAAGTGTCCTTCCCCGTTCCAAAGGACCGGACGGGAGGTGGTCAGTGGGTGCAGCGGGTCGGAAGCTCAGGGTCGAGATCGAGTTCGGCGGTATCGTGAACGGCGTGCCTGTGACGATCACGGGGCGTGGGCACGTGGGGCAGGGCCGCCTGAACGCCGAGCTCCACGCCGACGTCGTCCCCCTCGGCTTCGACCCGGCGCTGCCGGCACTCGGGAGTCTCGACGTGATCCTGGCCGTGACGGTGGGGACCGGTGCCGCGGGCGATGCTGTCCTGGTTGAGGAGCCCGCCGACGGCGCCCGGCCCGACCCCCTATTCGCGCACACCGACCTCGTCCTGCTCGATGACACCCACCGCGAGCTGGGGCGTGTCGGGACCGTGCTCCGGGTCGAGACCGCCCCCGGCTGGGTTGAGGTCCGCGGTCAGCTCACGGAGGCCAGGACGAACATGGAGGCAATGGAGCGCGTGACCTCAGTCGAGCGGATCTGCGTCGGGCCGCCGGTCCCTCTCGGCCGAGACGGGGCCGTGTTGACGAGGACCGTGGCGTTCGAGACCAGCTTCGGGCACGAGTACCTCTCCGTGGCGGTGTCGCGACTCACGGGCGTGGGAGGCTGGCCGAAGTCGCTCTGCCGCTCGCTCGTCGGGGCCGAGGTCCGCGACCTGGCCCTGGAGCGGGCCGGGGGGCGGGAGCGGGATTGCCGGGTGATGGTGGGGGTGGACCTGCGTTGTCCCCGAGAGTGACGGTCGGGCAGCAGGCACCCGAATGATCATCACGGGGGATTGACTCGACCCGATGGTTAGGTCGTGAGGCGACCCCCGAGTCTGCCGTAGTGAGTCAGGTCTGGTGCGCTGCCGGACATGATCACGGCCAGGGATGAGGCAGAGAACTGGTAGACTATGCCATGGCCACGATTCCCTACCTGGAATGGAAGTACACCCCAGCTAGTGGTGTCCGCCTAACGGTGCGTAACGTATTCACTGGAGAAGCGCGCGCCGTGCACGCTTGACCTTCTCGAGGATGTCGGTCGCGGTGGCGGTCCAGATGTACGGCGTCGGGTCGTCGTTGTGCTGGTTCACGTACTCGGTGATCGCGCCGATCAAGTCGTTCACATCGTAGAAGCTTCCTCGCTTGAGAGCGTTCTCGCTCAAGTCGCGGAAGAAGCGCTCGACCATGTTCAGCCACGATGCGCTCGTCGGCGTGAAGTGGAAGTGGAAGCGCGGATTGCGCCTTGCCCACTTCTGGACCCTCTCGTGCTTGTGCGTCGCGTAGTTGTCGCAGATCAGGTGGACCTCCTCCCCTCCAGGGACAGTCGACTTGATCAGGTTGAGGAACTTCAGCCATTCCTGATGCCGATGGCGGGAATAGCATTCGCTGATGACTGTTCCGTCCGCGACATTCAGCGCAGCGAACAGAGATGTCGTTCCGTTGCGTTTGTAGTCGTGCGTCATCGTTCCGCATCGCCCCTTCTTCATGGGAAGGCCGGGCTGAGTTCGGTCCAATGCCTGGATTTGGCTCTTCTCAT
>CAYRXS010000564.1:0-1698 GCA_964428225.1 uncultured Planctomycetaceae bacterium
ATCGGGAAGCTCGACACGCTCAGCCCCACCCCCAAGAGGGCGAAACTCTAGCCTAAGGTTGCCTCCACCGGATCGTTTCGTCGCTCTTCCGAGGAGGCTCCTCATGCCCACCGCTCTCCTTCGCCGCGCCCTTCCTCCCTTCCTTCTCGTCGCCAGCGCCGCCCTCGCCTCCGCCCAGGACTGGTCGAACTAAGGCGGCAACGCCGGGCGCAACGGGCAGAGCAGCGCCTACGGCCCGGTGGCCGCCGACTCGCTCTGGACGAACTCGGACGACTACTCGATCATCGCCTGGCATCCCTTCATCGAGGGAGACCGCGTGTTCACCGTGCGAGAGGCGGGCTTCCCCCAGAACGGGGGAGCGGCGAACGACGCGATCGTGGCCTACGACATCGACTCCGGGGCGGAGCTCTGGCGCACGACGCTGCCCTTCGGGGGAGACACGTCCACGGAGTGGATCGCCTGGATCGGCGGCGTGAAGGGCGGCCAGCTCTACGCCTCGCGTGGCTCCAACCAGAAGCCGGTGACGCTCTACGCCCTCGACGTCGCCGACGGCACGACGGAGTGGACCTCCGTCCTGCAAACGGAGGCGTGGGCGCACGACGGCATGGTCTTCGCCCCGGACGGGGATCCGATCGTCGGCGAGTTCCGCTGGGTTTCCCGCATCGACTGGGTGACCGGCGCGACGGTGTGGAGCGTCCCACGTTCCTGCTCGGTCAGCGGCAACTGCGGGGTGGCGGCGACGGACACGGCGGTCTACCACGTCGACGCGGCGTACGGCGGGCACATCTTCTCGAAGCTCGACATCGCCACCGGGGCCCACCTCTACTCCAGCACGGTGATGGCGGGCTTCACCGCGCAGAACGGGCCCTTCGTCTCGCCGGACGGGACGACCGTCTACTTCTCGCGCAGCCAGAACAACCCGCCCTACGACAACCTGCACGCCTTCCTGGACACGGGCACGGGATTCACGGAGCTCTGGAACCGGCCGGTGCGCTGGACGACCTCGCACGAGCACGGCATCGCCGCCGACGGCAGCATCTACACGTTCACTCAAGGAGACGAGTTCGTGCGCCTCGACGCCCTGACCGGAGCCATCGTCGCGAACGCCGGCGTGCTGAGCCCCATCGGGAGCCCGAACCTCAGCCCCAAGACCGTGGTCGACGCCCTCGGCACGGTGTACGTCTCGAACGGATGGGCGAGCACCCCGGCCTCCGACGGCCGCATCTGGGCGTTCAGCGGCGATCTGACGCAAAACCTGTTCACCCTGCACATGGATCGCCAGAACGCGGGCGGGCCCGTGCTCGGCCGGGACGGCACCCTGGTCGTCGCCGACCGCCAGGCGGTGTACGCGTACCGCAGCGACTGCGCGGCCTCGGCGACCTTCCGCAACGCGGGCGCGAACCCCGCGAGCTACGCCGCCGATCCCCCGGTCCTCGGCGCGGATTTCGCCGGTAGCGTGGACCTCGGCGGGACCACGGGCCACTCCCTCGCGTACCTCGTCGGCTACGCCTCGACCCTGACGTTCACCCTCGGGGGCGGGCAGGTTTTGCTCGTGGACGTCACGGATGCGAACGGCGAGCTGCTCGGGCTCACGGCCGTCGCGGGCCCGGTCGCGCTCTTCCAGGCGGGGATCCCGCTCGACTACGCGCTGTGCGGCTACTCGCTCGGCACCCAGGCCCTCCACTTCGGCGGGGGGGG
>CAYRXS010000565.1:0-1692 GCA_964428225.1 uncultured Planctomycetaceae bacterium
GTCCGCCGGCAGCATGTCGCGCTCCTCGGCGTAGAGCAGGAACACGAGGCGTAGGACGACATTGAGGAGGGCTCGATAGACCTCGTCGGGCTGATCAGCCAGCACGTTTCGCAGAAGCTCGCCTTTGGAGGCGTCCTGGGCCGCCTGGAGGCCGCGCATCAGCTCGTAGAGGCCGTGCAGGACCTGCTCCGCGAGACGCTCTGAGACCGTGTTCTGGTACTTGCGGCTGCTCTCAAGCAGGGCGGCGAGGCGCTTGTCCTTTCCGACGGCCAGCAGACGCTGCTCCGATAGCAGCAAGCGCAGAGCGGCGCAGATCGGGCGCCCGGCCGTCTGGAGCATCTCCGCGACGCGGAAGTCGATCCAGCCGGAGCTTTCGCCACGGGGAGCGGAGACGAGGCGCAGGACCTGACCATTGAAGAGGAGACCCGCGGGCACGCCAGTCCGGCGGAGCAGACGCTCGAGGCGGGCGTGCGGGGACGCTTCGAGGTGGCCTTTGCCGCGGATGGGCCGGTCGAGCCCGTGGCCGGTCTCGAGCTCGCGGACGAGCAGCTGCCAGGGAGAACCGTCATCCCCAGGGGAGCGTTCGACGACGGCAAAGTCGGGGGCGAGGGTCTCCTCGTAGTCGGCGAGGTGGACGAGGAGCGCCTCGGGGATCGGGCCGGCCGCCCCGCCGACGAAGCCGCTGGGATCCCAGCGCCAGCCGAGGAAGGCCGTGGCGAAGGACTGGAAGTCGGGGAGGTACGGCTCGGGATCCGCGTCGGGCCTGATGAGCCGCTCCTCCACCAGGGCCACGAGCCGGCGCTGGCTCTCCCGGTCGCGCTGCTGAACGTGCACCCCCGCGGCAACCAACGCCGAGGCAGAGACAACGAGGCCTGTGGGCTGGACGAAGCCGAGCCACTCCAGGTGTGCGAGGACCTCCGGGGCGAGCCTGGCCAGGGCGATCAGTTGGTCTCCGGCCAAAGGTAGACGAGGCCGACGGGCTCGACGCGCCTGGCGCGGACCTCGAAGAAGTCCCGAATGCGATCGGGCTCTGTGCCGAGATCGCGATCGAACTGCTCGAGGCGAATCTCCCACCAGCGTGCGTGCTCGAGAAGCTGACGGTGCTCCTCCTTGGCGTCTACGGCGAATCCCATCAGCTTCGTCAGGTCGCGCTTCTTGTGCTCAGCAAGTCTCTTGTTCACTCGATCACGCTGACCTTCGAGTGCCTCCCGCAAGTCCCGAGCCTCGCGTTCTCCGCGGTCCTTCAGCTTCTGGATCGCAACGGCGGCGAGCTCTTCGGCTCGCGGCTCGAGTTGCGGTAGCAGCTCGGCGATGTCGCGGGGCGCGGAGGCCAGTAGGCGTTCCTGGATCTCGGTGGCCGTCTCGGCTCCCAGGCACTTCTCGAGGGACTGTTCGAGCAGGGCGAGGGTGTTGGCCTCTGCCTCCCGGGCGTAGGCCTTCAGGGGGGCCTCCCGTCGATCGGGTTCGATCCAGCGAGCCGCGACGGGTACAATCTCCTCGTGCAGTCGCTCCGCGCCGCGACCGTAGAGCGAGAGCCGTCCGAGCAAGACGGTACGAGGGATGGAGTCGGCGGCCTGGGCCAGGCAGGCGCGCGAGAGGTCGTTGTGGATAAAACCCTGGGAGCGGAAACGCGCCAGGAGGCGCTGAGCGATCCGCTGCTCCAGGTGCAGGTGAACCCTCTCGTCGGTCAGG
>CAYRXS010000566.1:0-1691 GCA_964428225.1 uncultured Planctomycetaceae bacterium
CTCGAAGGTCATGTTCACGGAGATCGAGGGTCCGGCGGCGGATTCCGCGACCGCGGGCTTCACCTTGGACTTCGCGGGGTCGCCGTGACCGGCCGCCTCGAGCATGTCGGCCCGCTGCTTGGCCTCGTGGTGGTAGCGGTCCATGAGCTCGATGCTCGCCCGCGCCAGATAAGACTTCCCGAATCCCTCGCATACGCGCGAGAGGTCGGTGCCCTTCTTGCCGCGCTGGGGCTCGTCGAAGCAGAGCGCGTACAGGTAGAAGCACTGGGACATCATGTACCAGTCCCCGTACTTCTCGAAGGCCTCGCCGAAGCCCTTCATGTGCATGCCGACGTCGGAGAGCCTGTTCGGCTCCTTGTTCGTGATCGCCTGGTCGTACTCGGCGTACTTCAGCCGGTAGCGCTGGATCAGCTTGCGCCGCTCGTTCTTGAAGCGTGGATCCAGGAGGGAGAAGTACTCGTACTGGATGTCGACGAAGTTCGTCTCGTGGACCTTCTTCCACGCCTTGCGCAAGGCGTCGATCTCGTTCTCCAGCTGATCCGAGGGCCGGGCGGCGATCGCCTCGCAGGTGCTCATGATCATGAGCACCGCGTCCTGCTGGCGCTTCTGCACCAGGCTCTCCATCTCGTTGGTGGCGTTGATCTTGAGCGCCGCGCGGAACTTGATCTTGAAGTCCTGCTCCCCCTTCTGGGGCGGGGCCGGGACGGCCGCGGGGGACGAGGGCGAGAACGCGGAGCCGGCCCCGAGCGCGCCGGCGGCAAGGCTGAGGACGAGAGTCGCGAGGATCGGAGACTTCATTCTTCTTCTCCCGGGCGGATTGGCCGGTTCACGGATCAGGCAGGCAGTCTACCGGGCGAGGCGCCGGGCGGCTACACGGGCCGCCCGAGACCAACGCTCCTCGAACGGTGGCGGGGGAGCGGAGGGCTCAGCGCCGCTTGGAGGACCGCTTCAGGACGGCCTTCTCGCTCGAGGTCAGGGATCCGATCCCCTCGCGGTTGATCTTGGCCAGGATCTCGTCGAGCCGAACCACGTCGTCCTCCTCGCGCCGCTCCCGTCGCGCGTCCTTCCAGTCCGACACGTCCTGCACGGGATCGCGCCAGATCCACCCCTGGCGCGCGATCAGGAATCCCCACGCCGCGCCCGACAGGTGCGCGAGGTGGGCGACGTTCGTGTCCGCCCCCTTGAGGCTCATGAGCAGGAAGAACACGTCCACGCTCACGTAGAGGATGGCGAGGGTCCGAAGGGTGATCGGGAAGAGCAGGAAGATGATCCGGGTCTGCGGGCGCAGGACGGCCATGGCCACCACGACGCACAGGACCGCGCCGGAGGCCCCGATCGTGGGAATGTCCTGGTTCCCGATCAGCCCGATCGCCAGGGTCGCGATCCCCGAGATCAGGAGCGCGCTGAAGTAGACCGCCAGGAACCGCCGCCCGCCGACGAGCCCCTCCAGCATCGTTCCCAGGAAGTAGAGGAACAGCATGTTCCCCACGATGTGCCACGGATCCTTGATGCTGTGGAAGAAGCCCCACGTGACGATCTGCCAGAGCGGAGCGAGCGGGAACCAGTCGATCCAGAGCGCCGGCGTGATGCCGAACAACCGGAAGACCGGGCCGATCGCCTGGGTGCTCACCAGGTACGTCAGGAGGATCGCGCCGAAGACGATGCCGTTCGCGATGAGCAGCCGCTTGACC
>CAYRXS010000567.1:0-1677 GCA_964428225.1 uncultured Planctomycetaceae bacterium
TCTCGGACATCGGCCCGCCGGCGCGCACGGCGGTGCCCGCGATGCTGAAGCTCGCGGGGAGGGACGATCCCGGCGATCGTGCAGGCCATCGAGGTGCCGGCGCCCAGCGGCGTCATGTTCGCGAGCGGCATCCGGCTCGCGGGCCTCGAGCTCCTGGCCCGGCATCGCATCGCCGAGGGGATGGGCCTGTGCCTGCAGGTGATGGAGATCGACAAGTGGGGCAAGCGAGACCGCATCACGCGCTGCCTGAAGATCCTCGGGAAGTACGGCGGCGCGGCCCGGCCGGTGCTGCCGCAGCTTCGCGAGCTCGAGAAGGAGCTCGTGGCGCACTGGGAGGCGAAGGGGCTCTCCCCCCAGATCGAGCTCTGTCGACAGGTGATGGCCGACATCGAGGCCGCGACCGACGCGCCTCCCGTGCGATCCCTATCCGACTTCTAAGAACGGGAGGAGGAGCAGTATCCGTGCCGCCAGGATCCGCGGCGGTTCACGCTCATCGACCCTTCACCAGGCCGCGGGTCGCGAACGTGTGGGTCCCCGAGCCGACGTCGTCGACGACCGCACACCCCTCGACGACCCTGGCCCGGATCGGCTCGCCGTCGAGAGTGATGCCGCCTTCGCCTCCCGGCAACGGGATCTCGACGCGCGCCGTCATGTTGACGGGGATCGTGACCTTCAGGACGAAAGGGCGACCCGCCGCGTTCTGGAACGAAACCTCGATCGGGCCACGAATGGTCGGGATCATCGCCTGCGCGCTTTCGAGAGGCCCGGGCATGGGACGAACCAGCGCCTTGCCGAAGCCCGGTTCGATGGGACGCACGCCCAGGAGATAGCGCGGGATGATGTTGCCGGGAACCGCTCCCCAGGCGTGGTTCCAGTCCTGGTTGGGCTTGAAGCGGTCGTCCCACGCTTCCAGGGTGATGGTCGATCCGACGCGGATCATGTTGTACCAGCTCCGCAGCTCCCTGGAGGTGAGCAGGGCAAAGGCCTCGTCGGCCCGGCCGGCATGGTAGAGACCTTCCATCAGGTACTGAGCACCGTAGACGCTGCAGGCCATGCCCCTGGATATGACGAAGTCGGCTACGGTTTCGATCCGATCCTCGGGCACCAACCCGACCGCGAGCGGGACCATGTTCGCGTGAATGGAGGCGTGGCCCGAGCCTTCGCCGTCGACGTAGACGCCACGCTCCGGATCGAAGAGCTTCGCGCTGAAGGTCTGATACAGCTTCCGGGCCTGATCGCGGTACTTCTCTGCATCACCGTCCTTGCCCAACGCCGAGGCCAGAAGCTGCATCTGCTCGAGGTTTCCGTAGCGAAAGGCATTGACGACCGTGTTGACGTCCCTGAAGTCGTATCCGTCACGCTCCCCCATCGGCCAGTCGACGATGTCCCGAAGCCCCTTGGTATCGAGCAGCCCATCCTCGCGCGCCCACGGTTCGAGGATCTTCTCCGACGCGAGCAGCTCGTAGCACTGCGCCAGGGACTCGGTGTTGCCCGTGTACATGTAGTCGGCCCAGGCGATCATGACCGAGTGCTGCTTCCACTCCGTGGGCCAGGTGGGGTGCTCGAGGAGATACTCGTGGCTGTGCCTCGCGAGAGTGAATTCGCGGTCGACGGAGTAGTGGGAGAGCTGGTTGATGTAGGCGTCCGCCTCGTAGGGAATCCGCTCCCGGTCCCCGT
>CAYRXS010000568.1:0-1665 GCA_964428225.1 uncultured Planctomycetaceae bacterium
CTAGTGGCACCCGAAGGACCCGAAGCGATCGCGGAGGGGGTTTGCGAGGAAGTCGACCTCCGACCGTTCTTCGCGGATGCAGGGCTGCACGTTCGAGCGCAGGGGCCTCGGGGCACCTGCTCCGTTTTTTCGGTGACCGGAGCGCTGGAGTTCGCGCTGGCGCGACACGAGGGCTTCGGGCGGCACCTGAGCGTCGAGTTCCTCAACTGGGCGGCCAACGAGGCGACCGGGGAGTACGAGGACGGCTCGTTCTTCTCCGATCTGTGGACGGGTTTCGCGGCCTTCGGGATCTGTGACGAGTCCGACCAGCCGTATCGCGACGAGTACGATCCCGACTTCCGTCCGAGCCTGGAAGCGCTGAAGCGGGCCGAGGAGCGACGCGAGGCTCGCCTGCGCGTGCACTGGATCAAGCGGTGGAACGTCGAGCGGGGGCTGACGGACGAGGAGCTCGCCGAGATCAAGAGCGTGCTCGCCCGCGGCTGGCCCGTCTGCGGCGGATTCCGCTGGCCGAAGAAGGAGCGCTGGACGGACACGGTGCTCGACATGGCTCCCCCCGCGGGAGTCCGCGACGGGCACAGCGTCCTGCTCGTCGGCTACCGCGACGATCCCCGACAACCCGGCGGCGGCGTGTTCCGGATCCACAACTCCGGCAAGGGCCTGCGCGACGCGTGCATGAGCTACGAGTACGCGCAGGCGTACATGAACGACGCAGTCTGGATCGATCCCCGCCCGTAGTGCAACGACACGAACGAGGAACCGCCATGCGCAAGCCCATCATCACGTGCCTTGGTCTCCTGACTCTCCTGTGCGCGGCGACGGCCCTTCAGCAAGAGGCGCCGCAGGGCGAGATGCACGTCGATCGCGAGCACGGGTACTGCTTCCGTTTTCCCGATGCGGACTGGCGCATCCTCCAGGACCAGGTGAGCCAGGGGGCTCAGACCCTGATCGCGCAGAATCCGAAGAGCGGGGGGTTCTGGGTGGTCGTCACCGCTCCGGGGGCCGCGGCGGACTCGCTCGCGGAGACGGCGAAGCAGCGCGTAGAGCTCCAGGCCCGCGGGCTGGGCGTGAGCCCCGAGGACGCGACGACAACGGACATCGAGCACGAGGGCGTGGCCGGCATCCACATCGTGATCTCGCACGGAGATCCCGAGAGTCTCCTGTGCGAATGGGTGTTCGTGAAGGACGAGAAGCTATTCCTCCTCCAGTCGCGCTACCGGGCGGACTCCGCCGAACTCGTCGTTGCCACGGAAGCTCTCGTCGCAAGCTTCTCCTGGTCGCTGCCCGCCGAGGACGAGGTCATCGAGACCCCCGCCGACCAGCCTCTCCCGCCGGAGGCCCTCGACCCCCTTCCGATCCCCCCGCGCCCCGAGCTTCGCATCGTTCGCGGCACCGAGGGACGGATCGTCCTCGTGCGATCGTGCGACGACTTCGAGCTGGATGCCCGGCTCTTCGCCGCGGCGTTACCCGCGTCGCGGGTGGGGGACGCGCCGGTCTGCCTGCTCGTGGGCGATTCGCTCACGATCTCGCAGGTCGACCTCCTGAACCGGCTCCCCGCGGCGGAGATCGTGGCCGTCGGCGAGCCCCCTGCGGAGGTGGCGCCCTTCGTCACCCTGACCCGCCCCCCGAATCCGGATCCACCAACAATGTTAGGATCCCGGATCCAGG
>CAYRXS010000569.1:0-1658 GCA_964428225.1 uncultured Planctomycetaceae bacterium
CGTGCTCGTGAAGCGTGACCTCCCACCGCGGAGAAATCAACTCTCCGGTCGTCGCCCCCCTCCCTACCTACCGACGAGTCACTCGAGCTCGAGCCGGAAGACGTGACGCTCGGGATCGAACCCCATGAGCTCGCTTGGGTCCGTGACTTCGATGGCGCGGGCCCGGTACACGGCATCTTCGAAGCGGACGCGGACCGAGGGGTTCGCCTCGAGATGCGGGTACCAGCGTCGGCCTTCCGCCGGATCGATGTAGAGATTGCCGTCCCGGAGCACGAAGCCGATCCGTACCGAGTAGGGGTCGCGGGGGCGCGTCTCGAGGTCCATGACGCTGTGGCCAGCAGCCGCCTCATCCCAGGAGGAGGCCTTGCCTTCTTCTCCGCTGAGCTTGCCACCGGGGAGCGCAAAGCCACCGGGGATGAGCTCGGCCGGTCCGCCGCAGGAGATCAACAGGATGATTCCGAGCGCTAGCGAGAAGGCATGAAGAAGCTTCATCACCGGTACCTCCGAAAGCCTGCCCGGGGTCGTCGACCGTCCCGCCCCGACGAACTCACCACCCTAGCCGTAGGTTCTCCCTGCGGCCAGCCCGTTGGCGGCGGCGCTCCATTCGCATGATTGAGCCTCTATTTCGATATCTTCGCGGATGGCACAGGGCCTTCCTGAGACCGACGAGATGGGAGCCCATAGCTCGGACCCGATCTCAGAGAACGGGATCCTCAATGCTGGAGGTTTGAAATGTCCGTCGTCTTGATCACAGGCTGCAGCACGGGAATCGGACGCGAGCTCGCGCGCGTCTGCGCAGAGGCGGGCGACCGTGTCTACGCCACCATGCGGGATCCGTCGAAGGCGGGCGACCTCGAAGCGCTCGCCGGCGTGACCATTCTCGCCCTCGACGTCACCGACGACGAGTCCGTGGCGAAGGCGGTGGACGAGGCGATTCGCGACGCCGGACGGCTCGACGTGGTCGTCAACAATGCCGGCATCGATACCCTGGGAGCGATCGAGGACATCGCCCTCGACAAGGTCCGCGAGATCATGGAGACGAACTACTTCGGGGCGCTCCGCGTCACGCGTCGCGCACTCCCGGCCATGCGGGCGCAAGGCGCGGGCACGATCGTGATGGTGACCTCCCTGGCGGCTGCCTTCGCCACCTACGGGGAGGGGGCATACGCGGCGAGCAAGCGCGCCCTCGAGGGAGCCGCAGAGGTACTCCAGAACGAGACCGCGCGCTGGGGGATCCGCGTCCTGGTGATTCGACCCGGCTACGTCGATACTCCGATCGCCGGCAAGTCGATCGCCGGCTCGGCGTCGCCCCCGGATTCCCCCTATCGCGAGCTGATCCGCGTCTACGGAGAGCAGGACGAGCGAGGGGTTCGCGAGGGCGCCTCTGCCGTCGAGATCGCGCGCGAGATTCGAGACGCGTACACGGGGGGAGGCGAGACCTTCTACGTGCCCGTGGGGGAGGATGCGCGCCAGCTCATCCCGTGGCGCCGCACGACGGACGATCGGCAGTTCCTCGAGCAGGTCCCCTCGCTGCTGGGGTTCGAGTGGTGGGTGGACGGCGACGAGGGCCCGCCCCAGCAGTAGCGCAAGTAGACCGGTTCCTTGGCGCCCCGGGTCGCTCGGCCTCCGGTATGTTCGACTCATGCAATCGATTCGAG
>CAYRXS010000570.1:0-1640 GCA_964428225.1 uncultured Planctomycetaceae bacterium
ACTTCCGGACGAAGTGCTCGACGAGCAGCGGGATGTCCTCGCGACGGTCCCGAAGGGGGGGGATCGAGAGCCGGACGACGGCCAGGCGGAAGTAGAGGTCGTCGCGGAACCGGCCCCGGCTCACCAGCTCGGCGAGGCGCTGGTTCGTCGCGGCCACGACGCGGACGTTGGCCGACACGGACTTGACGCCGCCGAGGGGCTCGTACTCGCGCTCCTGGAGGACGCGGAGGAGCTTGACCTGGGTCGCCGGGGGCAAGTCGTTGACCTCGTCGAAGAAGATCGTGCCCCCCTCGGCGAGGGCCATCCGGCCGGGCTTGTTGCCCTGGGCCCCCGTGAACGCGCCCTTCTCGTAGCCGAAGAGCTCGGATTCGAAGAGCGTGACCGGCAGCGCGCCGCAGTTGATGGCGACGAAGGGCTCGTTCTTCCGGTGGCTCAGGTTGTGGACCGCGCGGGCGACCAGCTCCTTGCCCGAGCCGCTCGCGCCCTCGATCAGCACCGTGGTGTCGCTCTCGGCGATGTCGGGGAGCAGCGAGAAGATCCGCCGGAACCCCTCGCTCTTGCCCACGATGTCCTCGAACGTGTACTGGTTGCTGATCTCCCGGCGCAGCTCCTCGAGGGCCGAGAGGTCGCGGAAGGTCTCCACCGCCCCCATGAGGGAGCCGTCGGAGTCCCGGAGGACCGCCGTGCTCAGGCTGATGGGAACGGCGTGCCCGAGGCTGTCGAGGATCCGGGCCGGCTGGTCGATGAGCGCCTGGCCGGTCTCCATCGTCCGTCGCAGGGCGCAGTTCGTCTCGCAGATGTCCGCGTGGAAGACCTCGGAGCACCGCTGCCCGATCGCCTGCTCGGCCGGAACGTGGGTGATGCGCTCCGCCGCCCGGTTGAACGACGTGATCCGCCAGTCCTGGTCGACGGTGAAAACGCCGTCGGCGACCGAATCCAGGATGATCTCGTACAGCCGCGTGCTTCGTTCCGAGGTCACGTTCCGCCTCCCGTCCGAGGGACGCCCCTGCGAGCGGGCATCCCGATTCGTCGGCTGCCAGGGTACCCCGTTTCGCGAACGTGTCACCCCCGAACTGGGGTGAAACGCCATGGAACGCCCGGGCGGACCGGTGCAGGGGGCCTCCCCTCGGCGGGAGGCCGCGGGATCGGAGGCCGCCGGGCCCCCCGGGGCCGGGGAGGGGGATTATCGAGCCTCGCGGGAACCCACCCGCGTCGGCGGGCACGAAGGGGCGGGTCGTCACGAGCCCGACTCCGGAACGAACCGGGGTTCGAGCCGCGAGGCCCGGTCTCCCCGGCTCCGGCCGGAGCCGTACCTCCCGAATCCCCCCTTCCCCCAAGACGAATCGGATGAACGATCACCCTCGAGTCCTGGTCATCGGCGGCGCGGCCTGCGGCCCCAAGGTGGCCAGCCGGCTGAAGCGCATCCTGCCCTCCGCGCGAATCACGGTCCTCGAGAGGGGGCAGGACATCTCCTACGGCGCCTGCGGCATGCCCTACTTCATCGCCGGCCGAACGGGGCCGATCGACGCGCTCAGCGAGACCCCCATCGGGGTGATGAGGAACGCGGGCTTCTTCGCGAAGGTGAAGGGGGTCGACGAGCAGACCGGAAAGGAGGTGCTGGGCATCGACCGCGAGGCCAG
>CAYRXS010000571.1:0-1612 GCA_964428225.1 uncultured Planctomycetaceae bacterium
CCGACAGCCACAGGATCTGCTGCCAGTTGCGGATGTGCCATTCCATCTCGGTCCAGCCCTCGCGGCGCTTGTGGTAGGTGAGCGGACCGGTGTTGTACGTCGTGTGGATGGTGCGCAGGTCGCCGAGCAGACCCTCGTGGAGCGCCCAGTAGAGGAAGCGCATCGGGCCGTTCCGGCGCCAGCAGTAGCCGGACATGATCGAGAGGCCCTCGTCCTCCGCCTTCTCCCCCACCGCGAGGACCTTCCGGACGCCGGGCGCGTCGACGGCGAAGGGCTTCTCGGCAAAGACGTGCTTGCCCGCGTTGATCGCGGCCTCGAGCTGCACCGGGCGGAAGTAGGGCGCGGTGGCGAGCAACACGACGTCGACGTCGGAGTCGATCAGTTGCTGGTACGCGTTGAAGCCGGAGAACATGTGGGCGTCGTCGACCTGGACGCGTTCCCCCATGCTCGCCTTGAGCCGGTTCCGACAGGCCTCGACCTTGTCCGGGAACACGTCGGCGAGGGCGGTGAGGACGACCGTGCCGTCCTCCGCGTTCATGGCCTGTGTCGCCGCCCCCGTGCCTCGTCCGCCGCACCCCACCAGGCCGATCTTGAGCACGTCGGAGTTGCTCTTCGGGGCGGCCTTGGCCGCCGCGCCCAGGATGAGCGGGGTCGCGGCCACCGCGGAGCTCTGCAGGAATCCTCTTCGGGTCAGGCCTCGATCAGCATCGGACGTCATGGCGGGTACCTTCGGGTGGTCAAGGGAGGGGTCCGGGCACGCGGGGCGCGGGCGCAGAGTCTACTGACCGGGGAGGGGTCTCCTCCACGGGATCCCGGGGAAGGGAGGGAGAGGCCGCCTATCCGTCCCGATCCTCGCCCTCCGCGTCCGCGTCCGCGTCCTCGATCGGGAAGAGGCGTACCGACCGACGTCGACGGCAGATCCGGTTTCCCGCGCGTTACGCCCCGGGAAGCGGATTGCACGGCGCGGCACCACCCACGGCGCGGCACGGGATTCGTGGATGGTGGGCATCATGAGTGGCTGGCTCCTGTCGCTCCTCGCGCTGGCGGGGTTCTGCGATCTCGGGACGGAGGACGCGAACGAGGAATACCCCGGTGTCGCCACCTGCTCCCTGGTCGACACCCGGCTCCAGGAGGCCATCCACGAGATCCTGCGGCGCGGGGAGTGCCCGGCGGCCAGCAGCTCCGAGGCCCACCGACGCGTGTTCTTCCTGCTCCACCGTCACGAGGATCTCCACGGGTGGCTCCACGACGAGGACGGTCTGCCTCGGCGACGCACTTGTTCACGGGGAGATCTGCTTCGCCTGCGCGAATGGGGCTTGCTCCTGGCGAGAGCGCGCTATTGCCGACTCGTGCGCCCGATCGCGACGATCCTCGAGCGAAACGGACTCGAAGACGAGGCGGTCGCGGTGCTGTCCGCGGTGCCCCTGGCCGCATCGCCGGACGGTCCGCCATGCCCGCCGGGGTTCGGTCCGAGACCAGATCGGAGGTGCTGTGAGGCGGAGCGTCTGCTCGGTGACGTGGAACGTCGTCGTGGCCGGTGGGAAGCCGCGCTGGCTCACTACGAAGCCTCGCGGTCGGACTACAGCTGCGTGGGCCCTTCGGGACGACTGCG
>CAYRXS010000572.1:0-1603 GCA_964428225.1 uncultured Planctomycetaceae bacterium
GGGCCCGTCAGATCTCCCCGCGGGGCGGCGAGCTCGTCTGCGAGGTGCGGGGGGATCGCGTCGGGATCGCGGGTCGCGCGGTGCTCTACCTCGAGGGCGAGATCGAGGTGCCCGAGGCCTACTGAATCTCCTCCTCGAACTCCTGGAGGTAGAGCGGCTCCTCGAGCGGCGTGATCTCGGTGAGGTGGACTTTGCCCACCATCCAGATGAAGGCGCGCAGGTCCCTGCGTCGGGGGGCGGCGGGATCGATGCAGCAGCGGTGGTTCGCCTCGCTCTCGGCGACGAGCACGACGGGGCGCCCGCCCGCGTCGACCGGGAACGCCACGAACAGGAGGGCGGTGGGCCACTCGACGGATCGGAAGGGCCCTAGCAGACCGCGCCTCGTCCGGGGGGAGAGCTTGAGCCGCTGTCCGTAGCGATGCTCGAGCGTCGCGAGGAGGCCGTCGTCGACCTGGAGCTCGTCCAGCCCACACAGGGCGGCCGTGGTATCGAGCGGCGCGGCGACGCCCTGTTGTTCCGCCTCCCGGTAGACGATGTCGAGGTCCGGCGAGGCCAGCTCGGGGGCGCGCTCGAGGCCACCTCCCGCGGTGGTCGTCGGTTTCGGGTTCCCGTGCGACTCCTCGTCGACGAGGTACAGGACCAGGGCCAGGCAGGCGGCGGCGATGCCGGCGAGGGGCCACCAGTCGAGCAGGCTTCCCGCGGCGGCCTTCACCGGCTCGCGAGAGGGTGCCACGAGCTCGTCGACCGCGGGCACCTCGACAATGTGCGGCGCAGTGAAGACCCGGCGGAGTGAATCGTCGATTGCCCGCTGCAGTCGCTCGTCCTTCGGTTCGAGCTCGCTCATGCCTTCTCCTCCGCCGGGGGAGGCCTGTCGTGGGCCTCCGGTTCCGAGAGCGCGTCGCGCAGTCGCTGCCGCGCCCGATGGACATGGCTCATGGCGGTGCCCTCGGGGATCTCCAGGGTCGAGGCGATCTCCCGGTAGCTCATCCCCATCACCGTGCGCAGGAGCAGGGACGAACGCTGGTCGGCTCCCAGCTCCCGGAGACTCGCGAGCACCCGGTCGTCGAACTCGACCTGTCCCTCGAGGATCTCGCCGCGTTCATCGACCGGCGATCGGTTCGCCCCGGGCCCCGCGAGCACCCGCCCGTCCCTCGGGGCGAGGTCAGCCACGGTCTCCGGCGCGAGCGGGTGTGTATCCCGCCGCTGCACCTTCCGGGCGTGGTTCAGGGCCACGTTCTTCACGAACCGCCCCATCCAGCCCGTGAAGCTCGTTCCGGGCTCGAACCGTTCCAACTTGCCGAGGGCCATCACCGCTGCCTCCTGGAGGACGTCTTCCGCCTCCGAGGGATCCCCGAGAACGCCGGCCGCGATCGTCCAGAGGACCCGCGACGCCTCCTGGAAGCGCGCGGCGAACTCCGCGGGACGGAGACTACGCCCGGGCGTGCTCATGTCGGATCTCGCGGGGGCCATGTCGCAGATGGTCCCCGATCTTGCACCGGGGGAGAAGAACGAAGAAAACCTCGCGCAAAGAACGCAAAAAACGCAAAGGCGCGGGTGGGTTCGGGCGCGCCCCCCGCCCCCCCAAAGAGGCGGGAGAGAGGGG
>CAYRXS010000573.1:0-1585 GCA_964428225.1 uncultured Planctomycetaceae bacterium
CCGCAGTGTCGATCCCGGTGGGAGCCCCGGAGGCTTCGATTCGAGCGCTCACCCGGATCAACGGCGACGGAGAGCCCGAGGAGATGAAGGTCCCGACGAAGGGCGGCGAGGTCGTACTGCACGTGGGACCGAACCCCGTGCTGGTCGAGTAGAGCGAGAATCAGGCGGTGAGCCGGTCCGGCGATTCTCGGGGTGTTGGGCTGCCGCTCGCGACGGGATCGTAGATGGCAGCCCGCCGTCACGCGCTCAGAGAGATACTCGCACGACCAGGCCCTCCTGGAAGGTGAAGATGATCGTCGATCCATCCTCGCGTTTGTACGTCCAGTTCAACGTCGCCTGATTCGGCCAGACACTGTCCGGGCGTCCGTACAGATCGAGCACGTCCTGGTAGGACTTCAAGACGTGCGACCGCGCGAGCTCCGACAGGGTCTCCGCCATATCCGAAGGCAGCGGGGTCGGGCGGCTACCCGGCGGAGGAATCTGGAGGCTGTTGGGCCGCAACGCCGTCAGGGCCGGGGACCGTGAGAGTCCCTCCAGGCGTGAAGCGACTTCTTCGAGCCGATGCGCGGCAGCCCATCGCGGAAGCGCCACGCGACGAGGCACCGTATCCCGCGTTCGACGGATTCCACCCATCATGAACCTCGGCGACCTCCTTTCCCCTTTCGTGATCAACCCGTTCTTCATGACCGGGGAGCTCCTGAAGAAGTGGTTCACGGGTGGAAACCACCGCGTCGGCCGGTGGGATCACGATGACGCGAACACCTCCCTCGGCAGCACGCTTCTGGGCCTCCTCTTCTGGGGGATCGTTCTGGGAGCCGTTGCCTGGGGCCTCGGCGGGATCTAGAGCACCCGGGAGGGGAAACTGCCGGAGGTTGCAGATGCGTAACGCCTCATCACCCGGCAGTTCGAGACGGTTTGGGCTTGCGTGATGGACGCGGTCGGCATACCCCGGGCGAGGAGAAATCAACAGGTGCGCCGCGTGGCAACTCCGAGTGATGCGAGCGCGGCGCTGCAGTGAGGCCATCTCATGAAGGCAAACGTCAATCGTCGCAGATTCCTGGCCACTGCCGGTACCGCCGCGCTGGCTGCAACCACGGCCCGCGCTCTCTCCGCCGAAACCGCCGGGGACAAGCCCCTGAAGCTCCTCGGCGTGTCCTGCAGTCCGCGCAAGGGCATGAGCACGGCGAACGCGGTCCAGGCCACGCTCGACGCCGCAAAGACGGTGGATCCTCGCATCGAGGCCGAGTTGATCGACCTCGGTGGTCTCGACATCGCGCCATGGTCGCCTCAGCCACCCGAGGACGACATGAAGGACGTCCTGCCGAGATTCCAGGACCCAGCGCTCGGCGGAGTCATCATCGGTTCGCCGTGCTATTTCCGCAGCCTGAGCGGACTGGCCAAGTGCTTCCTGGAACGTCTGGCGCCCCTGCGAGAGCCGACGATGGTGCTGGCGGACAAACCCTTCGGCGTGGTCACGGTGGGGGCGTTCCGCAACGGGGGGCAGGAGATGGCGATCGAACAGATTCAGTCGATCCTCCTCTGTTTCGGCATGATTCCCGTGGGCGGTCACGCCCCCGCATTCCAG
>CAYRXS010000574.1:0-1563 GCA_964428225.1 uncultured Planctomycetaceae bacterium
GTCATCCCGATCACGTCCACCCCCCAGGTCCGGTAGAGGTGGGATTCGGCCCGGGTGGAGAACTGGGGCCCCTCCATGTTCAGGTAGGTGCCGCCATCGTGGACCGTCACGCCGACCTCCGCCGCGCCGGCGAGCAGGGCCCGGCGCACGTCCTCGCAGGTGGGGTCCGCGAACATGACGTGGACCGCGATCCCCTCGGAGAAGAAGGTGTCGGGGCGGTGGCGCGTGCGATCGATGAACTGGTCGATCACCACGAAGTGGCCCGGCTCGATGTCCTCCCGCATCGACCCCACCGCGGACACCGAGAGGATCCGGGTCACCCCGAGCTCCTTCATGCCCCACAGGTTCGCTCGGAAGTTGACGCTGGACGGGCAGATGAGGTGGCCGCGCCCGTGCCGGGGCAGGAACACCATCCGCACGCCGTCCAGGATCCCCGTGACGTAGGCGTCCGAGGGTTCCCCGAAGGGGGTGGTGACGCGCTCCTCGCGGACCTCCTCGAGACCGTCGATCTCGTACAGCCCGGATCCGCCGATCACTCCGACGACCAGCTCTTCAGGGTCCTTCTCGTTCGTCATGGCTTGCCTCGTCTCCTGCGGTTCTTCGGATGTGGGGAGCGCGGCATCATTCGCGGTGACCCGGAGCCCGACCGGATCCGCGCTGTCCGTGTCCCGGGTGTCCTCCGCCGCGCCGGCCCGGTTGCCCGCCTCCCGGGCGACGTCCGCCAGCTCTACCTCCCCGGCGGTCGTTGTTCCATCCCCCTCGTCGCGGTCCCCGGTCCTCGCGCCGATCGCCCTCGGTGCGCGTGTCGCGCCGTCGAGCCCGCTCGCGCTCCTCGGCGACGCGGCGCGCGAAGAGCCGCTTGACCACGAGCGTGGCGTACGCGCCGCGGGGCAGCTCGAATCGGATTCGCACGAGGCTGCGGCCACGATTGAGCGTGTCCATCTCCGCGGGGCGCACGCGCAGGTGCGCGGGTCGGACCAGGAGGGGGCGATCCTCGCCCTTCAACTGGAATCCGCTGACCCCCTCGATGCGGAACGAATCCGGCACGAGCTTCTCGTGCGCGAGGGCGTCCTCGAGGAGATCGAGCTCGACCGGGTCCTTCACGTCGTCGAGCTTCTCGCCGGGAAGCCGGAAGGTGCGGCGCTTCACGAGGTCGGGCGGCGGGGCCTCCGAGTAGGTCACGAGGGGGCCCTCCTCGCTGGGGAGCGCCAGGCGATCGTCGACCGCGACCAGGCTCCGGACGTGCTCGACCACCGCCCGATTCCACAGGTGCGACTGGAAGGCGTACAGGTGGATCAGACGGAGGCGCGAGGCGACGTGGTAGAAGGCGCCCGCGAAGTCGTTCTCGGTCTTGGCCAGGTGCTCGAAAATGGAGTGGTGCTGGCCGTAGCGGCCCGCGACGTCCCGACAGGCGCGCCAGTCTCCCCAGGATCGCCGCAGTCCTTCCTTGAAGGAGCGGCGGCGACCGTCGTCGTGAGGGCTGAAGGCGCCGAGCAGGGCCTTCAGCCCCGCCGCGGATTTCCCCCAGCAGCCGGCCGGGCGGTGTCCACTCGAGCTCGACGC
>CAYRXS010000575.1:0-1513 GCA_964428225.1 uncultured Planctomycetaceae bacterium
GCGAGCCATCTTCGCCTAGCACCTTGTAGTAACTACTCGTCATCGCACTTCTCCTTCACTCTTCGCGGCGGCTATGAAGAAAAGAGGTTCTGTAGAGTTGGTCTTCTCTGGTCATCGGGCTGCTTGCTTCACTGAGCACCAGCCCGCTCACCGCGCGCCCCCATCGTCTAAGCATCGGCTATGGAGAGTGCCGATATCGGCCACTACAGCCCCTCTCCCTGCCTTGTCGCGTTCTGGCGCATACCGCGACGGCACGAAAAGCCTTTCTGTTTCAATATCTTGCAAGAGCGCCCTCGGCGTATTGGCTAACCATCGGCTATTCCCTCACCAGCCGCACCAGCGACCCGTCCTGGTGGAGCGAGTACCGCTCGGTAGTCTTCACGTTGGCGTGTCCCAGCATCCGCTGGATCAGCGGGAGCATCGCAGGGTCGGCACTCCGCGCAGCCGTCGCGCTGGAGTGTCGCGTGCCCTCGCGCACCGGAACTGCCGGCACCTTCGCCGCCTCACACGCCCGCTTCCAGTGAACCTCCAGCGCCTTGTGCCCCCACATCCGCCCGGTGGCCCCAGGAAACAGGAACTCCTGCGTCACCCGCGCATCGGTGGGGACGTGCTCCGCGATCCACCCCGCGAGCTGATCGCTCACCGGCAGCGTCCGCACCCGCCGCGTCTTCGTCCACTCGCGCACGGGGGAGGAGACGAACGGACCAGCCGCCGCCCGCTTGATCGTCATCCACCCAGCCGGATCGCGGGGGCCTCGCTCCCGTACCACCTCGTACACTTCGGGGCGCAAGGCTCGCGCCTCTGAGGGGCGAAGCCAGAGGTTCGCGAGGGCGAGGAAGATCCCCCGACGACCCGGCGGGATGGCCTCGAGGACTGCCGTCTGCTGGGCTGGGGCGAGAAGCTGGGGGGCATGCTCCGGCATCCTGATCGACGGGAAGTCGGGAACGGCGTGGAACTCCTGCCGCATCTTCAGCCAGCCCATCATCGCCCGCATGGTGGCGAGGATGTTGCGGACGGTGCCGGGGGCGAGGCCTTGCGTCTGGAGATCCATCGCCCAGTCGTGGAGGTGGCGGGTGCGGATCTCGTGAACGCCGACGCCTTGCCACCGCCCGAAGTGCTTCTCGATCTTGCCGGTTATGTGGCGCACGCTCAACTCGGCGATCTCGCCGGCCCGCGCCCGCTCGTCCTGGTGCTCGAGCCACCGCTCGGCGCAGGCGAGGACGTGGTATCTGCCGGTGGGGCGGAAACTGTCGAGCACGGCTTCGAGGGGCTCGCCCTGGGCCACCCGCACCCGGATGTGGTGCAGCGCGTCGCGGGCGGTGTCGGCGTCGCGGATGGGCATCGGCCCTGCGGGGCCGGGAATGGAGTTGATCCGCCCTACCCTCTCGGGGATGCCCAGTCGGCGCGCTTCCTTGCGGAAGTCGAGCTCGTACCTCTGCACCCCCGAGGGGGTACGCCTACCTTGGATTCGCCCGTACTCTCGCATGGCTGCCCATGCTTGTACCCCAAGCGG
>CAYRXS010000576.1:0-1513 GCA_964428225.1 uncultured Planctomycetaceae bacterium
AGGACTCCGGTCACCGCAAACACGCGACCCGTCGTGTTGGTCAGGAACACCTCCGAGCTGCGGCGCACGTCCTCGGGCTCGATGCGGTCGACCCGGACCGCCACCTCCTCGCCGTCGAGCACCAGGGGCTCGCGCTCGAGGTCGGAGAGGATCTTCTCCCGCACGATCCCGCTCAGACAGCCCCGATCCGTGCCGGGGGTGAGCAGGACTCCGTCGCTCACGCAGAAGAGGTTCGCCGTCGTGCACTCGGAGTAATCCCCGTCGTGGTTGGGCAGCACGGCTTCCCAGGCCCCGACGGCCTGGGCTTCTTCCCGGGCGAGGATGTTGCGCAGCCGGTTCGTGGACTTGAGGGCCTCGAGCGGATTGCCCCCGAGCTTGTGGTAGGAGGAGACCAGGATCTTCACCCCGCGGAGGGGGAGCTCGCCCACGGGGCGCGTCGTCACCACGACCGTCGAGCCCCTGCCCGCCACGCCCCGGGAGAGCGTGACGCGCACCGCCGCGTTCCCGCCTCCGAGCGCGTCCGCCGTCGCACGCATCGCGTCCCCGACGTCCCAGGGCGGCGGCCAGTCGATGTGCAGCTCGGCCGCCCCCCGGCGCAGGCGTTCGACGTGGTCCTCGAGGAAGTAGAGGCACCCGTCCTCCAGGAGCACGGTGTCGAACACGGAGAGTCCGAGCAGGAATCCCTCGTCGTTCGCGGACAGGACGAGGTCACCCCCCTCGTGGACCCGACCGTTGGCGAAAACGGGGTAGCGTTCGGTGCGCTTCGTCATCGGGGCGAGCGCGGCGAGGATCGATCCGACGCGTTCGGCATCGCGATTACTTGCCGGGCCTCGTTCGGCCCACATTGACCCCGATGCGGAACATCCAGCCTTCGGGTCCCTCCTTAGGTTTGGACTGAACCACCCCCCACCCGGCGTCGTACTGAACCACTTCCCCCACGAAGCCCACCGGGCCCGCGAACGGGTAGTAGTGGACCGCGAAACCCCACGAGGTCGTGTCGAAGACATCGTCGACGTTCTGGTACCGCACTCCCGCCTGCCACTCCTCTCCGTAGCTGCGGGCGAGCGAGGCGCTCCACGGGCTGGAGTTCTCGCGGAGCGTGATCTCCGGGATGCCGACGCCCTTCGTGACGTCGCTCGCGCGGCGGTCGAAGCTCATGTACTCGCCCAGGAAGGCGTAGGGGCCGAACGTGAACGCGATGTCGCCTCCCCAGGAGTAGTCCTCGCCCCACCGGGGCGTGTCCGAGTCCTTCATGCACACCAGGCCGAGGAGCACGCGCAGGTGCTCCGGCGTGTTCCGCGAGGTCTCCTGCAGCCTCCACGCCGCATCGTAGAGCGCCCACTCTCCGCGGAGGACGTAGGCGTGGTGCGCCTCGAGCCCGCTCGTCCCGTTGCAGGCCGAGAACCAGAAGTCGAACTGGTCGTAATGGCCCGAGAGCTCCGCGCCGAGGTCCCAGTAGTCGAAGACGGCGCCGAGGATCGTGCGGTCCTGGAACAGCAGGTGCTCGGGATCC